>CAIKLM010000011.1 GCA_903828235.1 uncultured beta proteobacterium | reverse complement strand
CGTGGCGCGCAGCCGGGCCACCTCGGCCGCGGCCAGGGGGCGCGGGCCGGCGGCGTCGGCCTGCAGCGCCTGCCACAGGGCGCGCGCCCGCCCGGCGTGGCGATTCACACCGGCCAGCCGCGACTCGGCCTCGCCCAGCGCGCGCAGCGCGCGGCCCTGCAGCCGGCGCGCCAGCCAGGCGCCCAGGCCCAGCGAGGCCTCGGCCCGCGTGTCGGGGCGCTGGACGTAGGGGGCCGGCAGCTGCGCGGACACGCCAGCCCCGCCTTCAGCGCCAGGGCGCGAAGTGCACCAGCACCGACTGCTGCGCGCGGCGCGCCAGCAAGGCCCCCAGGGCGCGGTGGCCGTGGTCGAAGCGCACCCACACGCGCTTGCCCACGGGGGGCCGCTCGGCGCCGGCCGGCGCGGGCACGGACAGCGTGAGCAGCACCAGGTCGCGCGCGGCGGTCAGGCCGCGGGTGTCGGCCGGGTCGGTGACCACGGGGCCGCCAAAGCGGTCGGCCAGCGCGGCGCTGGGCAGCTGCCGGCCGGCCGCGCGCGCGTCGCGCTGCAGCGTGGCGGCGACGCCGGGCACGCCCGGCAGGCCCAGGTCGACGGCGATGGCTCCCTCGCGCGGCGCCACCCGCTCGGTGGCCTGCTCGGCCTGCATGGCCACCAGCACCTGCCAGCGGCCGGCGGGGGCGCTGGCGGGATCGCCGGCGGCCTCGCTGCGCAGCAGCGTGCCCACGACCGCGCCCTGCGCGAGGTGGCGGCCGGGCAGGTCCTGCGCCTGCGGCAGGCTCAGCCGGCCGTCCGCCGGTGCGCGCAGCAGCAGGTGCTCGACGCGGCCCGCGACGCGCTCGCGGGCCGCGGTGGCGGCGTCGATCTCCTGGCGCACGCGCTGGGCCCGCGCGGGGTCCTCGGCATAGGCCTGGTGCAGCTCCACCTCGAGCGCGGCCAGCCGCGCCTCGGCGTCGATGGCCTCGGCCTGCAGCGCGGGGTTGGACAGCCGCGCGAGCACGTCGCCCGCGCGCACGGGTTGGCCGTCGCGGGCCAGCACCTCGTCGACGAAGCCCGGGGCCTGCGCACGCACCATGGCGTCGTCGGGCGGCCACACCACGCCGCGCACCAGGCTCACGTCGGGCACCGGCACGGCCAGCAGCAGCGCGAAGGAGGCCAGCGCCGCCAGCAGGCGCCGCCGGCTGCGGCCGGCGCGCTCGGGCTCCAGCTGCAGCCCGCCCAGGACGCGAAGCCCGCGCAGCGCCGGCTGCAGCACCAGCCCCCAGGCCAGCAGCGCGGCGATGGCCACGCCGGCCCAGAAGTGCTGGGCACCGATCCAGGCGGCGATGCCCACCGAGAGCACGATGCGGCAGGCCAGCGAGGCCGGCGCGTAGAACCACCACCAGCCGATCTCGCCGCGGGCGGCGGGCCAGGCCGGCTCGGCCGCCAGGCCAAGGGCACGGGCGGCCAGCCGCCGCCAGTGGCGGGCGCTGCGCGAGGCCAGGTTGGGCAGCTGCATCGCGTCGCACAGCGCGTGGTAGCCGTCGAAGCGCAGCAGCGGGTTGGCGTTGACCAGCAGCGAGCTCAGCGCCCCCAGCACGAACACGACGAGCAACAGGTCGCGCAGCAGCCCGGGCTGCAGCAGCGTGGACGCGGCGATGGCCAGCGCGGCGACCGACAGCTCGGCCATCGCGCCGGCGGCGCTGACGACGAAGCGGGCACGCTGGGCCGCGAAGCCCTCGGCGGCGCTGGCATCGACGTAGGGCACCGGCGTGAACACCAGCAGCGTGAAGCCCCACTGCGGCACGACGCCGCCGTGGCGGCCCACCGCCAGCGCGTGCGCCGTCTCGTGCAGCAGCTTCAGCACCGGGAAGGCCAGCCAGGTCATCAGCAGCACGTGCGGGCTTTGCAGCCAGCGGCCGGTGAACTCGGCCACCAGGCCGGCCTGCTGCACCGTGGCCGACAGCCCCAGCACCATCAGCAGGGCGAAGGCGACGGCGCCGCCGCGGCTGAACAGCAGCCGCCCCAGCGGCTGCAGCGGCTGCAGCCAGCGCTGCGGGCTGCCCAGCGGCAGCCGCCAGGCCAGCAGCGAGCCCCGCGTGGCCGGCGTGGGGCGCGGGGCGCCGGCCTCCAGCGGCGCCATGGCGCCGAAGTCGGGCTCGGTGTCGAAGGCCAGGAAGCCCTCGCGGTACAGGTGCATCACGTGCAGCACGAGCTCGTCCTGCGTGGGGGCATCGTCGCGGTGCTCGCGCAGCAGGATGTCCCACAGCTGCTGCAGCGTCAGCCGGCCGTCGCAGCGGCCGGCCAGCGCGTAGGCGGCCATGTCCAGGCGCACGCGGCGCTGGCCATCGGGCGAGGCCAGCACCACCCAGGGGTGGCCGCGCACGAGGATGCGGTCGGCCCGCACGCCGTCGTGCAGGCGCGGCCGCAACTCGGCGACGCGGAACCACTGCTCCGACAGCAGCGGCGCGAGGTCGCCGGCATCGGCGGCCGGCGCCGCCCAGGCGTTCAGCCCCACAGGCGCCACCACAGGCGCCGCGACGCGGCGGCCAGGTCGGCGAGCCAGCCGGTCGCCAGGCCGCGCTCGCCCACGACGACGCGGCCGCTGCCCGACAGCCCCGGGCGCAGCTCGGCCGGCGGATCCAGCACCTCGGCCTCGACCTCGAAGACGTTGCGCCCCTCCACGGCCTTGGCCATGGGCGAGACGTGGCGCACCTCCAGCGCCAGCGTCTTCCAGGGCAGCGCGGCCAGCATCAGCTCGCCCGGCTGCCCGGGGCGCACGCGGGCCACGTCGTCCTCGCCCACCTCGACGATGACGCGGTAGCGGCCCTCGGGCGCCAGCACCAGCAGTTCCTCGCCCTGCTGCAGCGGGGCGCCCAGGCGCTGGCCGAGGTCGCCCTGCACCACCACCGCGTCGAAGGGCGCCTGCAGCCGGGTGCGCCCGAGCTGCGACTCCACCAGGGCCAGCTGCGCGCGGGCCTGCTGCAGCCGGGCGAGCTGGATCATCACCTGGGCGCGGTCGGCCTTGGCGTTGGCCTCGGCCAGCGCGCTCTCGAACTGCACCGACTGCGCGGACAGGCGCTCCTGCTCCAGGCGCAGGTCCTCCTCGGCCAGCTCCACCAGAACCTGCCCCGTGCGCACGCTGTCGCCCGGGCGCACGTGGGCCTGCTTCAGGAAGCCCGCCGCCGGGGCCACGAGCACGCGCTGCACGGCGCCCTCCACGCGCGCCCGGCCGCCCACCTCGTGCGCCACCGGCCAGGCGCCGAGGCCGCCCAGCACCAGCAGACCGGCCGCCGCGCCGGCGCCGGCCAGCCAGGCGGGCCGATTACCGGCCAGCGCCCGCCAGCGCCGCTGCGCCCGCCAGCGCAGGCTGCGCTCGCGCTGGCGCAGCAGGCCGAGCACCGGCGAGGCGAAGGCCGCGACGTGCTCCAGCCAGGCCACGTCGGCGCTGCCCAGCGGCCTGCACTGCGGGCCCTTGCGGCGCACGCAGATCACGCCGGCGGCCTGCCGCGGCTGCAGCGGATCGTCCGCGGTTCCGGCGTGGCCGGGCAGCAGCACGCAGGCCACCGAGCCGGCGTCGTCGCCGATCAATCGGCGCTGGGCCAGCCGGATGCGCGGCACGGGCTCCAGGCCCGTCTCGGGGGTGGCCACCGTGGCGCCCTGGTCGAGCGTCTCGTGCATCGCTGCCAGCAGCGCCCGCACCTCGGGCAGCTCGGGCTCGGTGGGAGCGCCGGCCGAGCGCACCAGGGTGCGCAGCCGCCCGCGGTCGAACAGGGCGACGGCCGCCTCGTCCCCGTGCAGGGCCTCGGCCAGCAGCCCGGCCAGGCGGCTGAGGCCTTCGCGGTGCGACCGTGCCTCCAGCAGCGCGGCCTGGATGTCCAGCACCCGCTTCAGGGCCGAGGCCAGCGAGCGCGTGCGCGCCGGCTCGTCCGGCGCGGCAGCGGCGCCCGCCGGGGCGGGCGGGGCGGCGGCAGCCGGCGGGGCGGCCAGGGGCTCGTTGACGGCGCTGGTCATCGGGGAGGGGCGGTCGTAGGCGATCGGGGCGCAGGGCTGCGCTCGGGCGAGTCTGGGCCGCGGGACCGCGGGCGAAGGGCCGATAAGCGGCGGCGGCCTTCGGCAATTCGGGCGCAGCGGCGACGCCACGGCCGGGCCCGCCCGCACCGGCCCGGCACGCCCCCGGGCCCCGGGGGCTCAAGTTCCGCGGTCACCGGCCGATGAGGACGGTTCCGGCGCGTTGCGGCGGCCGGGGTGCGACCCGCACGACCGCGATCCCCCTTCGGTGCCGACCATGAGCGAACTTCTCGAGCCCCAGCCAACGGCGCAGCCCGCCACCCCGCCCGCCGCGCCGCCGGCTGCGCCCCGGGGCGACGACGAGGAGCGCGAGGAAGCGGCGCGCCGCCAGCGCCGGGGCAAGCTGCTGCAGAGCATCGACAAGCAGCCCGAGTTCGCCAGCCTGCAGGCGCAGATGACGCAGCTGCAGCGCGTGGCGCGGGACGACAACGCCCACGCCCGCGCGCTCACCGCGCTGATCGACGACAACCCGGCGCTGCTGTCCAAGCTGCTGCGCCTGATCAACGCCGCCTACTACTCGCCGGTGGGTGGCGGCAGCATCACCAGCATGCACCGCGCGGTGAGCCTGATGGGCTTCCACTCGATCGGCATGCTGGCCGGCTCGCTGCTGATGTTCGACCGCCTGCCCAAGGGTGCCGACGGCGACCGGCTGCGCCGCGAGTTCGCCCGCGCGCAACTGGCGGCGGCGCTGGCGCAGGAGCTGTGCCACAGCCCCCGGCACGCCGACCACATCTACATCGCCACGCTGTTCCAGCGCCTGGGCGACCTGCTGGCCGGCATCCACTTCGCGCCGGACATCCAGGTGCTCGACGACCTGCTCGATGCCCAGGAGCTGCCGCGCGGCTCCGCCGAGCGGCGGCGCCAGCGCGACGTGCTGGCGCGCCGGACCTGGGGCCTGACGCTCGAGGAACTGGGCCTGGAGATCGCCGGGCGCTGGGGCTGGCCGCCCCGCATGCTGCAGGTCATGCGCAGCCTGGGCTGCGACGACCCCGGCCGGGCCCTGCGCGACGACGAGTACGCCCGCGTGCTGAACACCGCCTGCAACGACCTGGCCGAGCGGCTGATGGCGGTGCCCGCCGAGGGCGAGCCCGCGGACCGCGAGGCTGCCCGTCGCGACACGCTGCTGGGCTGGTCGCGCGACCTGCTGGTGCCCCTGGGCCTGGACGCCGCGTCGCTGCCGGCGCAGGTCGAGCGGACGCTGGCCGGCTGGCGCGACCTGCTGGGCGGCCTGGGCGTGCCGCCCGACGCCTTGCGCAGCGACGCCGGCCAGGCACCGCCACCGAAGAAGAACCCGCTGGACCCGAAGTCGGCGGCCTACCGGCAGGCGCTGGCCGAGAACCTGTCCGACGCCGTCGACCAGCTGGCCCGGATGAACAAGAAGGCCGCGCCGCCCGAACAGGTGTTGGAGTCCGCGCTGGGCTGGATGATCAAGGCGCTGGACCTGCAGCGCGCCATCCTGTGCCTGCGCGACGACGCACGGCCGCTGCTGGTGCCGCGCCTGGCCCAGGGCCACAAGGGCGTGGTGCTGTCGCGCCACTTCGAGATCCCGGTGGAGCCACCGAGCGACCTCTTCGGCCTGCTCTGCGCGAAGCAGGCCGACGTGCTGATCTCGGACACGGCCGATCCGCTGATCGACCAGCGCTTGCCCGGGTGGTACCGGCAGAAGGTGGCCGCCGGGAGCTTCGTGCTGCTGCCCATTCACCACGACGGCCGGGTCGCGGGCATGCTCTACGGCGACCAGCACGAGGCGCACGCCATGCACCTGAACGACCGCGCGCTGACCCTGCTGAAGCTGATGCGCAACCAGGTGCTCGAGGCCCTCAAGCGCCTGGTGCCGGCGCTCAGCGAACCGCCAGCCAGACCTCGTTGCGGCGCATGAACCAGGGCGTCATCGGGCCGTCGTAGCGCGCCCAGACGGGCTCGCCCTCGGTGGCGATGCCGGCCGCGGCCAGCGTGGCCCGCAGCGCCGCCACGTGCTCGGCGTAGCGCGCCTGCGACCAGGTGCCCGAGTAGCGGATGACGGCCCAGGTGGCCGCGGGTTCCTCGCGCAGGCGCACCCGCGGGTCCAGCGGCTCGGGGGCGGTGGCCAGCGTGACGCTGGCGGGCAGCACGAACTGCACGCGCGTGCCCGAGCGGGTGGCGCTCTGGGTCACCGGGGCCGTCATGGCCATCTTCATGGGCGCGGCGGTCTGCGTCACCGGCGCCGTCATCTCGAGCTTCCGCTCGCCCTTGTTCTTGCCGAAGATGTAGCCGGCCAGGATGGGAAAGGCGCGGTTGCCGGCCTCGGACGCGTCGGCGTCCAGCTCGACCTCGGCGACGACGTACGGCGCGTAGCGCCGCAACTCCACGCGCTCGTCGAGGGTGCGCACGACCTCGTGGCGCGGTTCCTCCACGGCAGCGGCCGGGAAGGGGATGAGTGCCACGAGCAGGATTCCGAGGAGTTGCTTCACGCCGCGAGCTTACGCCACCCGGCCCGGGCCCTGCCCGCCCGGGTGCCCCGGGCGCTGCGCCCGCTCAACGCGCCAGCGCAACCCGCCGCTGCCCGCGGCGCAGGGTCTGCTTCGCCGGCCCGCTGCCGCCGGCCACCTGCACGTCGATGCGCTCGGCGCGGCGGAAGGCGTCGAACAGCAGCACGTCCACGCCCTTCAGGGCCGCCGGGGCCTGGCAGCGCCACTCGACGCGCGCCTCGACGTCGGCGTGGCCGCTGTCCTTCTCGCCGGCCGGCGCCGGGCCCTCGAGCTTGCCCGGGACGATCGTCACGGGACCGGCGCTGCAGCCGGCGGCGGCGTCGGGCTGCAGCCAGCGCGGAGCCTCGCTCAGCAGCGCCAGCGCCGCGGCCGCGGCGGTGGTCTCGGCGCCCGGGCGCGGCCGGCGCTCGTGCCCCACCACGCTGTCCTGCGGCGTCACCAGTTCCACCACGAGCACGGGCCCGTCGATGGCCAGGTTCAGGTTCATCACGCCGTGGACGTGGGCCTTGTGGGCGTGGGCCGGGGCCGCCAGCGCAGCCGCGGCGGCGAGGGTCAGGGTGGGGAGCGATCGCATGGGGGTGCTCCGGTTGGCAGCGGATCAGCGCGGGCGCAGGGCCTCGACCATCAGCCGCGTGTTGTGGCGCATCAGCGCCTCGTAGCTGGCCGCGGGCCCGTCGGGGGGCGACAGCGAGTCGCTGTACAGGCGCCCCGCGGGCCTGAGGCCCGTCTCGCGGCCGATCTGCTCGATCAGCCGCGGGTCGGCGATGCTCTCGACGAACAGCGCGCGGATGCCCTCGGCACGGATCTGCCGCACCAGCTGCGCCACGCCGCGCGCGGAGGCCTCGGCCTCGGTGCTCAGGCCCTGCGGCGACAGGAAGCGCACGCCATAGGCCGCCGCGTAGTAGCCGAAGGCATCGTGCGAGGTGATGAGCTTGCGATCGGCGGGCGGCACCGCGGCCCACTGCGCGCGGATCTCGTCGTCCAGCGCCTGCAGCCGGGCCCCGTAGGCCTGGGCGCGGCGGCGGTGGTCGGCGCAGCCGGCGGCGTCGGCCTCGCACAGGACATCGGCGATGCGCGGCACCCACTGCCGCACGCGGGCGACGTCCTGCCAGGTGTGGGGGTCGACGTCGTGGCGGTGGCCGTGGCGGTCGGCGCCGGGCGCGGCCTTCAGCGGCGGCGGCTGCGACGGGCCCTCGGCCACGCGCAGCTCGCGGCCCTTGAAGCCGGCCGCGCGCAGCAGCCGCGGCATCCAGCCCTCGAAGCCCAGGCCGTGCGACACCACCACGCGCGCCTGCGCCACCTGGCGCGCCTGCGCGGGGCTGGCCTGCAGCACGTGGGCGTCGCTGCCCGGGCCCACCAGCACCTGCACGGCCACGCGATCGCCGCCGACCCGCGCCACCACGTCGCCCAGGATGCTGAAGCTGGCCACCACCGGCAGCGGCGGCTCGGTCGCGGCCGCCGCGCCGCCCCAGCAGAACAACCCGAGCCCGAAGGCCCTCCACGCACGCTTCATCTCGTCAGGCCCTCAGATGGCGCGCCGGCGGACGCGAGGCCGAACGCAGCCCGCGTGGCGCCAGCAGCACCGAAACGATGTACACGAGCCCCAGGCACAGCACGATGGCCGGGCCGGTGGGCAGCTCGTGCTGGTACGACAGCCACAGCCCTGCCCCGCTGCCCGCGGCGCACAGCAGCCCCGCCAGCGCCAGCAGCGTCGGCAGGCGCCGCACCCACAGCCGCGCCGCGGCGGCCGGCAGGATCATCATGCCCACCGACAGCAGCGTGCCCAGGGCGTGGAAGCCGGCCACGAGGTTGAGCACGAGCAGCGTCAGGAAGCCGTAGTGCGCCACCGGGCTGAGCCGGCTCACCGAGCGCAGGTAGGCCGGGTCCACGCACTCCAGCACCAGCGGGCGCTGCAGCAGCCACAGCCCCGCGGCAGTGACCACGGCCACCACGCCCAGCAGCGTGAGCGTGGGATCGTCCAGCGCCAGCACGCTGCCGAACAGCACCCGCAGCAGGTCGACGTTGCGGCCCTGGCTGGAGATGATCAGCACGCCAGCGGCCAGCGACAGCAGGTAGAACGCGGCGAGGCTGGCGTCCTCGCGCAGCACGGTGCTGCGCGCCACCAGGCCCGACAGCAGCACCACCGCCAGGCCGGCCACCAGCCCGCCCAAGGTCATCGCGCCCAGGCTCAGCCCCGAGACCAGGTAGCCCAGCGCGGCGCCGGGCAGGATGGCGTGCGCCATGGCGTCGCCCGTCAGGCTCATGCGGCGCAGCAGCAGGAAAACGCCCACCAGCGGGGCGCTCAGGCTCAGCAGCAGGCAGCCCAGCAGCGCACGCTGCATGAAGCCGAACTCGGCGAAGGGGTTCCAGGGCAGGTCCACGGGACGGGCCGTTCAGCGGCAGTGCCCGCCGTGGGCGTGCGGGTGGTCGTGATCGTGGGCATGGGCATGGGCGTGCGGGTGCGCCGCTGCGGCCGGCACCTCGCAGGGCGCGGCGTGTTCGTCGAAGGCCTCCACCAGGCCCGAAGCCCGCAGCAGGTTGGCCGGCACCAGCACCTGCGCCGTCGGTCCGGCGGCGATGGCCTCGCGCGCCAGCAGCAGCGTGCGCGGGAACACGCGCCGCACCAGCGACAGGTCGTGCAGCACCACGATCACGGTGCGGCCCTCGGCCTGCCAGCCTTGCACCAGCTCGAGCAGGTGGTCGGCCGTGGGCTCGTCGACGGCGGCGAAGGGCTCGTCGAGCAGGATCAGCTGCGCGTCGCGCAGCATCAGCCGCGCGAACAGCACGCGCTGGAACTGCCCGCCCGACAGCGTGTCGAGCGTGCGGCGCTCAAAGCCCTCCAGGCCCACCTCGGCCAGCGCGGCCCGGCAGCGCGCCAGCCGCGCGCTGCCCAGACGCCCCCAGGCGCCGACCTCGTGCCACAGCCCCATGGCCACGGTCTCGAGCACCGTCACGGGGAAGCTGCGGTCGATGTCGGACTGCTGCGGCAGGTAGGCCGCGCGCGCCGCGGCCCCGGGGCGCTCGATGCGCCCGCCCATGGGCGGCAGCACGCCGGCCAGGGCCTTGAGCAGAGTGGACTTGCCCCCGCCGTTGGGGCCAACGACGGCCAGCAGTTCACCCGCCGCGACGTCCAGCTGCAGGTGGTGCACCGCGGGGTGCCGGTCGTAGCCGAGGGTGAGGTCGAGCAGCCGCAGCGCGGGCGGCAGTAGGGCCGTCATGAGGCAACGCGTCTCATTTGTTGAGACGCGATTATCAACTACGACCCGTCAACCCCCTGCGGCCCGGGGGCCTGGCGCGGGGCTGGATTTCTGCCGCCCACTCTCCTAGACCGATGCCGTGTGCTCGAGCTTGCGGATCCGGATGTCGCCGGCGCTCTCGGTGGGGCGCGGCAGTGGCTTGGCCAGCGAGCGGGCCGAGCGCGAGCCCAGCTCGCCCTGCAGCTCGATGGCGCCCAAGGGCGCCATCGCGCCCAGCTGCGCGTACGCGGCGGCCAGGGCCTCGTCGTCGCTAAGTTCCGGCTCCGGCAGGCCGCCGTGCGGCGCCGGGCCGGCACTCGGCGGCTCGGCCGACTGCTGCGAGTCGAGCACGGCTGCGGTGCGGTAGGCGTCGGCCTCCCGGTCGGGGTCCTGATGCTCGCGGTCGATGATCGCCACCGCCATCCGCGAACGCAGGTTGGCCAGCCCCGCCGGCGACCAGTTCGTCACCAGGCTCTCGAGCTGCTCGAGCGCCTTCTGCAGCACCGGCAGCGGCAGCTTGTGCAGCGCCTTCAGGCCCTTCTTCTGCAGCGCCGTCTCGACGAACACCAGCTGCCGCAGCGTGACGCGCGAACCCGGAAACTCGTCGAGCAGCGCCTTGAGCTGCTGCTGCACGAGCTCGAGCTGCGCGCGGGACTGCCGGCGCGCCTCGTCCTCGATCTGCTCGCGGCGGCTGGGCTTGCGCGGCTGGGCGGCCCGGGACTCGAGCACGATCGCCACGCCCTTCGCGTCGCGCTTGAGCGCAATGTCGTGGCGGAAGAACGCCGTGGCGGCCTGCGCGATTGGCTTGAGGAGGCGGGACAGGAGACCCATCGGCTTCACGCTGGTCAAGGTTGAAGCGGCCCCGGGGAGGACCGCCATTGCGGTGTTGTCGGCAGCGCGGGCCCAAGCTTGAGGCCCGGGAGCGACCAGCGGCATCCGGCGGCCGACCGGCGGGCGGTCCGCAAAAAACTCAGGCCGCGCAGGTGCGGTTCTTGCCCGTTCGCTTGGCCTCGTAGAGCCCGCGGTCGGCGCGCTCCAGCGCCGGCTCCAGGGCCTCGCCCGGGCGCCAGGCCGTCACGCCGCCCGAGAAGGTGACGAAGACCTCGCGCCCCTCGTGCAGGAACAGCGCCTCGGTCAGGCTGCGCTGCAGCCGCGTCAGGGCCTGCCGGGCCTCCTCGACGCCGGTGCCGGGCATCAGCACCACGAACTCCTCGCCGCCGAAGCGCGCCAGGTGGTCCTCGGGGCGCAGCCGCTGCCGCACCGCGGCGGCCAGCGACTTCAGGGCCTCGTCGCCCGCGGCGTGGCCCAGCGTGTCGTTGAGCTTCTTGAAGTTGTCGATGTCGATCAGGCCCACCGCCAGCTGCGGCTCGGCGCCGCCGGTGGCCTCGCGCTGGCAGCTGGCCACCTCGGCCTCGAAGGCCTGCATCAGGCCGCGGCGGTTGGCGACCTGCGTCAGCAGGTCGGTGGACACCTCGTCCGACAGGCGCTTGAGCTCGGCCTCGAGCGCGCGCACGCGCAGCTCGAGCTCGCCGGCGCGCGCCTGGTCGGCCTGCAGCTTCTCGTGCGAGCGCGCCACCGCGCCCTGCACCGTGCGGGTGTCGTCGAGCATGGCCTGCACGACATGGGCCAGGCCGGGCAGCGAGTCGGCCGCGGCAATCGCCTCGGCGTGCCGCTCGGTGACCATGCGGAAGCGGCCCGTCTGCTCGCCGAGGTCGCCCACCTCGCGCAGCATGTCCTGCATCAGGCGCTTGAGGGCCTCGCGCGCGGCGCGGCGCTCGCCGAGCATGCTGCGCTGGCGCTGGCGCGTCTCGGCCAGCAGCGACTGCGCGGCGCGCAGGCCGCGCACGCTGCGGTCGCCGGCGACGGCGGCGCGCAGCCGCTGGCACTGGCCCTGGACCCAGCCGTCGTCCTCGGTGAGCTCGGCCAGCCCCTCGGTGAGCTCGTGGCACAGCGCCGCCAGCCGCTCGACGACGCGGTGGCCGCGACCGAGCAGCTCGCTGGCCTCGTCGCAGAGCTCGCTGACGTGCAGCACGTGGGCCGCGGTGGCGCCGTCGGCCGCGATGGCCTCGGCGGCCATGGCCAGGCGCTGCGCCAGCGCGGCGGCGTCGGGCTCGGCCGCCGGCAGCGACACGCGCAGCGTACCGGCCAGCGACGCCACGACGGCGTTCCAGGCGCCGCTGTCGCCGGCCGGCGCGGCCGGGGCCGCGGCCGCGGCCGGCTCGGACGGCGCACCGGCACCGGCCAGGCCGCCGTCGTCCAGGCCGCTGGTCACGGGGTCGGCGGCCTGGTCGGTTTCCCAGGCCGTGATCAGCGAGGCCAGGCGCTGCTGCAGGCGCAGGGCGTCGCTGCGGCTGCCGTCGAGCACGCGCTGCAGGCTGTCGCGGCGGCGGGCCTGCGTCCACTGCCGGCCGCCGCGCGGCAGCTGGCGGGCCAGCCGCTCCACCAGCTGCACCCAGGCCAGGCCGGCGGCGCGGGCGTCGGCGGCCGGCGGCTCGGCAGCCGGCACCGGCGCTGCCGGGGTGCCGGCCTCCTCGGCGTAGGCGCGGGCGTAGTGCTCGGGCGTGGGCTCGACCTGGGCCAGGGCCAGGCGGCGCAGCGCGCCCTTGGCCAGCTGGGCCGGGGTCGGCCGTTCGGCGTTCACGGTGCCGGGCATCGTGCGGCGGCGCGGGGCACGGGGGCGGGGTGCGTCTCGCTCAGCCGTTGGCCTGCCTGGGCAGGCCGGCCTCGGCGCTGCGCGCCAGCTGCGCGCGGTTCTGTTCGATCCAGCGCTGCAGCTCGTCGGCCGGCAAGGCGCGGCTGAACTTGAAGCCCTGCATCACCGAGCAGCCCAGGCGCTGCAGCACCCGCAGCTGGCGGTCGGTCTCGACGCCCTCGGCCACCACGCGCAGACCCAGCGCGCGCGCCAGCGCGATGATGGCCGTGACCACCGCCGTGCTCTTGGGGGCGAGGTCGAGCTCGCGCACGAAGCTGCGGTCGATCTTGAGCTCGGCGATCGGCAGCTGCGACAGGTACGACAGGCTCGAGTAGCCCATGCCGAAGTCGTCGATGGCGAGCTCGACGCCGATGTCCTTCAGGCGGTGGATCGAGGGGATCACGCCCTGCAGGTCCTTCATCAGGCTGTCCTCGGTGATCTCAAGGTGGATCATGCGGTGCGGCACGCCGGCCTGCGACACGTACTCGTGGATGCGCTCGACGAGGTCGGAGCGCTCGAACAGCCGGCTCGGCATGTTCACCGCGATGGCGTCGTCGAAGCCGAAGCCGTCCATCCACCGCCGCGCCTGGCGCGAGGCCTCTCGCAGCGCCCACTCCGACATCGGCACGATCAGGCCGGTGTCCTCTGCCAGCGGGATGAACTCGGCCGGCGGCACGAGCCGGCCCTGTCGCTGCCAGCGCATCAGCGCCTCGACCTTGGCCACGCGGCCGGCCACGACGTCGATCTGCGGCTGGTAGTGCAGCACCAGCTCCTCGCGCTCGATGGCCTTGTGCAGCGCCGTCTCGAGCTCCAGCTTCTCGCGGCCGCGGCCGGCCAGCATCGGGTTGAACACGGCGGCGGCGTTCTTGCCCTGGTTCTTCACCGAGTACATCGCCACGTCGGCGTTGCGCAGCAGGTCGACGACGCTGGTGCCGTCGCGCGGGTACAGGGCCACGCCCACGCTGGCCGTGACGAAGCACTCCTGGCCGCTCACCAGGAACGGCGCGCGCAGCTCGTCCAGCACGCGCTGGGCCACGCGCTCGGCGTCGGCATCGGCGCCGACCTCGGGCAGCAGGGCCACGAACTCGTCGCCGCCCAGCCGGCCCACGGCCTCCAGCGCGCGGTGCGAGCGCAGGCCGGCGCTGTCGAGCGAGCCGTCGAGCACGGCATCGGAGTGGCGCACGCAAGCCACCAGCCGCCGCCCCACCTGCAGCAGCAGCTCGTCGCCGGCGCCGTGGCCGAGCGTGTCGTTGATGACCTTGAAGCGGTCGAGGTCGATCAGCAGCAGCGCGAACTGGTGCTGCAGCCGCCGCGCGTGCTCCAGCGCGCGCTCGGCGCGCAGGATGAGCTGGCGGCGGTTGGGCAGGCCGGTCAGCGAGTCGAAGTTGGCCAGGCGGCGGATCTCGTCCTCGGCGTGGCGGCGCTCGGTGACGTCCTGCACGATGCCGCGGTAGGCTGAGGCGCGGCCGACCTCGTTGAACTCGGGCTCGGCCTCGACGTGCATGATGCGCTCGCGGCCGTCGAGCAGCACGGTGGGCACGTCCACCGTCACCGGCGACATGTGGCGCAGCGCCTTGTGCAGGTCGTCCGAGAGCTTGCGGCGCTGCTCGCCCGGCACCATGCGCAGCAGCATGCGCAGCGAGACGTGGTCCTGCGGGCCGAACCCGAAGACGCGCAGCGCCTCGGGCGCCAGGCTGAAGCCGCTGCCCCGCCGCGTCTGCAGGCTGCCCATGCGGGCCAGGTCCTGCGCGCGGGCCAGTTCGGCACGGCTGCGCTCGAGCTCGATGCGCGTGCGGCTGGCGCGCAGCAGGTAGCGCAGCCGGCCCTCGAGCAGGCTCCACTGGTTGCTCTTGACGAAGAAGTCGCTGGCGCCGGCGTTGTAGGCCTTGGTGATGGACGCGTCGTCGTCCAGGCCGGTGAGCATCAGCACCGGCAGGTTCTCGAGCCCCGACATGCGCCGCAGCAGGCGGCAGGTGTCGAAGCCGTCCAGCGCCGGCATCATCGCGTCGAGCAGCACCACGTCGAAGGTCTGCAGGCGCAGCAGGCGCAGCGCCTGCTCGCCGCCGGCGGCCTCGGTGATGCGGAAGCCGCGCTCGCGCAGGGCCACCGCCGTGACGAGGAGGTTGACCTCGTCGTCGTCGACCAGCAGCACCTGGGGCTGGTCGGGCAATCCCTCGTCGGCCGGGATCGGGGTGGGGGTCATCGGCGCGCGTCGGACGGGGCGGCGTTGAGGGTCACGACCGCAGGATAGCGGCTGCGGCGCGCTGTGCGGCCTCGGCCAGCGCGACGATGCGCTCGATGTCGTGGCGTAGGTCCGCCGCCTGGCCGCCGCGCAGCCGCGCCTCCAGCTCGGCACAGGCGCGCGACAGGGCCAGTGCGCCGACGCTGGCCGACGAACTCTTCAGGGTGTGGGCGATGCCGGCGACCACGTCGGCATCCGGCGCCTCGGCCTGCAGGCGCAGCTGCACGACCATGCGCGTCAGCGAGGTGTCGTAGGCCGCGAGCACGCGCTGCACCACGCCCTGTCGGCCGTCGGGGTCGAGCTCGCGAAGGCGAGCCAGCGCCTGCGCGTCCAGCGGCTGGGGCCTGTCGTCTTGTTCAGCGCTCATGGCATCGGGCGGGCATCGGGTGAACTTGGGGTCACCGAGGCAGGGTTGCGCAGCCACCTCGGCGACGTGGGCTGCAGCATAACCAGCGCCGGCGAGCGCGCGCGGGGCGTGCAGATCGCACCACCCCTGGGGTTTCGGCGCGCGGGCGTGCCAACTTGAGCCGCGGCACCCGCGGCCAGCACGCGGGCAGGCCCCGGGGCCGTCCCTAGAATCCCGCGATGCCCACGCCGAGCCTGCCCCCCGACCGCCCGACGGCGCCCCGGCGTGCGGCCGGGCCGGCAGCGGCGGCGATGCTGACGGTCGCGCTGGGCACCCCCCAGGCGGCGCTGGCGGCCGACGGAGGCCTCGGGGCGGTGGCCGTGCTCACCGTGGGCGCGGTGGCCGTGGCCCTGGGTGCGCTGGCCGCCGCACTCGCCTACCGGCTGGGCTTGGCGCGCCGCGCCGCGGCGGCCCCGCCGCCGCCCGCCGCCACACCGGCACCGGACGAGACCGCCACGCTGGCCCTGGCCGAGGCCCTGCACGGGCCCGCGGTGCTGCTGGCGGCCGAGGGCGACGGCTGGCGCTGGCGCGCTGCCAACGCTGCCGCGCGCCAAGCCTGGCCGGGGTGCGGCGAGCAGGCCTGGCCCGCCGGCCTGCGCGAGCGGGTGCTGGCAGCCGGGGCCGACGCGGCGTCCGCCTGGCGGCTGCTGGGCGGGCCGGGCTGGCTGCTGGCGTGGCAGGCCGCGCCCGCGGCGCCGCCGGCCGCCGAGGCCGGCCCGCGCAGCGAGGCCGAGAGCTTCGGCTTCACGCTGTCGCACGACCTGCGCGCGCCGCTGCGCGTGGTCGAGGGCTTCACGCGCATCGTCAAGGAAGACTACGGCCCGCAACTGGACCGCGTCGGCAACGACCACCTCGACCGCGTGCTCGGGGCGGCCGCGCGCATGAACCTGATGATCGACGCCATGCTGGCGCTGGCCCGCCTGTCGCAGCAGCCGCTGGCACGGCAACCCGTCGACGTGTCGCAGATGGCCGGCTTCGTGATCGACGATCTGCGCCGCGGGGCGCCCGACCGCAACGTCGAGGTCGAGATCGAGCCCGGGCTGCGCGCCCATGGCGACCCCACGCTGCTGCGTCTGGTGCTCGACAACCTGCTGGGCAACGCCTGGAAGTACACCGCCAAGGCCGCCCACCCCCGCATCGAGCTGCGGCGCGAGGCCACCGTCGACGCGCCCGGCCTGGGCTTCGTCGTGCGCGACAACGGCGCCGGCTTCGACATGCGCTCGGCCGACCGCCTGTTCGGCCTGTTCCAGCGGCTGCACAGCGCCAGCGACTTCCCGGGCCATGGCGTCGGACTGGCCTCGGTGCGGCGCATCGTCGAGCGCCACGACGGGCGCGTGTGGGCCGAATCGGAGCCGGGGCGCGGCGCCAGCTTCCACGTCGTGCTGGGCGCGGGCTGAGCGGCGGCGCGGCTGCGCTCAGCCCGACAGCTGTTCCACCGCCACCAGCACGCGCTCGGCCTGCTGGGCCGGGGCAAGCCCCTGCTCACGGGCCTGGCGCTGCAGCCGCTGCAGCGCCTGCGCCCGCGTCAGCGAGAAGCGGTGCATCAGCACGCCCACGGCCAGGGGCACGGGGTCGGCCAGCGGGTCGGCCGCGGGGGCGGCGGCCGTGGCGGCCGGCCGCGGGCCGTCGCCCGCCGGACGCGCCACTGCCGCAGGGCCCGCGGCGGCCGCGCCCTCGCGGCGCAGGCGGCCGAAGGCGGCCTCCACCGCCGGCACGATCTGCCCCACCTCGAGCGGCTTGACCAGGTAGGCCAGCGCACCCAGGGCCTTGACGGTGGCCAGCGTCTGCTCGTCGGCGAAGGCCGAGAGGAACATGAACGGGATGCCGTACTTGTCGCGCAGCGTCTCGGCGACGTCGAAGCCGGTCATGCCGGGCATGCGGATGTCGAGCAGCGCCAGCTCGGGACGGTGCCGGCGCGCCAGCAGGATGGCGTCGTCGCCATTGTCGGCGTCGATGACGTCGTAGCCGGCGTCGGACAGGCCCTGCGTGACGGTCGCCAGCACCAGGCGGTCGTCGTCGACGACCAGCACGCGGCCCTTGCCCGGCGGGGCGGCGGGCAGATGCGGGGCATCCGGGACACTCGGCGGCGGCATGCGCCGATTGTCACCCATCGGCCCGCCGCAATGCGGCCTCTCAGCGGTCGGTTCCTGGGGGGGCCGCCACCGGCAGCTGCACCGCCGGTGCCCACAGCTCGACGCGCGCCACGACCTCGTCGCCCACCTGCTCCAGGGCGAAGCGGCTGCTGCGCCGCGGCAGCAGCGCGCGCACCAGGCCCAGCCCGGCCACGTTGCTGCGACCCGCGCGCTGCAGCTCGAAGCCCGCCGGCAGGCGGCCGCGGCCGGCGATGCCCAGCACCACGGCGTCGCCCGCGGCGGCCAGGGTGCAGCGCACGTCGCCGCCCTCGCCGTGGCGCAGCGCGTTGCCGACGAGCTCGTTGAGCGTCAGCGCGATCGGGATGGACTCGTTCTCGGGCAGCTCGTGCGGCACCTCGCCCACCACCTGCACGTCGATCGTGCGGCCGGCCATGCGCGCCAGCGAGGCCGTCACCGCCCGCAGCAGCCCGGCCACGCCCAGCGGACCGGTGCGGCCCATCTGCAGGCCGTACACCTGCGCGATGGCCTGCACCTGGCCGACGGCGTCGGTCAGGATGTCGCGCACCTCGGGGTGCTTGCCGGCCGTCTGCATCAGCAGGCCGGCCACGCCCTGCAGGTTGTTCTTGATGCGGTGGTGCACCTCGCGCACCAGCACCTCGCGCTGCGCGATGGCGGCCTGCAGCCGCGCCTGCTCGGCGGCGCGCTGCTCGGTGACGTCGCTGGCCACCAGCAGCACCAGCGGCGAGCGCGGCTCGCCGGGCTCTGACAGCGGCGCGAGCCGGCAGTCCCATACCTGGGCCTCGGCCGCGTCGTCGGCGCCGTGGCGCCACTCGTGGCGCTGCTGCTCGCCGCTGGCGGCCACGGCGCGCAGCCAGCCGGCCAGTGACGCGGCCAGCCCGGCATCGGCCACATCGGCCACGGTGCGGCCCTCGGCCAGGCCGGTGCCCAGGAAGGCCGTCGCCGTCTGGTTGGCCTGCCGCAGCGCCAGGGTGTCGGCGTCGAACAGCGCGATGGCCGCCGGCGCCGTCTCGATCACCCGCTGCAGCGAGGCCTGGGCCTCGGCGATGCGCAGCTCGGCCTGGCGGCGGCGCTCGATGTCGAGCAGCGCGAAGGTGAGCTCGCGCCCGCCGCTGGCGCCCCGGCTGAGCACGGCGTTGCCGGCCACCCAGAACTCGCGGCCGTCGCGGCCGCGCAGGCGGCACTCGAAGGTCTCGGCCGTGCCTTCCGCGAGCACGGCCAGCCAGTCGGTGCGCCGCAGCGGATGCTCCGGCTCGGGCGTGGCGACGATGGACATCGGCTCGCCCAGGAAGTCGGCCAGCTCGCCGGCGAACATGCGCCGCGCCGAGCGGTTCATCCACTCGATGCCGCGCTCCGACACCGTGACGATGCCCACCAGCACCGAGTCGAGGATCGCGCGCGTGCGCTCGGCCTGCTCGGCCAGCGACTCGCGCGCGCGCCGGCGCTCGTCGATGTCGACGAAGCTGCTGATCACGCCCGCCTCGGCGTCCTCGGGGTCGACCTGGCGCACCGCCACCTGCACCCAGACGCGGGTGCCGTCGCGGCGCTTGAGCAGCCGCTCGCCGAGGAAGCGCCCCTGGCCCTGCAGACCCTGCGCGATGCGGGCCTCGAACTCGACGCAGCTGCGCGTGTCGGCGTAGAGCTCGGCGGGGTCCAGCGTGGCCAGCTCGGTGGCGCTCCAGCCGCTGAGCTGCGCCATGGCCTGGTTGGCGCGCTCGATGCGGGTGCCGCGCTGCCAGACGATGCCGACCTCGGAGACGTTGAACATGAGCTCGCGGTCGCGCACCGACTTCTCGAGCTCGGCCTGCTGCGCCTTCAGCCGCGTGATGTCGGTGAGCACGGCCACGGCCTCGGCCTGCTCGCCGGCCGGCCCGGCGCGGCGCACGCTGAACGAGTACCAGCGCGGCTGGCCGTCCTCGCGCAGCAGCGGCAGCTCGGCCTCGAAGGTGCGGCCCTCGGCCAGCGCCGCCAGCGCGTCCTGCACGGCGCTCACGGGGCCGACGCTGCGGGCCAGGATCTCCTCGAGCGAGGCGCCGGCCGCGGCCCCGGCAGCGAAGCCCAGCATGCGCTCGAAGCGCCGGTTGCAGCGCACCAGCGCCGGCCCGCGCAGGTAGGCCACGCCGGCCGGCGAACTGTCGAGCACGGTGGTCATCTCGTGCATCAGGCGCTCGCTGCGCAGCTTGGCGCCGTGCTGGTCGGTGATGTCACGCGTGATCACGGAGGTGGCGCGCGCGCCCTCGCCGCCCGGGTGCGGGCTCACCCGCGTCCGCAGCCAGCGCTGGCCCAGCTCGGGGTGGCGCACGGCGTAAGTGATGTCAGCGGCCTCGCCCTGCTTCAGCGCCTGCAGCAGCCGCTCGTAGTCGGGGCGCGACTCCGGCAGCACGGCGTCGCGGCTGACGCCCACCAGGGCGCTGGCCTGCGTGGCACCGCCGGGCGCGCCAGCGGCACCGGCCGGCGGCGGCAGCAGCCAGCCCTGGGCGGGGTCGAAGGTGGCCACGCCGATGCTGCCGCTGTCCATCAGCAGGCCCATCTCGCGGTAGGCGCGGTCGCGCTCCTCCTCGGCGCTGCGGTCCTGCACCACCGCCATGACCCTCGTCTCGCCCGACTGCCCCCCGTGGCACGACAGCCGCGCCCACAGGCGCCGCAGGCCGCGCGGCCCCGGCCACGCGGCCAGCCGCTCGATCGCGCGCGCGCCCGGCACCAGGGCCGCCTCGAGCGAACCGCCACCCGGAGAGGCCACCCAGCCCAGCAGCTGCTGGAGCGCCGGTGCGGCGCCCTGCAGCACCTCGGGCACGCGGTCGACCAGGGCCTCGAAGGCGGCGTTGCTGCGCAGCACCAGCCCGTGGCTGTCGTAGACCAGCATGCCGACCGGGCTGAGTTCGAACCACTGGCCGAGCTCGGCGTCGGCGCGGCGCGCCTGCTCGCGGGCGTCGTGCTCGGCGGTGTCGTCGTGCAGCAGCACCAGCCAGCGGGCCGGCCGGCCCGGCTCGGCCACGGGCAGCACCGTGGGCGTGAACCAGCGCATGCGCCCGTCGCGGTCGGCCATGCGGCATCGCGCGGCGGCGCCGGGCCCGGCCAGCCGCCGCTCCTGCCGCGCGAGTTCGCGGTCCTCCGGCGGCAGCCAGGCGACGGGGTCGAGGCCGCGCAGCCGTGCGCGGGGCCGGCCCAGCAGCTGGGCCAGGGCCTCGTTGGCATCGACGACGCGGAAGTCCGGGCCGCGCAGCATCGCGGGCATCGCGGAATCCCACAGCCCCTGGAGCAGCGGGGGCACGCCGGCGGCCCCGCCGGCCGGCGCCTGCGCCACGGGCGCAGCACGCTCGGGCACGGCGCGGCCGCGCCCGGTGCTCATCCGTCGAGCTGCTGCGCCTGGCGCAGCGACGCCAGCAGCGCGCGGTTGACCTCACCCGGACCCAGCAGCAGCCGCTCCGTGCACTCGCGGATGTCGAACAGGGATTCGCCCTCGATCGCCCGCACGAGCTCGAGGTACGGGCCGTAGGGGCCACCGGGCCCGCTGCCGGGCTCGGCCAGCAGGGTCTGGCGCACGCGCTCGGGCACGGGCACGCTGCCCATCAGCTCCCTGGCGGGCTGCTGCAGCAACTTGTCCAGCAGCGAGAAGACGCCGCAGATGAACATCTCGCCGCGCATCTCGGCGTCGCTCTGCGCGCGGCCGAGCTCCTCCATCATGAGCCCACGGCGCACGGCCGCGAACAGCAGCGGCCGCGCGTTGGCGCCCTTGCTCGACGAGGCCAGCAGCAGCACCAGCCAGCGCTTCAGGCGCGCGTAGCCCAGCAACATGATGGCGTGGCCGAAGCTGGTGACCTCGGCGCGCAGCCCGAAGGCCGCCGAGTTCAGGTAGCGCAGCAGCCGGAAGGCCAGCGTCGGGTCGCGCTTGAGCACCGCCTCGAGCTGGGCCACGGGCTGCTCGCGGTCGACGCCCTGGATCAGCTCCATCACCACCTGGATGTCGGTGGCCACCTTGCCGCGCGCGCTGGCCGCGGGCAGCGGGTCGTCGAAGGGCCAGCCCTGCACCGCGATGGCGCCGCGGTGGAAGGCCGCCTCGGCATCGGCCGCGGTGCGCACGCCGGCCGTGACGGTGCTGACCTGGCGCACGCCGGGCGCGGGCGCCAGTGCACCGCGGCGGTCTTCGGCGGCCTCGATGAGGACGTGGCTGAAGCAGGCCAGCACCTCGGGCGCCACCGGGCTCAGCGGGCGGCCCTTGATGAGCAGGATGCCGCCGGCGGCGTGCTGCTCGCGCAGCGCCGGCGCCAGCGCGGCGTCGGTGGCCATGAACGACGGCACCTCGATCATCAGGTGCGGCACCGGCGCCACGCGCAGCGCGGCCTGGACGAGCGACTCGCCCGCGAGGTTGAGCGACACCGGCGTGAGCCCGGTGCGGGCCGGCGCGGTGGCCGCGCCGCCGGCCGGCTGCAGCGGCCGCAGCGTGAGCTTCAGGTCGGCCGCCGCGGACGGCGCCGGCCACACCTGCTGCAGCGCCTGCTGCAGCTGGGCCACGTCGGGCACGGCGTCGGGCCGCTCGGGAAAGACGGTCAGCCGCGTCGCCACCACGGCGCGCTGGCGATCGACGATGGGGCTGTAGCCCAGGACCAGGTGGTCCAGCACGGTTTGCTCGAACATGGAGTCGTCCGGAAGAGGGGCCGGTGTGTCAGCGCAGGTATTCGAACAGGCTCATCCGCTGGACGATGGAGTACGTCTTGAGCGCCGCATCGTAGCCGGACTGCCGGTTCTGGAAATCGGAGATCGCCGCCAGCAGGTCGAGGTCCTCGGCTTCGGAACGCTCGGTCTGCGCATCGAGCTTGGCCTGCTGCACGCGCTGCTCCAGGCCGTCGAGGCGGTTGAGCGCCTCGCCCGCGCGCGAGCGCCACGAGGCCAGCTGGTCGCCCGCGACGTCGAACTCGGCGAGGCCGCGGCTCACGGTGGCCGCGATCTGGTCGCCGCTGCGGCCGGGCGTGGCCAGGTCGGCGATCACGCGGTCCAGCGCGTCGAACAGCGACACGGTGGTGCCGGGCGCGGCGGGGTCCTCGGCGGACAGCCAGGCCGCGCGGCCGTCGATGGACAGCGGCGTGGCCGTGCCGCCGGCCGCCAGCAGCTGCCCGTCGGTGCCGGCGTAGGCCACGCCACCGGGGGCGTCCACCAGCGGCGGCGTGTCGGCGCCCTGGCCGCCGAACAGGTAGCGGCCCGCGCCGTCCTGGCGGTTGGCCACGGCCAGCAGGTCGTTGCGCAGGCCGCGGATGGCCTGGGCGATGGACGCGCGGTCAGAGTCGGCGTAGCTGCCGTTGCCGGCCGACATCAGCAGCTCGCGCGCCTGCGCCAGCAGCTCGCCGCCGTCGCCCAGGGCGGCCTCGGACAGCTGCATCGCGTTGCGGCTGGCGCCCAGCGCGCGCAGTTGCGCCTCGCTGCGCTGCTGCGCGGCCAGCGCGCGCTCGGCCACCGCGGCGGCGGCCGGGTCGTCGCTCGGGCGCAGCACGCGCTTGCCGCTGGTCAGGCGCTCCTGCGCCTCGGTGAGCGCCGACTGGCGCTTCTGCAGGTTGCCGACAGAACTCTCGTAGGCGTTGTTGCTGGCGATTCGCATGGGGGTCACCTGCCGGCGACGTCGATGAGCTGCTGGAACACGGTCTGCGCCACCTGGAGCACCTTGGCCGCAGCCTGGTAGCTCTGCTGGTACTGGATCAGGCGCGCCGCCTCCTCGTCGAGGTTGACCTCGGACTTGTCGGCGCGCTGCGCCTCGGCCTCCTGCGAGACGGCCTGCGAGATGGTCGAGGCCGTCTGCCCGCTCTGCACGCGCACGCCGATGTCGGCCAGCGTGTCGCTCCAGGCGTCGATGGGGGTGCGGCCCCCGGTGATGGCGGCGTCACGCAGGGCCTGCAGCGCGTTGGCGTTGCCGTTGCTGGCGGCCACCGCGCCGGCCGGCGTGGGTGCGACGCTGAGCACGTCGCCGTTGCGGGGCACGCCCGTCAGGCGCAGCGAGAAGCCGTTGATGTCGGTGCCCGCGGGCGGCAGCGTCGAGCCGGGCGTCCAGGTGGCCGCGCCGCTGCCGATCAGCGCGCCGCCGCCGTCGCGCAGTTCCCAGGTGTAGTCGCCGCTGTCGTTGACGAAGTTGAAGCTGGCCGTGGCGTCGGCGGCCAGCGGCGTGCCCGTCATGCGCAGCGAGGCCACCGCGGCGGTGCCGACGTTGGCCGGGCTGGCGCTGGCGGTCAGCGGCGACGCGGCGGCGACGTCCAGGGGATCGTCGAGCAGCGCCTCGAAGCCGCTGGCTGCGCGCGACACCGGCTGCAACCGGAAGCGGTCGCCGGGCTGCGGCGGCGGCGCGCCGAAGTCGATGCGCATGCCGTCGACGACGTCGCCGTCGACCACCGCGGTCTGGCGGCCGTCGCGCAGCCGCGTCAGCACCCAGGCGCCCGAGCCCGGCGCGCTCTCCTGCAGCTCGTACTCGCTGGGCTGCAGCTGCGCGGGGTCGTCGATGCCGATCGACACCGAGCCGATGAAGGCGCCAGGGCCAGTGCGCTGGTTGCCCTGGTTGGGCAGCACCTGCGGCCCGCCGATGGCGAACATCGGCTGCGACGGCACGGTGCCGGGCGGCGGCTGCAGGTTCAGGCCGAGCACCTGCTGCGCGTTGACGGCGCCGCCGACGCTGGCGGCCAGCTGGCCGACGCGTGCGCGGGCGTCCACGAGGTCGTCGTTCTGGAAGCGCATCAGGCCCGCCAGCGCGCCGCCGGCCAGCAGCCCTTCGTCGAGCACCCGGCGCGTGCCGCTCTCGACCAGCGCCACGGCCAGGCGCGACGGGTCGGCGGCGTCCTGCTGCAGCTCCAGCTGCACCGCCTCGCGGCCCAGCACCAGCCGCTGGCCGCCACCGATGAACACCGACATGGTGCCGTCGTCGGCCTCCATGCGCGTGACCTGCACCTGCTCGGCCAGGCGCGAGATCAGGCGGTCGCGCTCGTCGAGCACGTCGTTGGCCGGCTGGCCCAGGCCCTTGAGGTCGGCGATGCGGCGGTTAGCCTCGGCGATGCCGCTGGCCAGGCTGTTGATCTGCTGCACGCTCACGCGCATTGCGGCGGCCACGCCGCCCTGCGCGGCGTTGAGCCCGTCGTCGACCTCGGTGAAGCGGTCGGCCAGGTCGCGCGCCCGCGCCAGCACCACCTGGCGCGTCGAGAGGTCGTTCGGGCGGTTGGCCAGGTCGGTGAACGCGTCCATCAGCTCGACGGTGGCGGCGCCCGGGCCGTTCTCGCCGAGCTGGAACACCTGCTCCAGGCGGCGCAGCTGCGTCAGGCGGGCGGAGTCCATCGCCGCCAGCGATCGCGCGGTGGCCGCCTCGCGCGTGAGCATGGCGTCGTGGGACCGCGTCACCGACTGCACCATCACGCCGCGGCCGAAGAAGCCCGCGCCGGTGAACTGCCCCTCGGGGGTGGTCAGCACCACCTTCTGCCGCGAATAGCCCTCGACGCTGGCGTTGGCGATGTTGTGGCCGGTGACCTGCAGCCCGGCGTAACTGGCCGCCATGGCCCTCATCCCCAGCGAGATCAGCGGTGAGACGCTCATGCCCAGGTGCTCCTTCAGGCCGCCAGCGAGCGCTGCAGCCGCAGCGTGGTGTTGATCACGCGCGTGAGCTTCTCGGCGTAGGCCGGGTCGGTGGCGTAGCCGGCCTGCTGCAGGCCGTTCGCGAAGCGCGCCGCGTGCGTGGCGTCGCCGGCGGCGGCGCCGCGCGACTGCGCGGCCACCGCCTGCGTGGCGGCGGCATAGCGCGGGCTCTGCGTCATCAGCCGCGCGTAGTCGGCGAAGCTCTCGGCATAGCTGCCGTAGGCGCGGAACTTCGCCGTCACCTTCTGCGGCCGGCCGTCGATGTACTCGGTGGTGACGACTTCCGCCACCGGCCCCTTCCAGCCCGCGCCGGCCTTGATGCCGAACAGGTTGAAGCTCGGCGAGCCGTCGGCGTGGCGGATCTCCCGGCGGCCCCAGCCCGTTTCCAGCGCCGCCTGCGACACCATGAACGCCGCCGGGATGCCCGTCTCGGCCTGCGCGCGCTGCGCCGCGTCCATGTGCTGCTGCACGAAGCCGGCGGCGCCGGTCTGCGGCACGCGCACCGGCTGCGGCTGCGCGGCCAGTTGCGCGGGCGTGTTGTTGGCGCTGCCCGTCACCGGGATCGGGCCCGGGGACAGGCCCATCTGGCGCTCGAGCTGGCGCTGGATGGCCTCGGACAGCCCGCCCATCCGCCCGGAGAGCTGCAGCGCGAACTGCCCGTCGAGCATCGAGGTCGACACGTTGCGGCCCGACAGGCTGCCGCTGCCGTCGTCGGCCTCCAGCGCCGTGGCGCGCATGGACTTCATGAGCTCGTTCATGAACAGGGCCTCGAATTGCCGCGAGGCCTCGCGGACGGCGCCGCGGGGGTCGGCGGCGGCGCGGCCGCGCAGGGCGTCGAGCGAGCGCGCGTCGCCGGCCAGCCCGGTGGGCACCGACGCCTGCGCATGGGCCAGGGAGGGCACGGCGGCCATGGTCAGATGACCTCGATCTCGGCGTTCAGCGCGCCGGCGGTCTTCATGGCCTGCAGGATGGCCAGCAGGTCCATGGGCGTGGCGCCCAGCGAGTTGAGGGCCTTGACCACGTCGGCCAGCCGGGCGCTGGCCGGCAGCGTGATCAGCGAGCCGCCCTGCTGCGAGATGGCGATGTCGCTGCGCTCGGCCTGCACCGTGTTGCCGCCGGCCAGCGCGTTGGGCTGGCTCACCAGCGGCGTGGTGCTGATGGTGACCGACAGGTTGCCGTGCGCCACCGCGCAGGGGCCCAGCGTGACGGCGTCGTTGACGATGATCGAGCCGGTGCGCGCGTTGAGCACCACGCGCGCGGCCGGCCGCGCCAGCGCCACCGGCAGGTTCTCGATCTGCGCCAGGAAGGCCAGGCGGGCGCCGGGCTGCGCGGGCATCCTCACGCGCACGCTGCGGCCGTCCAGCGCCTCGGCGGTGTCGTCGCCGTGCGCGCGGTTGATGGCCTCGGCGATGGCCGAGGCGGTGGCGAAGTCGCTGGCCCTGACGCCCAGCGTGAGCGCGTCGCCCTCCAGCAGCGGCGTGGGCACGCTGCGCTCCACCGTGGCGCCGTCGGGAATGCGGCCGGCCGACAGGTGGTTGATCTGCACCTTGCTGCCGCCGGCGCTGGCGCCGGCACCGCCCACCAGCAGGTTGCCCTGAGCCAGCGCGTAGATCTGGCCGTCGGCGCCCTTCAGCGGCGTGGCGATCAGCGTGCCGCCGCGCAGGCTCTTGGCATTGCCCATCGAGCTGACGGTGACGTCGATGGCCTGCCCCGGCTGCGCGAACGGCGGCAGCTGCGCCGTCACCAGCACCGCGGCCACGTTGCGCGGCGACAGGCTGGTGCCGGCCGGCAGCGTCACGCCCAGCTGCTGCAGCAGCGACTGCAGGCTCTGCGTGGTGTTGGGCGACTGCGTGGCCTGGTCGCCCGTGCCGTCCAGGCCCACGACGAGGCCGTAGCCCAGCAGCTGGTTGCTGCGCACGCCCTGCACGGCGGCCAGCTCCTTGATGCGCTGGGTGGAGGCCGGCGCGGCGGCCGCGGCGCCGGCGGGCGCGGGCCACCAGACGGCGGTGCTGGCGGCCAGCGCGGCGATGACGAGCGTCCAGCGCATCAGGCGGTCGGGGTGGTGGTCGGGTCGCATGACTCAGATCGGGAGCACGTTGAGGAAGAAGCGCTGCAGCCAGCCCATCGCCTGGGCCTCGGCGGCGGCGCCGCGGCCGCGCTGCTCCAGGCGCACGTTGGCGATGGCCGCGCTGGGCACGCTGTTGCCGGGCTGGATGGCGCGCGGGTCGACCTGGCCGGAGAAGCGCAGCACGTCGATGTTCTGGTTGACGCCGATCTGCTTCTCGCCGGTGACGAGGAGGTGGCCGTTGGGCAGCACCTGGCGCACGACGACGGTGATCTTGCCGCTGAACTCGTTGCGGTTCTCGGTGCTGCCGCTGCCCTCGGCCGTGGACGAGAGGTTGGCGTCGGCCGTGGCGCGGCGCAGCGCGTTCGGGGCGATGCCGGGCAGCGCGGTGATGCCGCCGGACATCCCGCCGGCGCGCTCGACCGTGCTGGTGCTGGACGCGGTGGCGCTGACGCGCTCGACGATGTTCACGGTGAGCGTGTCGCCCACCAGCCGCGCGCGGTGGTCCTCGAACAGCGGCCGGTAGGCGCCGGAGCTGAAGATGCTGCCCGTGGCCGGTCCCGCCGCGGCGGGCTCGGGCGCCGGCGCCAGGGGCTTGGTGTCGCCGACGTCGACGTGCGGGCCCACGTAGGCGCAGCCCGGCAGCAGCGCCGCGGCCAGCAGCAGCGAGGCGGTGGCCCGCATCACAGCTGCCCCAGCCGCTGCAGCATCTGGTCGGAGGTCTGGATGGCCTTGGAGTTGAGCTCGTAGGCGCGCTGCGTGGCGATCATGCTCACCAGCTCTTCCACGACATTGACGTTGCTGCCCTCGACGAAGCCGCTCTGCAGCGCGCCCAGGCCGTTGGCCGTGGGCGCCCCGGTTTGCGGCGCACCGCTGGAGGCGGTCTCGGCGAACAGGTTGCCGCCGCGGCTTTCCAGGCCGGCCGGGTTCACGAACGAGGCCAGCTGCAGCTGCCCCAGGCCCTGCGGCGCCGTCTGCCCGGGCAGCGTGGCGCTGACGGTGCCGTCGGCGGCCACCGACACCGACACGGCGTTGGCTGGCACGGTGATGCCCGGCTGCACGGCGTAGCCGGCGTTGGTGACCAGCTGCCCATTGGCGTCGACCTGGAAGGCGCCGTCGCGCGTGTAGCCGGTGGTGCCGTCGGGCAGCGCGATCTGGAAGAAGCCCTGGCCCTTGATGGCCAGGTCGAAGGCGTTGCCCGTCTGCTGCAGCGCGCCCTGCTGGAAGTTGCGCGTGGCCGAGGCCGCGCGCACGCCCAGGCCGACCTGCAGGCCGGTGGGCAGCGTCGTCTGCTCGGTCGTGGCCGAGCCGGCGGCGCGCAGGTTCTGGTACATCAGGTCCTCGAACTGCACCCCGGCGCGCTTGAAGCCGTTGGTGCCCACGTTGGCGAGGTTGTTGGAGATGGCGTCCAGCTTGGTCTGCTGGCCCTCCATGCCGGTCTTGGCGATCCAGAGTGAGCGAATCATGATGCGGCGCCTCGGGCCTTGTCGATGACTCGCATGTTCCGGCGGACTTGAGGCCGGGCATGGGCGAAAAAAGGGCCCCACAGGGGCCCAGTTCGATGGGGAGCGCAGCCGCTCAGCCGGCGCTGGGGGCCAGCAGGCGCGCCGCCTGCTGCTCGCGCTGCTCGGCGCCCTGCAGCGACTTCATCTGCTGCTCGAACTGGCGCGCCGCGGCGATCATCGCCACCATCGTCTCCACCGGGCTCACGTTGGAGCCCTCGAGCATGCCGCTGCTCACGCGGGCGGTGGCGTCGGCCGGCAGCTCGGCGCCGTCGCCGGCGCGGAACAGCCCGTCGGTGCCGCGCACCAGCGGCGCCTCGGGCGTGACGAGCTTCAGCCGCCCCACCGGCTGTGGCCGCCCGTTGCCCACGGTGCTGGTCATGGTGCCGTCGGCGGCGATCTCGACCTTGGCGTTCAGCCCCACCGTGATCGGCCCGCCGTCGCCCTGCACCGGAAGCCCGGCCGGGGTGACCAGCACGCCCTCGGCATTGACCTCCAGCGCCCCGGCGCGGGTGTAGGCCTCCGTGCCGTCCAGGCCCTGCACCGCCAGCCAGGCGTTGCCCTGCATGGCCACGTCCAGGCTGCGCCCGGTGGCCTGCATCGCGCCGGGCCGCGTGTCGTGGCCGATGGTGCTCTCCAGCACGTAGGCGCGCGTCGTGGCGCCCTCGCCGCGCACCGGCACAGCGCGGAAGGCCTGCATCTCGGCGCGGAAGCCCGTCGTCGAGGCGTTGGCCAGGTTGTGGGCCAGCGTGTCCTGGCGCTGCAGCGTGGCCTTCGCGCCGGCCATCGAGAGGTAGATGAGTCGATCCATTGGAGCTCCGGGTCAAGCGGCCGTCGCGGCACCGGCGCTGCCGGGCCGCTGGCGGTGCCCCCTTGAGGGGGAGCGGCGTCAGCCGCTCCGGGGGTGGGCCTTATCTCAGGTTGACCAGGGTCTGCAGCACCTGGTCCTGCGTCTTGATGGTCTGCGCGTTGGCCTGGTAGATGCGCTGCGCGACGATCATGTTCACCAGCTCGCCGGTCAGGTCGATGTTGCTCTCCTCGAGCGCACCGTCCTGCAGCACACCCAGGTTGCCCTGCCCCGGCACGCCCAGGATGGCCTCGCCCGAGGCGTTGGTGCGGCCCCAGCGGTTGTCGCCCAGCGGCTGCAGGCCCTGCGGGTTGCGGAAGTTCGCGATCTCGATCTGGCCGGCCGCCTGGGCGCGGCCGTTGCTGTAGCGCGCGGTGACGACGCCATCGCCCTCGACCACGATGGCGGTCAGCTGGCCGGCGGCGTAGCCGTCCTGCGTCGCGTCGGTCACGCCGAAGGAGGCACCGAACTGCGTGGCCGACAGCAGGTCGAGCTCGACGCCGGCGATGGCCTCGGTGGTGCCGCCGCCGGGCAGCGTGGTGGCCGGGATGTTGAAGGTCACGGGCGCGGCGGGCGCCGTCGGCGCGCTGCCGTCGGCGGCGAAGGTCATGGTCGTCACCGGCAGCGGCGCGGCGGCGGTGCCGGCCACGGTGTTGCCGTTGGCGGTGGCGAACACGTTCCAGGCGTTGTCGCCGCTCTTCTGGAAGTAGTACGTCAGGGCCACCTCGCGGCCCTGCAGGTCGTACACGGTCATCGAGGTGGCGTTGTTGTAGGTGCGCGCGTCGCCGAAGTCGATGGCCGGGCCAGTGCCAGGCACCGTGACGGCCGATCGCGAGTCCAGGTTGAACTCGAGCCCGATCGCCGAGGTGGCCGCCGGCGCGATGCCGCCCGTGGGCAGCTGCAGCGCCGCCGACACGCCGGGGAGCACGCCGCCGAGGCCGTCGGTGGCGTAGCCCATCAGGCGCAGCCCGCCGTTGTTGACGATGTAGCCCTCGCGGTCGACCTTGAACTGACCGTTGCGGGTGTAGCTGATGGCGGAGTCCGGCCCCGCGACCTGGAAGAAGCCGGCGCCGTTGATCGCGAGGTCCATGGGGTTGTCGGTGATCTTGATGGTGCCCTGCGTGAACTGCTGCGCGACGGTGGTGACGGTGGTGCCGATGCCCACGCTGTTGGCGCCGGCACCGTTGAGCGCGTTGGCGTAGACGTCGCTGAATTCGGCCCGCGACACCTTGGTGCCGTAGGTGTTGGCGTTGGCGATGTTGTTGCCGATCACCTGCAGGTTCTTGCTGGTGGCGTTGAGTCCGGAGAGGCCTTGCTGGAAGCTCATGGCGATGTCCTGCGGTTCGCGGTGGAAGTGGGTGTCAGTTGAAGCCCTGCACGTCGCGCCAGGTGACGAGGCCGCTGGAGGCGGTCTCCAGCGTGAGGGTGTTGCCGGTGGTGCGCACCGCCTCGACGCGGTCGCGCATCAGCGGGCTGGCCGGCACCACCTGGGTGCCCTGGGCGGCAACGACGCGGAAGCTGTAGGCGCCGTCGGGCAGCGAGGCGGCGCGCCAGGCGAAGCCGTGGCGCCCGGCGTCCTGGGTGCCCAGGTTGAGGGTGTCGACGACGCGGCCGGCGCCGTTGAGGACCTCCACCTTCACGCTGCCGGCGGTGCGGGAGAGCTCGAAGCCGCCGTCGGCGCGCCCTCCCTGGAGCTGCAGCCGGTTGCCGCGCACGGTGATGTCGCGGCCCACGAGCGAGGCGCCCGACAGCGCCTGCAGCTGCGCGAACTGGGTGTTCAGCCCGTCGACGGTGGCGTTGAGCTTCTCGATGCCGGTGACGGTGTTGATCTGCGCCATCTGGCTCGTGATTTGCGCGTTGTCCATCGGGTTCATCGGGTCCTGGTTCTGCAGCTGCGTCACCAGCAGCTTCAGGAACCGATCGGCCCCGCCGGCCTCGTTGGCGGTGGGGGTGGCGGCCCCGGCGCCCGGCAGCGCGGCGAAGGGGTTGGCGCCCGCGACGGCGGCGTTGACCGCGCTCATCAGGATTGCCCCATCTGCAGCGTCTTCTGCAGCAGGCTGCGCGCGGTGTTCATCACCTCGACGCTGTTCTGGTACGAGCGCGAGGCGCTGATCATGTTCACCATCTCCTCGACGGGATTGACGTTGCTGTAGGTCACGTAGCCCTCGGCGTCGGCGCTGGGGTGGCGCGGGTCGTGCACGCGGCGGCCGGGGGCGCTGTTCTCGGTGACCGTGCTCACGCGCACGCCGGCGCTGGTGTCGGTGGCGGGCACGAAGGCGTCGCGGCTGCCCACCAGCGCGGTCTGGAACACCACCTGGCGCGCCTTGTAGGCCTGGCCGTCGGGGCCGGCCACGGTGTCGGCGTTGCTGAGGTTGGAGGCTACGACGTTCAGGCGCTGGCTCTGCGCGCTGATGGCGCTGCTGGCCACGTCGAAGATCTTGAGCATGCTCATGCGTCGGCTCCTGCGGCGGGGGTCACGGCGAGTTCGGGCTCTTCATGGCGTCGAGTGTGGTGCGCACGTTGCCGTTGACGAAGCGCAGCGTGGCGTCGAACTTCAGGGCGTTGTCCATGAAGTTCGCGCGTTCGCGGTCCATGTCGACGCTGTTGCCGTCGAGGTTGGTCTGCGCCGGGTGCACGTAGCGCAGCGTGGGCTGCGGGCGGCCACCCGGGGTCAGGATGTCGCGGGCGATCCCCTCGCCGGCGGCGCCGCCGCCGCGCGCGGCGCGCAGCGCCGAGGCGAAGTCGAAGTCGCGCGCCTGGTAGCCGGGCGTGTCGGCGTTGGCGATGTTGCCGGCGATCAGTTGCTGCCGCTGGGCGCGCAGCACCAGGGCCTGGCCGTGGAAGTCGAGGGCGTCGGTGAGGCGGTTGATCATGGGCGGCAGCCGCGGCGGCTGGGAATGCGCACGAGGACGATCTCGTCGCGGCATTGTTGGAACGGGCGCCGCCGGGCCGTGGCCCGAAAAGCAGGATCAAGTGCCGGCATTTCGGGGCGGTGCCGCAAGCCCGGACTGCCTACAGTCCCACCCATGCCTGAAGCTGCCCTTCGTGCCTGCCCCGCGGCGCCTGCCGCGGCACCCGCCGCCGCGCGCGCCCGCGCCGGCCGCTGCGTGCCAGTGCTGGCGCTGCTGGCGCTGCTGGCGGCGCTG
>CAIKLM010000010.1 GCA_903828235.1 uncultured beta proteobacterium | reverse complement strand
GTCGAGGAACTCGCGCTTGCGCGTGCGCTTCGTGGACAGGTTCAGGCCGAGTCCGAGCTGCTTCATGCGCCGCATCGTCGCCTGGGCCGAGCGGTCGCGCTACGCGGATCGGCCCGGGGTTATGCAGACCTTCCCTAAGCCCGGGCCATCGCCGACCCGTCGCGCCAGCTTATTGAGGAGTCCATCGATGGGCAAGGCAATCCATCCCCAAAGGGCAGGTACAGGCAGCCCAAGCTTCCGCGCTCACCGTGTCGGCACGGCATGCGTGGCTGATCATGGCTACGCACTCGCAGCGAACCGATGCGCACCACACCATCGCTGCTTCCGCGAAAGCCGGCATCGCGACTTCCTGGGCGGACAGGGAGCGCGCGACCTCCGAGTCCGCCGCTGATGCGCCCGGTCTCGGCCCAACGCAGCGCAGAAGCGTTCGCACGAATTCCGGGCGCTGGAGCAAGGCAGGCTTGAGATCGTGGTGCAGGTGCAGGTGCTTCACCCAGCGCACGACTTGGCCTTCATCGACGCCGTGCCACAAGCCGATCCGGGGCGTGTGCGGGCTTCCGGCGTACCGCCTCTGGAGTCTCTCGACCGCGCGGAAGGCGACCCGACGCGCTACAGTCCCGCCATGCATGGCCTTCCCCGCCTGGTGCTGATCGCCCTTCTGGCGCTGCTGCTGCCCCTCAAGGGCATGGCGGCGGTGGGGCTCATGCATGGGGCAGGCACGGGTTCGCACGGCCATGGGCCGGCGCTGATGTCGGCCGATCTGCCCCCCTGCCATCAGGCCGAAGCCACGGCGGATGCCGATGCCGGCACCCCCGACACCGGGCCCGCGGCGGGCACGTGCACGCATTGCGCGCCGTGCTGCATCGCCGTCGCGCTGATGTGGGCGCTGCCCTTGATGGCGCAGCAGCCTGATCGCGAGCCTGCGCCCGCCGCAGCGCCCTGGCACTGGGCGCGCCTGGCGCTGGCCCTGCCGGACCGACCGCCCCGAGCCGTCTAGGCCCTGGGCTGCGGGGCTTGCCCGCAGCGCGATCGTGTCCACGTCGGCCTTCCGGGTCGATCCGTCGAAGCCATCACCCCACGCCCGCCCGCGCCCTGCGCGGCGCAGCGTGGTGCTTGGGCACCCTCAACGAGCCAACTGCATGAGTTCAACATCGCTCGGCCGCGTCGGGGCCGGCCTCGGCCTGACGCTGCTGCTCGGCCTGGCTGCTTCCGGCGGCGTGCGCGCCCACGGGCCGCAACACCACCACGGCAGCGCACCCGCTGCGGCCAAGAAGGAGCAGAAGCCCTGGGGCATCGCCGGCGACGCCAGGGCCGTGTCGCGCACGGTCGACATCGCCATGGGCGACGACATGCGCTTCAAGCCCGACCGCATCGAGGTGCGCGAAGGCCAGACGCTGCGCCTGGTGGTGCGCAACCGGGGCCAGCTGCTGCACGAGATCGTGATCGGCACCCGGGCCGAACTCGACACCCACGCGGCACTGATGAAGAAGCACCCGGGCATGGAGCACGACGAGCCCTACATGGCGCACGTCAACCCAGGCCAACGGGGCGAGATCGTCTGGCACTTCAACCGGGCCGGCGAGTTCGACTTCGCCTGCCTGATCCCCGGCCACTACGAGGCGGGCATGGTGGGCCGGCTCGTCGTGCGTCCGGCTCGGCCGTAGTGGCCCGCCATCTCGTCGCCATGGCCACCCTGGACGCCACCAAACCGCGGCCTCGGGCCCTGCCGGCCGCGCTGGCCGGCGGCTGGCTGCTGGCCTTGCTGTCTGCGCCCGCGACGTCGCGGGCCGAGGACTTCAAGGCCCTGCTCGACGCGGCCTGGGCCGCCCGCGCGGCGGCCCAGGCCGCCCTGGCCGCGCGCGAGGCCCAGGCCCAGGCGGGGCAAGCGGCGGCATCCGCGTGGTGGCCAGAGGCGCCCGCGCTGACGCTGGCCGGCCGCGGCGAACGGCCCGGCTCGCTGCGGGGCCAGCGGGAGTGGGAGGCCGAGCTGAGCCTGCCGCTGTGGCCGCGGGGCCAGCGGGCGCGTGCCCGCGACAGCGCGTCGGCGCTGTCCGGCGAAGTCGTTGCCGATGCGGCGCAGGCGCGCTGGCTGCTGGCCGGTGCGCTGCGCGAGGCCTGGTGGGCCCTGCGCCTGGCCGAAGCCAGCGCGCAGCAGGCGCAGCAGCGCCTGGCCCAGGCCGAGGCGCTGCTCACCGACGTGGCGCTGCGCCAGCGGGCCGGCGACAGCACGCCGCTGGACCAGCACCCGGCGGCCGCCGAGCGTGCCAGCGCCGCCGCCGATGACGCGCTCGACCCACACCCCGAAGCCGCCGCACTGCGAGCCCGCATCGCCGGCCTGCGCACCCGTGTGGCCCTGGCCGACGGCGAGGCGCGTGCGCCGATGGAGCTGGCCCTGGGCGTGAGCCGCGAACGCGACGGAGCGTCCGAACCCTGGCAGCACCGGGCCCGCATCGCCTTGCGCCTGCCGCTGGGCGGTGAGACGCAGGGCCGCCCGCGTGTGGCCGAGCTGCAAGCCGAGCTGGCGGCGGCCGAGGCTGCGCTGGACGACTGACGCGCCCAGCACGCGGCCACGCGCGCCGCGGCCGCCGCCGAGCTGCGCGCCCGTCAGGAAGCGGCCACGGCGATGACCGAGCGGGCGGCCTTGCTGCAGCAGGCGCTGACCTGGGTGCGCCAAGCCTTCGTCGCCGGCCAGTTCGACCTGCCGCGGCTGCTGCGCGCGATGGCCGACGCGTCTCAGGCCGAAGCCCAGGCCGAGCAGGCGCGCATCGAAGCGGCCCGCGCCGTCTCGCGCTGGAACCAGGCGCTGGGCCATCACCCCTGACCGAGGACCACTCTCATGACCACACCCCATGCGCGATGGCCGGCGGCCCGGCGCTGGCCATCGATCGCCCTCGCCCTGGCGCTTGCTGTCGGCCTCGCCGCACCGCTGGCCCCGCTGCGCGCCCACGAAGGTCATGACCACGGCGAGCCCCCGGCCGCCGAACTGCTGCCCGCGCTGGCCCCGCGGGCTGAGGCCGCCGGCGATGCCGTCGAGCTGCTGGTGGTGATCGACGCCGGGCAGCTGACGCTGTACCTCGACCGCTTCGACACCAACGAGCCCGTCACCGGCGCCCGCATCGAGGTCGAGAGCGGCCGCTTCACCGGCGTGGCGTCATCGCTGGGCGACGGCGTGTACCGGATGCCGGCGGCACCCTTGCAGCAGCCGGGCGAGCATGCGCTGGTGTTCACCGTGCAGTTCGGCGATCAGGCCGACCTGCTGGAAACGACGCTGAAGGTCGCGCCGCCCGACGCCGCCGTGGCCATGACCCGCGCCGCCGCTGCCGGCCCGGCCGGCTGGCGCGCGGCCGTGCCGGTGGCGCTGAGCGTGGTGCTTGGCGGCGTCGCGCTGTGGGCGTTGTCGGCGCTGGTGGCCCGATGGCGGCGCCGCCCGGGCACGGTGCCCGATCCGCGTCCTGCGTCGGGCGATGGGAGCGTCGCATAAGCACCCGCCTCTTGCGAGCCTTGCGGCCCCTGCCGCTGGTTGCCCTGCTCGGCCCGATCCCGCTGCTGGCCGCCAGCCCGGGCGCGCCCGCCACGCCTGCGCCCGCCGCATCTGCGCCCTTGGCCGCCACCGCGCCAATCAGCGCCGAGCGCGCCCTGCGCCTGCCCGACGGACGGGTGTTCCTGCCCAAGTCGGCCCAGCGCCGCCTGGCGCTGCGCACGCTGCCGGCCCGTGAGCAGACTGTGCCGCGCCGGCTGGAGCTGCTGGCCGAGGTGGTGGCCGACCCTCGCAGCAGCGGCCAGGTGCAGGCCACGCAGGCCGGACGCATCGACGCGCCGGCCGCGGGCCTGCCCCTGCCGGGCCAGCGGGTGCAGCGGGGCCAGGTGCTGGCGCTGCTCGAACCCGTGCTGCCGGCGGCCGAGCGCGCCCAGCGCGAGGCCGAGCTGGCCGAGCTGGCGCTGCGCGCCGGGCTCGTCGAGCGCCAGCTGGCGCGGGCGAAGGAGCTGGCCGCGACCGTGCCGCGGCGCGAGGCCGAGGCGCTGCAGGTCGAGCTCGACGGCCTGCGCCAGCGCCGCGAGGCGCTCGTCCAGGGCGCCCGTGCCGAGGCGCTGCGCGCACCGGTGGCCGGTGTGGTGGCCCGCGTGGCGGCGGGCGCGGGCCAGGTGGTCGAGGCGGGCACGCCGCTGTTCGAGATCGTCGAGCCCAGCCGTCTGCTCATCGAGGCCCGCGTGGCCGACGCGCGGCTCGCCGCCGGGCTGCAGGGCGCCGAGCTGGCCGACGGCAGCGCCACGCCGCTCGTGGTGGTCGGCCGTGCCGTGGCGCTGCGCGACGGCCTGCTGCCGCTGCTGCTGCGCCCGCAGCCCAGGGCCGGCGAGGCCGCGCCGGTGCTGGCGCTGCACCAACCGGTGCGCGTGCTGGTGCAGACTGGCGAGCGGCTCACGGGCTTCGTGCTGCCCGCCGCCGCGCTGGTGCGCAACGCCGCCAACGAGCCCGCGGTCTGGCGCCACGAACGCGCCGAGCTGTTCGCGCCGGTACCGGTGCAGGTGCAGCCGCTGGATGGGCGCCACGTCGTCGTCACCGGCCTGGCCGAAGGCGACCGCGTCGTCACCCAGGGCGCGGCGCTGCTGGCCCAGGTGCGCTGAAGGGGCGCCGCCATGTGGGCCTGGATCGTGCGCCGCAGCCTCGAGCAGCGCCTGTTCGTGCTCGCCTTCGCGGCGCTGCTGATGGGCCTGGGGGCCTGGACCGCGTCGCGCACGCCGGTCGACGTCTTCCCCGACCTCGACAAGCCCACGGTCACCGTGATGACCGAAGCGGGCGGCATGGCACCGGAAGAGGTGGAGCAGCTCGTCACCTTCCCGATCGAGGCCGCGCTCAACGGCATGCCCGGCGTCACGCGCGTGCGCTCGGTGTCGGGCGTGGGCCTGTCGGTCGTGTACGCCGAGTTCGCGTGGGGCAGCGAGGTCTACCGCAACCGCCAGCTCGTGGCCGAGCGGCTGGCCGCGGCGCGCGAGCAACTGCCGCCGGGGCTCAACCCCAGCCTGGGCCCGGTGGCCTCGGTGATGGGCGAGATCATGCTCGTGGCGCTGCCGGCCGACCCGGCCCGGGTGAGCGCGATGCAGGTGCGCGAGTACGCCGACTTCGTGCTGCGCCCGCGCCTGCTGTCGATTCCCGGCGTGGCACAGGTCATCCCGATCGGCGGCGAGGTGCGGCAGTTCCGCGTCGAGCCCGACCCGGCGCGCATGGCGCAGCTGGGCGTCAGCTTCTCGGCGCTCGAGTCCGCGCTGCGCGGCTTTGCCGGCAACAGCAGCGGCGGCTTTCTCGAGCAGAACGCGCGCGAGGTGCTGATCCGCCACGTCGGCCGCAGCACGCGGCTCGAGGACCTGCAGCGCCTGCCGGTGCAGCGCAACGGCCAGCCGCCGGTGCTGCTGGAGCAGGTGGCGGGCGTGCGCTTCGCGCCGGCCTTCAAGCGGGGCGACGCGGGGCTGAACGGGCAGCCGGCCGTCATCGTCAGCGTGCAGAAGCAACCCGGCGCGGACTCGATCGCGCTGACGCGCGAGGTCGAGTCCGCGCTGGCCGCCCTGGCGCGCACGCTGCCGCCGGGCCTGTCGGCGCCCGAGGTCTCGTTCCGCCAGGCCGACTTCATCGAGGCCTCGGTGAGCAACGTGCGCGAGGCGCTGCGCGACGGCGCGATCCTGGTCGCCATCGTGCTGTTCCTCTTTCTGCTGAACGTGCGCACCACGGTGATCTCGCTCACCGCGATCCCGCTGTCGCTGGCGGTGACGGCCCTCGTGTTCCACGCGCTCGGCCTGTCGATCAACGTGATGACCCTGGGTGGCCTGGCCATCGCCGTCGGCGAGCTGGTGGACGACGCGCTGGTGGACGTGGAGAACGTGCTGCGCCGGCTGCGCCAGCACCGGCCGCAGGGCGCGGCCGAGCTGCTGCGGGTGATCGCCGCCGCCTGCAACGAGGTGCGCTCGGGCGTGGTGGTGGCCACCTTGATCGTGGTGCTGGTGTTCGTGCCGCTGTTCGCGCTGCCCGGCATCGAGGGCCGGCTGTTCGCGCCGCTGGGCGTGGCCTACATCGCGGCCATCCTGGCCAGCCTGGTGGTGGCGCTCACCGTGACGCCGGCCATGTGCTGCGTGCTCCTGCCGCGCATGAAGCTGCTGGAGCGCGGCGACTCGCCGCTGGTGCGCACGCTCAAGCGCGGCCAGCAGCGGCTGCTGGACGCGTCGTTCGCCCACACCCGCACGATCCTCGGCGCGGCCGTGATCGTGCTGCTGGCCGCGGCGGCCACCGTGCCCTTCTTTGCGCGCGCCTTCCTGCCCGCGTTCAACGAAGGCACGCTGACGATCAACCTGCTGCTGCAGCCCGGCACGGCGCTGGCCGAATCCAACCGCATCGGCAGCTTGGCCGAACGGCTGCTGCTGGAGGTGCCCGAGGTCGACCACGTCGGCCGCCGCAGCGGCCGCGCCGAGCTGGACGAGCACGCCGAGGGCGTGCACTACAGCGAGCTGGACGTGGGCCTGAAGCGCAGCGCCGACGAGGTGCTGGCCGACATCCGCGCCCGGCTGGCGCCGCTGCCGGCGGCCATCACCGTGGGCCAGCCCATCTCGCACCGGCTGGACCACCTGCTCTCGGGCGTGCGTGCGCAGATCGCGCTGAAGATCTTCGGCGACGACCTCGACACGCTGCGTGGCCAGGCCGAGGCGCTGCGCACCCGGCTCGCGCTCGTGCCGGGCCTGACGGACCTGCAGATCGAGAAGCAGGCGCTGATCCCGCAGCTGACGGTGCGGCTGGACCCGGTGCGCGCCGCGGCCTGGGGCCTGGCCCCGGGCGAGCTGCTGTCGCTGCTGCAGGCGCTGAACCAGGGCGAGACCGTGGCGCAGGTGATCGATGGCGCGCGCCGCTTCGATCTGGTGCTGCGCCTGCCCGACGGCGCGCGCGACGCACAGGGCCTGGCGGCGCTGATGATCGAGACGCCGCGCGGCCGCGTGCCGCTGACGCAGTTGGCCACCATCGAGGAGGGCGACGGGCCCAACCAGATCGGCCGCGAGAACGGCCGGCGCCGCATCATCGTGCAGGCCAACACCGACGGTTCGGACATGGCGCGCGTGGTGGCCGAGATCCGCGCGCTGATCGCGTCGACGCCGCTGCCGCCCGGCACCTTCGTCAGCCTCGAAGGCCAGTTCCAGGCGCAGGAAGAGGCGATGCGGCTGATCGCGCTGCTGGGCGCCGTCTCGCTGGCGCTGATCTTCATGGTGCTGTACAGCCGCTACCGATCGGCCGTGCTGGCGGCCCTGATCATGGCCAACATCCCGATGGCGCTGATCGGCAGCGTGATCGCGATGTGGATCGCGGGCGTGACGCTGTCGGTGGCCTCGCTGGTGGGCTTCGTCACGCTGACCGGCATTGCCACGCGCAACGGCATCCTCAAGGTCAGCCACTACATCAACCTGTGCAAGCACGAGGGCGAGCGCTTCGGCCAACCCATGATCGTGCGCGGCTCGCTGGAGCGGCTGACGCCGGTGCTGATGACGGCCCTGGTGGCCGCGCTCGCGCTGGTGCCGCTGCTGCTGGCGGCCGACGCGCCGGGCAAGGAGATCCTGCACCCGGTGGCGGTGGTGATCTTCGGCGGGCTGGTCAGCAGCACGCTGCTGGACAGCTGGCTGACGCCGCTGATGTTCTGGCGCTACGGGCAGCCGCCGCTGGAGCGGCTGCTGGCGCAGGGCGACGACGAGGTCTACTGAAGAAGGAGTGGGTGATGAAGACGCTGAACCGGGCCACACGGCGCTCGGCCCTGCTGGGCGCCCTGCTGGCCGTGGCCACCGCGGCGGTTGTCGCGCACGGCGCGGTCAAGCCGCTGCACGGCGGCGTGCTGGGCGAAACCGCCTCGCACAATCCAGTGGAACTGGTGCGCACCGAGGGTGAGCTGATCGCCTACCTGAGCGACGCCACCGGCAAGCCCGTGCCGGCCCAGGGTGCCCAGCTCGAAGCCACGCTGCTGGCGGGCACGCAGAAGTCCAGCGCCCGCTTCACGGCGGCCGGGGGCAACAAGATGGTGGCCAGTGCCCGGGTGCCTGCCGGCACCAAGGCCGTGCTTCGCCTGACGCTGCCGGGCCAGGGGGCGGAGCAGTTGCGCGTGACGCTCAAGTAGCGGCAGCGAGCCGGCAGGTGGGCTGCTTGGGCGGGCGCCCGCCCGAGACGGCTGGCAGACGCCAGGGTTGGTTCGCTGAGTGGCGAGCGCCTCCGAAACCGCTTGCTCGCCGGCGCACATGACGCCCGGTCGCCGGGTGGCTCGCGGGGTGCCGTTCACGGCTGTTGCGGGCCGGAGCAAGCCTGGATCGCCAAAGGCCGTCGACGGGACTGCCGGCCCTGGGGCGTCGCCCGGATCCCTGCCGCGCCGCACCTCGCCTCGCCGCACCGTGCCTTGGCCCTCGCCGTGGGCCGCGGTGATCCTCGGCGCCCCAGTGCCGCAGTTCCAGCACGGGAGTGTGTCTTCGGGGCATCATCGCCGCCACCATGCCCACCTCCGCCTTCTTCGCCGTCTTCCGCAACGTGGCCAAGCTGGCGGCTGCCGCAGCCGACGACGTGGCCGCCCAGGGACTGAAGCTCGCCGCCGCTGCCGACGACGTGGCCCTCATGACCGGCCGTGCCGCCGCCAAGACCGCCGGCATTGCGGCCGACGACCTGGCCGTCGGTGCGTCGAAGATGACCGGCGTGTCGCCGGCCCAGGAACTGCCGGCCATATGGCGCATCTTCCGGGCCAGCGCGCTGAACAAGCTGTGGCTGATCGTGCTGGTGCTGGCGGTCGACGCGCTGTTCCCGCTGGGCATCCAGCTGGCGCTGGTCGCCGGCGGCCTGTACCTGGCCTTCGAGGGCGGCAAGGCGGTGCTGGAGCGCCTGGGCTGGCACAGCGGCCCGCAGGAGGCCCCGCTGACCGACGAGCAGCGCATCCGCGGCGCCATCGTCACGGACATCGTCCTGAGCCTGGAGATCCTGGTCATCTCGCTCACCGTGGCCGCGCAGGCGCCCTTCGAGCAGAAGCTGGTCGTGCTCGTCGCCATGAGCGTGGTGATGACCGTGGGCATCTACGGGCTCATCGCCGCGCTGGTGCGCCTGGACGACATGGGCCTGGCCCTGGCCCGCTCGCCCCGGCCCGCGCGGCAGGCGACGGGCCGGTGGATCGTCCGCGCGGCACCCCGTATCCTGGGCGCGCTGGGGCCGATCGGCATGGTGGCCATGCTGGCGGTGGCCGGCGGCATCTTCACGCACCTCGTCCACTTCCAGGCGCCGCACTGGGCGCTGGGCATGGCCGCCGACATCGCCACCGGGGCCGCCGTGGGCCTGGTGCTGGCGGCCGCCGGGGCGTGGGTGCAGCGCCTCTCGTCTCGCGCGGCGTGAGCGGGGCCTCGGCCACGCTCAGGGCCTCGCCAACGCCCCGACCCGGCCGCTCAAATGATTGCCGGTCCGCCGCCCCCCGTCGGGTTTCGGACATCGGTGCCAGGGTCCCGATCGCCTCCGAATGCGTCGTGCGGCAAGCGGATGTCGATCGTGCGGTCGTGAACGCCCATCGCGTTCAGGCGCTTCAGCGCGTCCTCCAGCGCCGCCGCCAGCTTATGCCAGCCGGCGGAGTCGCCCGAATCCGCGGTGAAGCGAATCACCAGATCACCGCCGGGTGCCGAGGGATCGGCCTTCAGCACGTCGAGATAGAACCCGCTGCCGGGGGGGACGTCGTTCCGGATGCCGGTGTCTTCGACATCGATCGCGAGGTCATGCGCGCTCGGGGGGTACTCGAAGCGAACCGATCCGACCTTGCTCACGAATACCTTCATGTCTGCCTCCTAGAAGAAGAGTGGGTGACGATGCGCGCCGGCCACCCGCCTGAGCGCTGCTGAGGGACTCTCGGCGCCCGAGGCGTCGGCAGCCCTGGCCGCGCCGGCCAGGACCTGCACCAGCCGCGCGGCGGGGTGATCGGGCCCGTAGGCCACCGGCAGCGAGCGGGCCGCGGCGTCGAGCCGGCGCGTGAGTGCGGCTGCATCCGGCCCGCGGTCCTGCAGCGCCAGCAGCGCGAGGTTCAGCTGCACCAGCGCGGCCTGGGGCGGCAGCGGGTCTCCGAGTGCGGCGAAGTCGCGCTCCGCGCGCTGCAGCCACTCCAGCGCCTCCGGCAGGCGCTGCAGGCGGGCCAGCGCCACGCCGCGGGCCAGGCCGATGTAGGGGCGCACGGCTGGCGAGGGCGCCTCGGCGCCCGGCCACAAGGGATCGAGCAGGGCCAGCGCGCGCGCCGGCTGTCCCAGCGACAGCGCCGCATGGGCCGCGCCGATCTCGAGGGGCCCATGCCAGGCCCGCTGGCTTGCCGGCGGCAGGCGCTGGGCCTGCCGCCGCGCGCGCTGCAGCTCGGCCTCGGCGCGACCGGCATCGCCCGCCACGGCCCACGCCCGCGCGCTGAGCCTGTGCCAGTCGGTCAGGTCGGAGTCCGGGTAGCCGGCCTGGAGCTCGGCCAGCTGCGCGGCGTCCGGCTCGTGCGCGCGAAGCCACGCGCTCATCGCCTCGTTGCGGCCGAGCTGCAGGCCGTACTTCAGCCACAGCAGCCGGGTGCGCAGCTGCCCGCGCAGCGCCTGCCCGTACAGGGCATCGGCGCCGGCGGCCATCTGCTCGGCCAGCGGCCAGCCCTCGGCGTAGCGCCCCAGCTGGAACAGCGTGGTCGCCATCTGGAACAGCGCGTCCTGGCGCGCCTGCGGCTGCTGCAGCCGGTCCTGCGCCACCAGCTCGGCCAGCGCGCGCTGGGCGGCCAGGGCCTCGGCCGGCCGGCGCAGGGCGACGTGCGCGCGCTGCAGGCCGGCGAGCGCCTGCGCCTCGACCAGCGGGTCGCCCCCCGCGCGGGCCCACTCCAGCGCGGCCCCGAAGTGGCTCACCGCTGGCGACGAGCGGCCGCCGTAGAGCTCGAAGTAGCCCCACTGCAGGTCGGCCAGCGCGCGCACGGCCGGCGGCCAGCCGGCACGGGGCGCCGTCTGCTCGGCCGCGCGCAGGTGGCGCTCTGCCGCGTCGAGCCGTTCCATCAGCACCGCCCTGCGCGCCTCGTGCAGCTGCGATTGCACCAGGGCGGCGGTGCCGGCGGGCGTCGGCCGGCGGGCCTGCTCGGCTGCCCAGAGCTCGGTCAGCCGCGCCTGCACCTGCCCGGCGCGCTGGAAGTCGCCGAGCTTCTCCCACAGCCCGGCCACGGTGGCCAGCACCTCGCGGCGCTGCTCGGGCGGCAGGCGCTCCGCCTCGCGCTCCGCCGGCTCCAGCTGCTCGCGCATCGTGGCGTCGCGCCCGGCGCGCAGGTCGGGGTCGGCGCGCCCGAACAGGTCGAGCAGGAAGTCGCGCGAGGCCTGCGCGCGCTGCGCCTGCTCGCGCGCCTGCTGCCCCTGCACCACCGCCACGCCGGCGGTGACCGCCAGCGCCAGCACCGCGGCCGTGCCGGCCCCCACGGCCAGCCGGTGCCGGCGCACGAACTTGCCCAGCAGGTAGCCAGCCCGCGGGCGCTGTGCCGACACCGCCCGGCCGTCGCGCCAGCGCAGCAGGTCGTCGGCCAGCGCCTCGGCCGACGGGTAGCGCTGCTCGGGCTCGCGCGCCAGCGCGCGCAGCAGGATGGCGTCGAGGTCGCCGCGCAGCGAGCGCTGCAGCGCGGCCGGCGTGCTGGCGCGGGCGGCGGCGGCCTCTGCCCCCGGCATGCGGCGGCTCGGCAGCCCGGGTTCGGTGGCGAGGATGGCCTGCACCCGCGCTGCGCCGCGCTCGGGCAGGTGGTCGAACGGGCGCGCGCCGCACAGCAGCTCGTGCGCCACCACGCCGAGCGAGTAGATGTCGGTGGCGGTCGACAGCGGCTGCCCCTGCAGCTGCTCGGGGCTGGCGTAGTTGATGGTGAAGGCCGGCGCGGCCAGCGTGTGCTCGGCGGCAGGCGCGCCCTCGGCGCCGAGCAGCCGGGCGATGCCGAAGTCCAGCAGCCGCACCTGCCCGTCGTCGGTGACGAGGATGTTGGACGGCTTCAGGTCCCGGTGCACCACCAGCCGGCGGTGCGCGTAGGCCACCGCGTCGGCCACCTGACGCAGCAGCTCCACCCGCGCGGCCAGCGGCAGGCGGCGCGCGTCGCACCAGGCATTGATCGGCTGGCCGCGCACGTGCTCCATGGCCAGGAAGGGCCGGCCCAGCGCGTCGACGCCGGCGTCGTAGAGCCGCGCGATGTGCGGGTGCTCCAGCGCGGCCAGGATGTCGCGTTCGCGCAGGCTGCGCTGCGCGAACGACGGGTCCCAGCTCAGGCGCGGCAGCTTCAGCGCCACCTTGCGCTTGAGGCTGCCGTCGGCGCGCTCGGCCAGCCAGACGGCACCCATGCCGCCGCTGCCGAGTTCCTCGATCAGCCGGTACGGGCCGACCTCGGCACCGGGTGCAGGCTGTGCAGCCGCCTCCACGCCGCCGGGCAGCGCCTGCGGCGGCAGCGCGATGGCCGGCAGCGACACCAGGAAGTCGCCGGTCTCCACGCGCGCCGCGTGCGCCAGCAGCGCCCGCAGCGTCTCGCGCCGCTCGGCGTGCTCGGGGCCGAGCGCATCCACGAAGCCGGCGCGCTCGGCCTGCGGCAGCGCCAGCGCCTCGTCGAGCAGCGCGCTGAGCGCGGGCCAGTCGTCGGCATCCAGGTCGGCGAGGCTCATCGAGGGCGGGGCAGGCGGTCCGGCAAGGGTGGCGTCGGCCCGAAGGATGCGCGAGCCTGGCCGAATGCGCCAGGGGTTCGGGGGGTGTCCAGCGGTGCCGGGCACCCTTCCGCGGGTCGACCCCGGAGGCGTTCGTCACTACGATGCCTGTAACGCGCCGCGAGTCCGCCTTCCAGGTGCGCCCCCTGATGCCCCCCGCCCACGCCCAGCCTCTGCCCCGCGGCGAGCGGTTGCCCACGCTGGACATCCTGCGCGGCTTCGCGCTGATGGGCATCCTGATCATGAACATGCCCGGATTCGGCGAGTCCATGTTCGCCGAGGCCGACGGCTCGCACCTGTGGCCAGGGCCCGTCGACCAGACCGCCGAGCAGCTGCGCGACCTGCTGTTCTCGGGCAAGTTCAACAGCATGTTCTCGCTGCTGTTCGGCATCGGCTTCACGATCCAGTTCCAGCGCATGCTCGACCGCGACCCTGCCGGCGCGCCGGCGATGTACCTGCGCCGTCTGCTGGTGCTGCTGGCGATCGGGCTCACCCACGCCAGCCTGCTGTGGACCGGCGACGTGCTGCACCTGTATGCGCTGCTGGGCATCGTGCTGCTGCTCGGGCTGCGGCGGGTTTCCGACCGCGGGCTCGTCTGGCTGATCGGCGCCTGCCTGATCTATCCGCTGGCCGCCAGCCTGGTGCGGGTGGCGGTGGTCAGCGCCGAGCTCACGGCGCGGCGCGTGAAGGAGGCGCAGGCCCTGTAGGCCAGCAACAACCTGGCCTACGGGCAGGGCAGCTTCGCCGACACGGTGCGGGAGAACCTGCGCGTGATGGCCTACGACTACCTGGACCTGTGGAGCCTGTGGGGCACCTTCGGTTGGACCATGACGCTGGCGCTGACCATGCTGATCGGCGTGCTGGCCGGTCGCCGGCGCTGGGTGCAGCGGGTGCCCGAGCTGATGCCGCAGCTGCGCCGCCTGACGTGGTGGTCGCTTGCCGTCGGCATCGCGTGCGGCGCCGCCTTCACGGTGATCTTCGAGCTCAACCGAGCGCCCGGGCCGTCGCTGATCAAGACGCTGGGCGGGCTGTGCTATGCGCTGTCCCGGTTGGCGCTGATGGTCTTCTACGTGGCCGTGATCGTGGGGCTGGCGCAGTCGGCCGCCGGGCGCCGCTGGCTCGCGCCATTCGAGGCGGCGGGCCGGATGCCGCTGACCAACTACCTGATGCAGAGCGTCATCTGCATCACGCTGCTCCGCGGCTGGGGCTTCGGGCTGTGGATGCAGGTGGGGCCGGCGGCCGGCCTGGCCCTGTCGCTGGCGATCTTCTTCGCCGTGCAGGTGCCGTGGAGTCTGTGGTGGCTGAAGCGCTACGAGCGCGGGCCGGTGGAGGCGCTGTGGGCCCGCCTGACCTACGGCCCAGGCGCCGAGCGGGCCTGAACGGCGGGCCTCGGCGGGGTTCGATCAAGGCTCGGGCGATCGCCGCGCCAGCGGCGGCGTCGCGCCCGCGGCCAGCGCGAGCACCCGGTCGTGCTGGAAGCGCACCTTCACCCGCTGGGGCGGCACGGCGGTCTTCACGGCGTAGCGGCTGTCCAGCGTCTCGCGCAGCACGGGCTCGCCGTAGACGCTGCCGTTGGCCGCGACCAGCGCCGCCACCAGCGGCGGGTTGGCGCGCTGGCCACGCGCCACGACGATGCCGACTTCTCCGCTGGCCAGTTCCACGAAGCTGCCCGGCGGGTACAGGCCCACGGCGCGCAGCAGCGCGCTGCCGATCTCGTCGGGCTGGCCGTCCGGGCCCAGGCAGGCCCCGCGCGCCGCTGCCAGCGGCGACATCGCCGCGCGCGAGCCTCGCCGGCTGATCTTGACGCCGAAGATGTCCGCGCGGCGCAGCAGCCGAGCCACCTGCCGCGCCGGTGGCTGTTCCTTCAGCGGCCGGCCCTCGGCATGGGCGTCGTGGTGCAGCCGCACGGCTTCCACCGCCACGGCGTCGCCCAGCCCCGCCGCGGCGAGCAGCGCGGCGCCGCGCTCGGCGTGGCCGGCAATCTCGCGGCGCTGCTCGATGGTGGGCGGCACGCGCACGGTGGCCAGGTGGTCCTGCAGGCGGGTGATGGCCACGTTCATGGTCAGCGCGGCGCGGCCCAGGCTGTCGATCTGGGCCTGCGGCCAGCCCAGCACCGCCGCCGTCTGCTCGGCCAGCGCCAGCGTCATCCAGGCGTGGTGGGCGCTGTAGCGCTCGCTGAAGTGGACCGCCTCGCACACGAAGTGGTAGAGCGACTCGTCGGCGCGGCGCTGCAGCAGTGCGCGGCCGCGGGCGTGCAGCTCGTCGAGCCGGGCGAGCCAGTCGGTGCCGGGGCCCACGTCGCGCAGCACGGCGTCGAGCCGGCTGTGCAGCTCGAACCAGGCGTCGCCCGTCGAGACGCCGCGCGCAGCCACCTCGCGCGGCAGCTCGTCGGGCAGCGCGGCGACGACATCCTTCAGCACGGCGCCCTCGCGCAGGCGCTGGTCCATCGCGGCGTTGAGTCGGCGCCGCCACTCGAGGCAGTGGTGTTCCTCGGCGAACAGCGGCTTCTGCAGCAGTTCCTGCCGCAGTCGGTCGTCGCTGACCTTGACCCCGGCGTTCAGCAGCAGCCGGCCCTCGGCGTCGCGCAGCGGGAACGGCAGCGCGCGATCCAGAGGCGGCAGGTCCTTGGTGGTGATGGCAACCAGCTTCACCGAAGGGCTATCGGCCGTCCAGGCCCCGGACTGAAGCCCGGCGCATGCACGGTGACCAGGCTGCGACGGTGGCGTGTATGCGCATCCAGTTCGCCCTGTGAGCCATCCTGGGGCCACGATGCCCGGGCACGACCAGCCGCCTGCGGCCGCAGCCCGCCGGCGCCATCGACCACACCCCAGGCATCAAGGAGGAACCATGCTGATCCCCGCATCGTTCAAGCTGGACCGGCGGCCGTACTCGGTCAGCCTGGTGCGCCACACCAAGCCCACGGGAACCATGGGCAAGGTGTACTACGAGCTCCGGCTGATCGAGATCGCCACGCACAGCGGCCGCAGCCAGCGCAAGTTCACCCGCGAGGAGCTGACGGACACCTTCTGGCACGAGGTGACGCACGCGATCCTGCGCGACATGGACCACCCGCTGTGGCGCAGCGAGAAGTTCGTGTCGGCCTTCGCCAGGCGCATGACCGAGATCGTGCTGACGGCCGAGCTGCCGTGAGCCGCGCCGCCCCGCGGGCGCGCGTCAGTCGAACAGGTCGGGCTCGGTGCGCACGAGGTCGTTCCAGATGGTCTGGAAGTGCAGCCAGCCGATGTATTCGCTGCCCACGTGCTCGCGGCTGTAGCGCGAGCGCTCGGGCGGCACGAGCCGCGGCGCCACACCGGTGGCCTGCACCAGCAGCTGCTGCTGGCAGCAGCGCTCCAGCGCGATGAACCAGAACGCCGCGGCCTCGATGCTGTTGCGGCTGGCGGTGAACAGGCCGTGGTTCTGGTGGATCGCGGCCTTCACGCCCTTGAACCAGTCGGCCACTTTCGGACCGGCGTCCTCCTCCACCGCCACCTGCCCGGCCTCGTCGTTGATGACGACGTGGTCCTCGAAGAAGGCGGCGGCGTCCTGCGAGATCGGCGCCAGCGGCTGGCCCAGCGCCGCGAAGGCGGTGCCGAAGACGGTGTGCGCGTGGCACATCGCCACGATGTCGGGGTGCGCCTCGTGCACCGCCGCGTGCAGCACGAAGCCGGCGCGGTTGACGGCGTGGTCGCCCTCGACCACGCGGCCCCGGTGGTCGACCAGGATCAGGTTGGAGACCCGCACCTGGCGGAAGTGCACCGCCATCGGGTTGGTCCAGTACAGGTGCGGGCGCTCGGGGTCGCGGATCGTCAGGTGCCCGGCAAAGCCGTAGTCGAAGCCCTGGCGCGCGAAGGCGCGGCAGGCGCCGGCGAGCCGCTCCTTCAGGTAGCGGCGCTCGAGCGCCACGTCGTCGATGCGCGGGCGGCCTGGGAACACCAGCCCGGGCTGGTCGGGCTGGTAGATCGAGACCTTGGGATCGGTCAGCGGGTCGTGGCGGTATTCCCTGCGGGCGCCGGCGGTGATCTTGTCGAGGAGGGCGGACATGGCGGACTCTCGCGGTGACGGGGGACGAAGCGTCGAGGACGTGCATCGTGGCCGGTTGCGCGCGGTTTGACAAACGATGCTTGCTCATGAAAACATGAACTGAATTCACCTATCGGGCCCAAGCATGAGAAGGCTGCCGCCGCTGAACCGCCTGCGCACCTTCGAGGCGGCCGCCCGCCTGCAGGGCTTCGCGCGGGCCGCCGGGGAGCTGAGCCTCACGGCGTCGGCGGTCAGCCACCAGATGCGCGACCTCGAGGCCCACTTCGGCCGCGCCCTGTTCGAGCGCAGCCACCGCCGCGTGCAGCTCACACCCGAGGGCCGGCGCCTGCACGAGGCGCTGGCGCGGGTGTTCGACGCGCTGGAGGCCGCGTGCGCCGACGTGGCCCTGCCCGCGCACGACCAGGTGCTGGCCGTGCACTGCGCGCCCAGCCTGGCCATCAAGTGGCTCGGGCCGCGGCTGCGCGGCTTCGTCGACGACCACCCGGGCCTGCACGTGCGGCTGAGCACCGGCGCCGACCTGCCCGACCTGGGCGTGCGCCGCGAGCTCGACGCCGCGCTGGCCTACGCCGACGGGCGCCCGCGGGCCGGCGTCGAGGTGGTGCCGCTGGGGGCCGAGCGCATCGCGCCGCTGGTGGCGCCGTCGCTGCTGCCGGCGCGGGCGCGGGCGGCGGCGCTGATCCGGCAGCTGCCGCTGATCGACTCGACGGTCAGCCCGCTGTCGTGGTCCGACTGGTTCGCGCTGCAGGGTCTGGCGATGCCGCAGCGCCCGCGTACCGCCTTCGACCGCGCCGCGATGGCGATTGCCGCGGCGGCCGACGGGCTGGGCGTGGCGCTGGAGAGCACGCGGCTGGCCGCGCGCGAGCTCGAGCGCGGCGAGCTCGTCGTGCTCGGCGCGCAGGCCTTCCGGCCGTGCGTGCAGCCGGTGCACTTCCTGCACCTGAGGCAGGGCCCGCGGCGGCCCGCGGTGCAGGCCTTCGTCGACTGGGTGCTGCAGGCCGCGGCGTCGCGAACCCGGCGCGAGTGACGGCAGGAGTGACCGCGCGGGTGACCGCGCCCCTCAGGGCCGCCGCCGGCCCCGCCAGCCGCCCGCCGGCCAGCGCACCAGGTTCAGCAGGTTGCCGGCCAGGATCAGCGCGACGCCCAGCGCCGTGAACAGGTCCAGCCGTTCCGAGTAGGCCAGCCAGCCGACGAGCGCGGTCAGCGGCACGCGCAGGAAGTCCATCGGCACCACCACGGTGGCGTCGGCGTGCTGCATCGCGCGGGCGAAGCAGTAGTGCGAGTAGGTGCCGCAGAAGGCCACCACCACCACCCAGCCCCAGACCGTGGCCGACGGCCACTGCCACACCAGCAGCGCCGGCACGAGCCCGATCACGCTCTGCACCACCAGCATCCAGAAGCTGATGGCCACCGCCGCCTCGGTGCGCGTGAGCGACTTCACCAGCACGACCGAGACCGCGAACCCCACCGCAGAGACCAGTGCGATCAGCTGCCCGGCGTCGAGCGCGCCGGCGCCCGGCCGCACGATCACGGCCACGCCCACCAGCCCCAGCAGCACGGCCACCCACTTCAGGGCGTTCATGCGCTCGCCCAGGAAGAGCACCGCCAGGGCTGCCGACCAGATCGGCATCGTGAACTCGATCGCCACCAGCTGCGCCAGCGGGATCATCGTCAGCGCCGCGAACCAGCCGTACTGCGCGGCGTAGTGCACCGCGTTGCGCAGCGCGTGCTGCGGCAGCCGCTCGGTGCGCATCGCGGCCAGGCCGCCCGCGGCGCGCACCAGCGGCCACAGCATCGCCATGCCGATGACGGAGCGCATCAGCATGATCTGGAACACCGACAGCTCGCGCGAGGCCTCGCGCCCCGCCACGGCGATCACGACCATCAGCGTCAGCCAGCCGGCCATCCAGCCGGCGGCGCGGGCGATCGAGGTGTTGGGGGCGGCTTGCATCGCCGACAGCGTAGCAAGGGCTGCTGACGCGCGACCTCGGCAATGCGTCCATCGGAGCAGTCCTGCGAAAAGGAGGTCGTGGCGTCGAGGCAACCGACAACGCAACGCGTGTCGCGAAGCTGTCACCGATGGCGTCTAGGGTTTGCCGTCCACCTTGAATGCCTAGGAAAACTTGCCATGAAACTCGGGAGCCGTTATCTGATGTCCGCCCTGGCTGTTGCCAGCATCGCTGCGAGCGGCGCCGTGCAGGCCCAGCTGGCGTTCACGGAGGTCGCGCCCTGGAGCAGCGGCAGCTCGGTGGTGGCCGCGGATTGGTTCGAACTCACCAACTTCGGCAGCAGTGCCGTGGACATCACGGGCTGGAAGGTCGACGACAACTCCAACAGCTTTGGCTCGTCGGTGTCGCTCGTGGGCATCACCAGCATCGCGCCGGGCGAGTCGGTGATCTTCATCGAAGGCGCGGCCGCCAACGCGAATTTCGTGCCGAAGTGGTTCGGCGGTGCCGCGCCTGCCGGCCTGCAGATCGGCCGCTACTCAGGCTCCGGCATCGGCCTGGGCACTGGTGGCGACGCCCTGAACCTGTACGCCGCGGATGGCACGCTGGCGACACGCGTGGACTTCGGCGCCTCGCCCTCGGCAGCGCCATTCGCCACTTTCGACAACAGCGCCGGGCTGTCGGGCGTGACGCTGACGACGCTGTCGGCGGTGGGCGTCAATGGCGCCTTCGTGGCGTTCGCGGGCGGCGAGATCGGCTCGCCCGGCGTGGTACCCGAACCCGGCACCTGGGCGCTGATGGTCGGCGGCATGGCGCTGCTGGCCGGTGCCGCTCGCCGGCGCGGCTGAGGCGCGGCGAGAGTCCGACATGAGGAACCTGCTTCGCACGCTGGCCGCCGCCGCACTGGCCCTGTCGGCCTCCGCGGCCGGGGCCACTTCGTCGATCAACCTCGGCCTGTACCAAGTCTCGGGCAGCTATGCCATCGACACCCTCGGCGGCATGGGCCTGGAAGCCAGCGCCGTGACCTGGGCCCGCGACCGCGGCACGCTGTTCTTCGTCGGCGACGAGGGGCTGGGCGTGGTCGAGATCAGCACCACCGGCGCGACGGTGTCGTCGATGCGCTTCAGCGGCTGGCCCAGCGCCAGCACCAACAACGACGCCGAAGGTCTGGCCTACCTCGGCAACGGCCTGCTGGTGGTGGCAGAGGAGCGGCTGCAAGACCTGTTCCTGTTCGGCTACGTGCCCGGCGGCAGCGTGAATCTTGCTCTGGCCCCCAGCGTGAACCTGGGCACTACGGTGGGCAACGTCGGCATCGAGGGCATCTCCTTCGACCCGCGCGACGGCAAGCTGTTCGCCGTCAAGCAGGACAACCCGGCGCAGCTGCGGGGCGGCCTGGCCAGCTTCTCGCTGGGCGGGGGCAGCTTCGTGGAGCAGATCAGCTTCAGCGGGACGAGCAGCCTGTTCGGGCTGGCCAGCCTGTCGGACATCGCCACGCTGGGCGGCGTGGACGCGCTGGCGGGCACGCCGGCCGCCGACAACCTGCTGATCCTCAGCCTGGACTCGCGCCGCCTGATCGAGATCGACCGCGCCGGCAACACCCTGTCCAGCCTCGACCTGGCGGGCTTCACGGCGCAAGCCATCGAAGGCGTGACGATCGACCAGTTCGGCATCATCTACCTCGTGGCGGAAGACAGCGGCACGCCGAACTCGCGCCTGCTCGTGCTGACTCCGGTGCCGGAGCCGCAGGCTGCGGCGCTGATGCTGAGCGGGCTGCTCGCGATGGGCTGGCTGTCGCGCAGGCGCCGCGGCTGAGGCGAAGGGCATCGGCCAGCGGCCGCCGTGCCGCTGCGATGGGTGTAAATGGTATAAACCATTTACACCCATCCACGAAGGAGCTTTGCTCATGGCCACCCGAAAGACCTCTGCCGAGCGCACCGGCTCGAAGTCCCGCCGCCCGGCCGCCCCAGGGGCGGCGCAGCCCGCCCCGGCAAGGGCCCGCAAGCGCGCCGGGCCCGTGGTGGCCGAGGCTGCCGCTGCGCCGTCGGCAGAGCCTGCCGCACCGCCCGGGAAGCCCGCGGTCACGGGAACCAAGCTTGTCCGCGACAGCTTCACCATGCCGCAGGCGGACTTCGAGCTCGTCGCGCTGCTCAAGGCGCGCGCGCTTGAGTTCAAGCGACCGACCAAAAAGAGCGAGTTGCTGCGCGCCGGCCTGCATGCCCTGAACAGGCTGAACGACAAGGCCCTGCAGGCGGCGCTGGAGTCGCTGACGCCGCTGAAGACCGGGCGGCCCAAGAAGCCGGCCTGAGGTCGCGCTTCCGCACAGCTGGGCCGCCCGTGGGCCGTACGGCTCGCCGGCCCGGTTGCGCTTCATCCGCTCGTCAATCCAGGGCCGCACCATGGCCCCATGGACAGAGCGGCAATCCTGGATCTCTATGCACGTGGCGGCGGGCTGGCGGCCGTGGCCGCGCACCGCCGCCGACTGCAGCACGCCTGGCAGTGCGCGCGGCTGGCACGCAATGCCGGAGCCTCGCCGTCGCTGCAGCTGGCGGCCTGGCTGCACGATTTGGGCGGCGTGCTGTCGGATGCCGACGCAGGACAGCCCCAGCCCGCAGGCGGCGCCGACGGTGCAGACGTGCACGCGCGTGCGGCGGCCGCGCTGGCCCCCTTGTTCGGGCCGGGCGTCGCCCGCCCGATTGGCCTGCAGGGCCAGGCGCTGCGCTGCCTGGCGAGCACCAAGCCCGCTTTCCGCAAGCGCATGCCCCCGGAGGCCTTGGCGTCGCTGGAGCGCGAAGGCGGGCTTCAGTCCTTGGGCGAGGCCCGGACATTCCTCCAGGAGCCCTTTGCCCCCCAGGCGATCCGGCTGTGCCTGTGGGGCGTCGATGCCCGTGACCCGGCCCTGTCCCCGCCCTCGGTGGATGGCGCACTTGACTCCTTGCGGCGCCTGATGTGGCTGCTGCACACCTCCGCGCCCATGCGGTCCGCCGGGTGGGTTCGTGGTGTTCGTCCGGGGATCGGGCGAAGCGCGGCCGTCTTGGCCCTGCGCGAGCGATCCACGGCCCTCCCTTCGATCCAAGGACAGCTGTGACCCCTGTTTCCAGCCGACGCGACTTCATCCTCCGACTTGCCGCCGTGACCGCCGCCCTGGGCGGTGGAGCGGCGCTCACCGCTTGCGGTGGCGACGACGACCAACCCGAATTCCTGTACGGCGTGGCCAGCGGCGACCCGCTTGCCGACCGCGTGATCCTGTGGACGCACGCGCGCTATCCGGGCCGCGACGGCAACGTCACGCTTCGCTGGGAGGTCGCGGAAGACGCCGCGTTCACCCGCGTGGTGTCGTCGGGTCAGGTGACCGCCCGGCGCGACGCCGGGCATACCGTCAAGGTCGATGCCGGCGGCCTCGCGGCGGGCCGCGCCTACTACTTCCGCTTCAGTGCGGCGGGTGCGCACTCGCCCGTGGGCCAGACCCGCACCCTGCCCGAGACGGCCTCCGAGTTGCGTCTGGCCGTGATGAGCTGCTCCAACTACCCGGCCGGCTTCTTCAACGTCTATGCGGACGTGGCCCGCAGCGATGCGGAGTTCGCCATCCACCTGGGTGACTACATCTACGAGTACGCGGCCGGCGGCTACGCCTCCGCCGGCGCGGCGGCCCTGGGCCGTACCTCGGAGCCGGCGACCGAGGTGCTTTCGCTGGACGACTACCGCCGCCGGCACGCGCAGTACAAGAGCGACGCGGACTCCAAGACGCTGCATGCGCGGATGCCGCTGATCGCCGTCTGGGACGACCACGAGATCGCCAACGACGCCTTCAGCGGCGGTGCCGAGAATCACGACCCCGCGACCGAAGGCAGCTGGGCCGCGCGGCGCGATGCCGCCCTGCAGGCCTACCACGAGTGGATGCCCATCCGCACCGGCGCCGAGCGCTCGCGCATCTACCGCAGCTTCAACTTCGGCAACCTGGTGCACCTGCACATGCTGGACACGCGGCTGATCGGCCGCGAGCATCAGATCGGCATCGGCGCCCTTGCCGGCCTCGAGGGCCCGGCCGCGCAAGCGGCGGCCACCGCGGCCTACGCGTCGCCCGCCCGGCAGTTGCTGGGCGCCGAGCAGCAGGCCTGGCTGCAAGGGCAGCTGGCTTCCAGCACGGCCACCTGGCAGGTGCTGGGGCAACAGGTGCTGATGGGGCGCATGGAGTTCCCGGTGTCGGTGCTGGCGGCGCTGAACAGCACCGACACCTCGCCGGCCGCCGTCGCGGCAGGCACGGCGGCCATCACGGCCTACCTGACCGCCAAGGCCACGCCCCCGGCGCTTCGGACGTCCCAGCAGGCAGCCTTGATGAACCCAGCCATCAACCCGCTGCTGGGCTACAACCTCGATGCCTGGGACGGCTACCTCGCCGCCCGCGAGACCGTGCTGGCCACCGCCCTGCAGTTGGGCCGCAAGCTCGTGGTGCTCGCTGGCGACACGCACAACGCCTGGCACAGCGATCTCACGCTCAAGGGCCTGGCCGGGCCCGCGTTGGCCGGTGTCAAGGTGGGCGAGGAGTTCGCCACGAGCAGCGTCAGCTCACCGGGTCTGGAGTCGTACCTGCCTCTGCCGCCCGCGCAGGTCAGGGGCATCTTCGAGAGCGTGGTCGACGACCTCCGTTGGATCGACCCCTCGCGCCGCGGCTACCTGAGGATGCGCTTCACGGCCGCCGAGGCGGTGGGCGAGTGGGTGTTCATCGACACCATCACCAACCGCGGCTTCGTGGCCACCGTGGGGCACACGGCCCGTTACACGGGCTGACCGCGCATGGCCGCGGCGCGGGCCAACGCGCAATCAGGCCAGACGCCGGAACACGAACTTGAGGATCAGCCCGTCTTCGCGACCGGGTTCAGTCTCGCTGCGCACGACCTGCAGTCGGCCGCCTTCGGCCTGGTGGATCAGCTCGCGGGCCACGGCGTCGTAGACGTGCGCATTCTCGAGGGTGAAGCCGGCCCGTGGCAGCGCGACGTCGGCGCCGACGGGGCTGTCCAGCAGCAGTCGCCTCGCGAGGCGGGACAAGGCCCTCTGGTTCAGGGGTGGAGTCGGCGACATGTGGTTGCGGTTGGAACGCGGACTCCCCTGGAATCTACAGGCCGCTGAACGACATCTGGGTGACCCTCGGGCCTTGGTGTTGTGCGCCATCTTCAAGGTATGAGCCAAACGGCCCATATGAATTTATCGAATTGACATGCCGCGCCAGTTCCTTGTCGGACAGCCACCACGATGAGTCGGCAAGTCGGCCGCCCTGGTACTGCGTCTGGGCTGAGAGCGCTCGTGGTCTCCTTCAGTCCCGCTGCCGCAGCGTGTTCACTATGGTCGCTCGCGCAGGCGCCGAACCAGCATGACGATGGCCGCCGCGGCCAGCAGGCCTGCGCCGACCCGGCCGCCCGCCCGCAACAGCTCGCCCCAAGCCACCAGCGGGCTGAATGTCTGGTCACCGTGCGCGAGTCTCAGCAGCTGCCAGACTTCGGCCAACAGCACCAGCGGCGTGTCCATGGCCAGGAGCGCCGCGCCGGCCGGCACCGCGACGGCGGCGCGCCACGCAAGCTCTTGCCAACCCCTGGCTGGCCAGGCAAGCAAGAGCAGCGCCATCACCAGCGGCGCCTGCCAGGCCTGCGCCAGCGGTACCTCAGCGCGCGCGCGGCCCCGCGGGTGTGGCATCACCAATTTGCCGGCCACCCGCACCGGGTGCACCAGCCCCACTTCGAGACGCAGCCGGCTGCGTCCCTCAGACCGGTCGATGACCAGCGAGCGGATGGCGAAGGCCGGTTCGACCCATGTCAGCCAGTTCCGCATGGCGGGCAGCAGCGGCTCCATGAGTGCAGGCCCGGCAGGCGTGCCGGGCAGCACGAGCAGCGCCAGCGCAAGCAGCAGGCGCAGCGCGCCGCTCAGCGCCGGGCGAAGCGCGCCGTCCATGTAAACAGCAGTGCGGCCAGCAACAACACCATGCCCAGCGGCAGCCACAGCGTGTGCAACAGGTCGAACCACCGCGGGTGGTGCAGGTGTGCCTTCAGAAGGATCAGCAGACGCAACTGGTTGAGCCCGAAGGCTGCGCCGAGCATCAGCAGCAGGCCGAGCAGCCGCCATCGCCACGGCATCGGCGCAGCCAGTGCAGCACTGGCCGACAGCAGCGCCAGGTCGGCGCCCTCGCAGCCTTGAAGGACGTTCAGTCCCCCGCCATCGACGACCAGACGGCTGCCCACGGCCTGCGCGTGCAACGCCGGCGCAAGCCACTGCAATACCCAGGCCGCCGGCCGAACGGTGAGGTCCTCGATGAACCACCGTGACAGCGCCGGCCACTGAGCGTACAGCCCATAGAGCCCGGCAAACCAGGCCAGCCCCAACGCCAGCGGCGCGATGCCGAAGGCCGACCGTTGCCGCGCACTCACCGCCGGTGGCGCAACGCCAGTGCCGCAGCGCCGGCGAACAACGCGAGGGCCCACGCCGGCAGTGGCACGTCTTCACCTGGAGCAGGCTCGATCCAGCGCACGCGCAGCCGGGGGCGCGCGCTCGGCGACGTGCTGTGGCGGCTGGCCAGGCGGCTGGCGTTCTGCGAGCCCGACTCGATGCCGATCATCAGCCAGCCGTGGTTGGAGGCCGGCGTGTCGACCCAGCCCTGCACGTCGTCGACCAGTGCCGGCGTGCTGGCCCACACCACGGGTGCCGGCCAGCCGCTGACGGGGGTCGACGCACTGGCGGACAGCAGGTAATCACCGCCTCGCCTGCCCCAGGGCTGGTGGGGCCAGATGCGGTGTGACCAGGTGCAGTCACCGGGCCCGGCTGCGGCTCCGACTCCGGCGTCTCCGCCGTTGGCGGCACCCTCTCCCCATGCTGCCGTCACGCGGTGGAGAGTCAGCGCCTGAGGTTCGCGCAGGCGGATCATGAAGGCTTCGATGCTGGCTTCCAGCACCACCGCCCCGGCAGGAATGCCCGAGAGGTCGAAGCGCAGCAGTGCGCGCCGCACCACCCCCGCCGCCAGCACCGATGTCCAGAGGCTGCCGCCCTGGCCGTCGGCTACGGCGTCGTATGTGGAGTCGCCGTTCTGGTTGGCGAAGATCGTCGCATCGGCCACGGCCGCGAAGTCGGCCACCGTCGCCGCGTGCGCTGGCAAGACCGCCGCCAAAGGAGCGGCCGCCAGCGCGGGCAGGGTGTGGCGGCGCGAAGTCATCGGCCGCCTCCCTGGCGAAGTCCTGCCAGCATCAAGCTCGGCGACGTCGAGCCAGTGCGCCCATCGCGGCGAGACCGGCGACCATCATGGCCCAGGTGCTGGCCTCGGGCACCGGCACCGCGGTCAGGTGCAGCTCGTCCATCACCACTGAGCCGCCAGCGGTGAAGCTGACACGGAAGCTGGCGATGTCGGCCGAGGTGCGATCGAACCCGGCGAACACACCTTCGTTGTAGCTGGCGGCGTCGGTGTCGACGCCGAAGCTGAACGACTCCAACTCCGCGCCCATGCCGTCCAGCGCGGTCAGCGTGATCTGGTTACCCTTCGGGCCACTGAGCGGTTGCGACAGGTTGAAGAACGCGCCCACCCGGGCCTGCGGGCCGTGGGTGCCGAAGTCGAAGTTGATCGTCTGCGTCGCCGCCAGGAAGTTGCCGATGCCCGTGGGCGTGACGTCAAACCGCGCGCCCCAAAGGCCATTGCCCTCGAGGTCCTGCACGAAGGCGCCAATCAACGCGCCGCCGTCAACCGTGGTCAGCCGCACGATGCCACCGCTTTCAAGGGCCAGGCCCGTGGGGTAGAGCGTCGCGTCGTAGAGCAGGCCGTCGTAGCTGTCGAAGCTGATGAGCTCAGTCGTCGGGGCGAAGGTGGGGCCCGAGTCGACGAAGCCGGCAGCCTGTGCGCCGCCGACCAGGGCCAGGGCAGCTGCGGCCACGGCGGCGTGGCGAACCTTGTGGAAGTAGGTCATGGTGAGTTCCTTGGTGTGTAGGGGTTGGGCGGATCAGGTGCCGATCACGCCGCCATCGTTCTTGGTGACGACGACCAGCGCCGAGCGCGGCTTGGCCACGGTGGCCTGGGTGGTCGGGCCGTTGGCACCGCTGTCGGGCCAGGTGCTCTTGGCGGTGTACGCACCCGGTGCCCAGTCCTCGCCCGGATGCTGGATGCCGACGAACATCGTCTTGCCATCCGGGGTGGAGACCACGCCGGTGGTCTCGCAGTTCCTCGGGCTGGTCAGGAAGCGGGTGATCCGGCGCGTGCTCGGGTCGGCTGCAAACATCGCGTTGCCGCCGATGTTGGTCCAGTCACCCAGGCCGTCGCCCTGCTGGTCGGTCTGGATCCACAGGCGGCCATCACGGTCGAACCACAGGCCGTCGGGCGCGCCCAGGTCATCGCCGACGATGTTGCCCTTCAGGTTGGCCGCCGGGTTCAGCTTGTCGCCGCACTCGACGAAGATGTCCCAGGCAAAGGTGGTGGCGGCCGGGTTGTTGCCGGTCTCGGTCCAGCGGATGATGTGGCCGTAGCGATTGTCGGGCCGCGGGTTGGCGGCGTCGACCGACGGACGGGCGCCGCCAGCGGACGAGCTGCCATCGGGGTTGTTCGACGACGGCGGGTTGGTCCCGCGCCGGTTGTTGTTGGTCAGCGTCAGGTAGACCTCGCGCGTGGTCGGGTGCACCGCCACCCACTCCGGGCGATCCATCATCGTGGCCCCAGCCCGGTCGGCGGCCTGGCGCGTGCGGATCAGCACGTCGGCCTGGCTGGTGAAGCCGTTGGCTGGCGTCAGGCCGCCTTGGCCGAAGACCAGCGGCAACCACTCACCGGTGCCATCGGCGTTGAACTTCGCCACGTACAACGTGCCACTGTCGAGCAGGTTGCGGTTGGCCGCGCGGTTCGTCCTGTTGAACTTGCCGGCACACACGAACTTGTACATGTAGTCGTTGCGCTCGTCGTCGCCGGTGTAGAAGCAGATCGTGCCGTCCGGGGCGACCGCGAAGTCGGCGCTCTCGTGCTTGATGCGACCCAGCGCCGTGCGCTTGATGGGCATCGCGCGCGGGTTGAACGGGTCGATCTCGACCACCCAGCCGAAGCGGTTGGGCTCGTTGCGGTTGCCCGGCGCGTTGAGGTCGAAGCGGGAGTCCCCCAAGTGCCACCGGTAGCCGAAGCCGCTGGCAGTGACGCCGTAGCGGCGCTCGGCTGCGGTCTGCGTGAAGGACCCGTTGGCGCCGAAGTAGCCGTTCCAGTTCTCCTCGCAGGTGAGGTAGGTACCCCAGGGCGTGATGCCGTGGGCGCAGTTGTTCAAGGTGCCCAGCACCCTCGTGCCAGTGGGATCGGCGCTCGTCTGCAGCGCGGCATCACCGGCAGCCGGGCCGCTCAAGACCATCGGCGTGGCGCCAGTGATGCGGCGGGCGAAGGGAGAAGGCTTGACCACGGTCCACTCGCCGCCGAGCTTGCGCAGTTCAAGAACGGACACGCCATGCGCGGCCACCTGGGCGTCCACCAGCGCCTTCGTGATGGTGATCGTGCCGTAGCTGCTGGTGTTGGCGTGCAGGCCAGGATCGACATACTCATGGTTCACGACCAGCAGACCGCGCTCGTTCGACGGCGCGCCTCCGACACCCGGGAACGGGAAGAAGTGCATGCCGTCGTTGTGCTGGCCGAACGTGGTGTTCTGGCGGGCTGCGGAGATCGGCATCGGGTCGCTGTGGTCGTGGCTGATCAGCGCATCGGGGCCCATCACGCCGATGGCGTCCCCCCAGCCGACCAGGGTCTTGGCGGTGTAGCCGGTCGGCACCGACACGGCATCGACGAAAGTCGCCGCCAGGTTGGGTGGGATACCCGTGAAGGTGATGCCACCACCGCCAGGCGCGGGCGCGGTGGGGTACGCCGCCTTGGCTTCGAGCCCGAAGCCGCCCAGCGTGGCCACGGTGGCCATGCCCAGAGAGCCCTTGAGGAAGTTGCGGCGGCCCTTGAACTGCTCCATCACGTCACGGATGGAGGCGTTGTTGGACGGGTTGATGGTGACGTCGTTGTCCGGATGCATCTTGCTCGACATGGAGTCTCCTGGCGTGTGCTCGGTTGGGTGGCTTGCCGCGCAGCCAACCGAGTCGGCTGCGCAGGGTGAATCGGAATGACGCTGTGGACGTTAGTGGGCATCGATGAAGCCTCGCCATCCACGTTTGGCGCGGGCAATGAGCCGTTAGGCTGATGACGGGACCAGCTGCCGACGCGCACCCAGAGACCGAAGGGAGGGTTGTCCCTGAGCGCGAAGCGAACGGTCGCCCTCGACGCCGTCGCGCCAGGCCCGCCGGTCGTGGAGATGCCGACAGCGTGTTCGGCAGGTCCTGGCAGCCCATGCGTGCCAGACGTCGGTCCGCTCCGGCGTTTCAGCAAGAGCGAAGGCGCTGTCGGACATCACGCCGTCAGCGCCGCTCGCGCGGCGGCTGTTCCGCCAGCCGGCGCTGGCACTCGGCCAGCTGGGCGCCGGCCAGGCCCTCGCAGGGCTCGCCCGGGCCCGTGCCCAGCAGTTCCACCGTCAGCAGCGAGCTGCGCTCGCGCGCCGCTTCGCCGCCCGTCGTGCTGGCCGCCGCTGCCGCGCGGGACTCGCTGCCGGTGCTCGGCGGTGTGCTCACGGCCGCCGGCGGCGGCGCCACCACGGCGCCCGAGCCGCCTACCGCGCCGCCGAGCGTGACGTCGCCGCCGACGGCTTGCGCCGCCAGCAGGATGCTCGGCGCGCGGATGAAGGCGTCCAGCGCCAGGATCTCGCCGAAGGCAGGGAAGAGGCCGATGGTGCCTGCCGTGCGGCCGTTGATGTCGGGCACGATGCCCAGTCCGCTGCCGGTGGTGGTGGCCGGGATCTCGAACACCACGCCGTCGACCGAGCGCCGCGGCGCCAGCGGCGGCGCGCCGACGGCCGTGTTGGCGCCGCGGCCGCTGTCGATGTCACCGCGCGACGACCAGATGCTCATGTCGCCCTGGCCGACGATGAACACGCGCTGCGTGTTGACCTGGAAGTCGTCGCGCGCAAAGCCGTAGACGTTGCCGCCGCCCAGCGCGATCACGCCCTTGGGCGAGCTGCTGCTGCCGCCGACCTTGAGGCCGACGTTGATGCCGCCACCCGGGTTGACCAGGCTGATGTCGCCGCCGCGTTCGGTGATGACGGCGCTCTGCGTCATCTCCAGCGCACCGCTGTGGCGCAGCACCGGCGCGTCGCCCGGCCACACCGGTTGCGGCACGAAGCTGCCGGCGCCGGCCAGTTCGGCGACGCGGAAGCCCTCGTCGAACAGCGCCAGCCGCATGGGCAGGGACAGGCGCCCGAAGGCCGAAGCCGCCTTCGCGGCCGAGGTGGTCTCGGCTTCGAGCACTCGTTCGCGGTACTGGTCGAACAGCGGACCGCTGCGCTGTGCCAGGCCCTCGCGCCAGGCCCGTGCGCGCGGGTCGTCGGGCTGCGCGGCGGCCAGCGCATCGAGTTCGGTGGCCGTCCCGCCCAGGTCGTGGGCGACGGCGTCGCGCCAACCGGTGCGCGTGGCCTCCAGGCTGCGCTGGCGTTCGGCGATGGTGCCGGTGAGCTCGAGGCCCTCGAACTCCAGGCCGCGGATGCGGGCCAGGTAAGCCGCCAGCTCGGCACCCGCCAGCGCCTCTCGGCCGGGCAGCACGATGCGCGTGCCCGCCGCCAGCGCCGCCTCGCCGGCGGCCAGCAGGTCGGCCTTGCGGCGGTCGAAGCTCTCGCGCAGCGAGGCCGTCACGCCTTCGGCCGTGACCGGCGTGCCGCCCAGGTAGACGGCTCCGAACTCGGCGGCGAGCACCGCCTCCGCAAAGCCGCGCTGGGCCCCGGCCGGGAAGCGTTGGAACTGCGCCCAGGCCTGTGCCTCGTCGAGCGTGGGTTCGGCCAGCGCCGCGCGCACGTGGTCGCGCAGGCTGGCGCGGTACTGCGCGCTGCGGGGAGAGTCGCGCAGGTAGGCCGCCTCGAACACCGCCAGGTCCAGCGTCGCCGCCGTCGCGGCCGCCAGGCGGATGTCGGCACCGCGCGCGGGCAGGGCGGCCGTTCGCTCGTTGCCGATGGTCCTGAGCCCCAACGAGGACCCCAGGTCGACCTCGCGGCCGGCGCGCACGTCCAGCACCCCGGGGCCGCCGAGCTCGACCACGCCCTGCACGTCGGCGATGAAGTTGCGCCCGGCGGTCACCGTCGTGCGGTCGCCGTCGGCCAGGTTCTGGGCCAGCAGCCGCAGGCTCAGCACGTCGTCGCCGGCCGAGACGCGGGCCGGCTTGGGCAGCACCCAGGTGGCGTCGGTGTTCTGCAGCAGGCTGCCGCCGGCGTGGATCCGAACGGGCTCGGGGTCGCCGGCGTGCAGGCCCGTTCCGGCCAGGGTGCCGGCGAGGCTGTTGTTGATCAGGCTGTTGAACGATGTGAACGCGCTGCCGGCCACCAGCCTGCGGAAGTCGGGCCAGGCGGAGACCGCGGCATCGGACATGGCGAGGTTCGGCGAGCCCCCCACACCCAAGCTCACGTCCGCATCGGCCCACACGGCCAGTCGCGCCAGGGCCTCGGGGAACATCACCGCTCCGGATCCATCGGACGGCAGCAGCCGCGCCGCACCGCCCAGGGCCAGCACTGTCAGCGAGGCCGGTATGACCCGGTAGGCCGCACGGGTGTCGGTGATCGACGCGAAGCTGAACCGCGCCAGGTTGGCTTCGCTGATGAGCGCGTTCGACAGCGTGACGTCGCCACCTGCCGACAGCAGGCTCTGCGCTGCACCGTCGCCCCAGGTGTAGAAGAAGCCCGACACCGGTGCCCGCGAGTTCGCCGAGGGCACCGGTGCCGCTGTCGGGTTGAACGCGGGGGTCGCCGTCACGCCGAGGCGCCCGCTCACGCGCCAGGATGCGCCACCCATCTGGGCCAGCACCGGCTCGTCGACCGCCTGATTGGGGGCTTCCCCCGTGACGGTGCCAAGCGCGCCGAGTCGACCCGTCCCACGGCCGGCCAGAAACTGCCCACCGCGCAGGTCGCGGCCGGCGGCGACGTCGATCTCGCCGCCGCCAATCGTGCGCAGCAGCGCGGCGGCCGGCGCGCGGCTGTCGGCCCAGCCGGACGTCGGCGCCATCGCCTGCAGGTTGACCACGTCGCGGCCCGCGCGCACGCGAATCGCACCGCCGCCGAAGGCCCCCAGCGTCTGCTGGAACTGCGCGAACTGCGACCACCACCCCAGGTGGGCGCTGCGGGCGTACAAGCCCTGATCCACCCCCGTGGTGGGCAGCACGCCGCTGCGCCACAGCCACTGCGTGACCAGCTGGCTGGCTTCCGGCGCCACGATGTCGCGCCCCGCTTGCAGGCTCAGGCGCCCGCCGCGCTCGGTGAACGTGGGGCGGGCCGCTGCGGCGTGCCCGGCGAACAGCGCGTTGGCGGCATCGGCATCCGCTCCCGTGCGCAGCGCGCCGGCCACGTAGGCCTGTCCGGCGGGCGTACTGCCGCTGCCGGCCACGAAGCGCACATCCTGCGCCGCGGCCAGGTCGATCGAGCCGGCGCCGGTGCGCACGGCACGGCCGGCGGCGATCGACAGGCTGCCGCTGCCGCCCGACTGCGTGGCCAGCGGGTCGGCCGCAGCCAGGTCGGCGCCGGCGACGAGCCGGTAGGACCAGGCGCTGGCGTTGGTCGACAAGGCGGCGTTGGCCGCCGCGCTGGCGAAACCGTCGCTGATCGAGCCGTTGACCGTCAGGTCGCCGGCGGCACGCAGCGTCAGCAGGCCGGCCTCGCCGCCGGCTCGCGCACCCTGCAGCGCCCAGTCCGCCACGACGCTCAGGTTGCCCGCGGCCTGCACCTCGACCCCGGCGCGCAGCGAGACACGGCCGCGGTCGGCGGCGCCGACACCCAGCGCGTTCAGCGCACCGGCCGCCGAGGCCATGTAGGCGTTGCTGTCGGACAGCACGGTCGCCTGACCCAGCTGTCCGCTGCGGGCGGCGCCGCTGCCGACGAGGCTGCTGGAGCCGCTGCCGATCGAGGCGATGTCGCGCGTCTCGCTGCCCACGGTGACCTGCCGGTACACCCGCACCGCCTCGAGCGCCACCTCGCCGGCCTGCAGGTCGGCCGGCCGCAGCGGGCCCACCTGCAGCGTCGTGCCGTCGGCGCTGCGCGCCGCCCGCAGCACCACCCGGCCGTCGCCAGCGTCGTCGCCGCGGGCATCGACGGTGGCGCCGGCCAGCGGCAGCACCCGGCCGCCGGCGCTGGCCAGCAGCACGTCGCCACCGGCCGCACCGGCCGCCGTCGAGCGGGCGTCGATGCGCGAGCCGGCGTCGAGCACCAGGTCGCCGGCCGCCATCAGGCGCACGACACCGCCCTCGGCCGCACGGGCGTCCAGCGTGGCGCCCTGCAGTCTCAGGGCGCCGGCGTCGGCAGCCAGCTGCGCCCGCTCGGCGCGCAGCGCACCGGCCAGCGTCAGGTCGCCTTCGCGCAGGCGCAGCTGCACGGCGTGGTCGATGCCGCCTTCCGCGATTGCCGCTAGCAGCGGTGCAGAGTCCGGCAGGCGGCGCAGGTCGAGGCTGATCGAGCCGCCTCGGTCGGCGGCGTCGCGTCCGCCGTCGGCAAGCAGCCGGCCCCAGGTGGCGTCGCGCTGCAGCAGCAGCTCGCCGCCGGGCCCGGCGGCGTTGAACTCGAGGCTGCCGGCATCGCCGGCGCCGCGCGTGCCGTCGGGCCGCAGGGCCACGCTCGCGTCCAGCGTGCCCAGCGCCTCGATGCGGCCCTGCCCGGCGCTCACGCGCAGCCGGCCTGCAGGACCGTCGACGACGAAGCCATCGGGCCCGGCCACCGAGAAGCCCGCCACCGAGCTCAGCGACCCCGCTCCGAATCGCACCGCCGCCGCATCGGCGCTGCGGCCGCTGGCGACGATGTCGAGCACGCCCGAGGCGAGGTCGATCGACCCGTCCTGCACCACGTCGCGCGCGCGCAGCGTGACTGCCGCCGCCTGGCCGACGCGTTCGCCCAGCGTGCGTGCCCCGGCGCTGCGGCGCAGCGTCAGCGTGCCGGCGTCGGCCTGCAGCGTGTGGTCGGCGGCGGTGCTCGCCGTCAGCCGCGCGGCCTCGAGGCTCAGGTCGCCGAGCGCCGCGACGCCGCCAGCACCGTCCAGCACCAGATCGCCTCGCGAACGCAGCGTCACGTCGCCGAAGCCCAATGCTGCCGATCCGGGTCCGAGCGTCAGCCCGCCGGTGCGGCCGAACTGCAGCGCCGGCGCCGCGTCGAGCACGAGGCTGCCGCCACCGCTGAGCACCGACGGCGAAGCGCCGCCTGGCAGCGTGTTGCGCAACACGATCTCGCGCGCGGCGATGTCCACCGAGGCCGGGTTGCCCGCCGCGTCGGGCAGGCCGCGCAGCAGCGGGGCGTCCAGCGTCAGCCGGTCCAGCCGCACCGTGGCCTCGCCGCCGCCGGCCGGCCGCGCGGCCCAGGCCTGCGGGCCGCTGAAATCGATGCGCGTGTAGCTGCGCAGCGTCAGGTCGGGCGACTGGCGCACCGAGTCCAGCAGGCTGCCGGCCAGCGTCGTCGGCGCGGGCTCGGTCGAGCCCGGTGGGTCGGCCGCAGCCAGCGCGCCAATGGCCAATCGTGGCGCGGACAGGCTGAGCGCCTGGGCTTCGAGCCTCGCGCGGCTGTCGACCTGCAGCGCCGCGGTCGCGTCGATCGCCACCGAGCGGCCCAGCAGCTGCGCCGCGTCGCCGATCGACAGCCTGCCGGCGGAGCGGCTGACGCCGCTGCGCTCGGCCGACAGCTCGTCGGCCGACACCAGCACCAGCGCGCCGTCGCCGGCCAGGGTCAGCGCGCGGCGGCCCTGGCTGCCGCTGCCGCTGGCCTGCAGCCGGCTGCCGGCGGCGATGTCCAGCGAGCCCGACGTGGCCAGGATCAGTTCGTCGACGGTGAGGCCGGCCGCGCCGACGTCGACCGTCAGCGCCGCCGTGCCGCCGGCGCGGATGGCCACGGTGGGCGTGCCGTCGGCCGCCTGTGCGCCGTCGCTGCGGCGGCCGCCGATCAGCACGCTGCCGGCGCCGCTGCCGGCCAGTGAAGCCGCGGCCACGCCCAGCGCGCCGGCCGGTGTCTTGCGCAAATCGTCGACCAGGGCCAGCCGGGCCGCCTCGATGTCCAGCGTACCTGCCCGCCCGCCCGCGGCGCCCGCAGCCAGCTGCGCCTGCCACTGCGAGGTGTCGCTGCCCGTGCTGCGCACGGCGATCGAGCCGCCGTCGCGCGGCAGGGCCGGCACCGCGCTGTCGCTGAGGGTTGCGCGGCGCGTGAGCAGCTCGCTGACCGAACTGAGGCGAATCTCGCTGCGGCGGTTGAAGACGTCGGCCGACTCGACAACGAAGCGTTCGCCCGGCGCGCCCAGGAAGGCCGAGCCCGCCTCGCGGATGCTGCCCGTGATCACGATGCCGCCGTCGTCCTGCACCAGCGGCGCAGCGAGCAGGGCGCTGCCCTGATCGGCGGCGCGGCGCACGATGTAGGCGCCCTCTGGCAGGGAGCCTGCCAGCACCGCGAAGCGAGCGGGCAGCAGCGTGTAGGCGCCGGGCGCCAGGCCCGAGCCACCCATCGTCACGACCAGCTCGCGGCCACCGGGCTCCAAGTCCTGTATGCCGCGGGCCAGGGACACCGCGGCCCGCCTGCCGTAGGACGGGATGACTGCGAACAGACCGTCGCTGGCCAGGAAGTCGGTGCTGCCGCCGACGCCTGCGAAGAACTCCCAGGCCACGATGTCGCCACCACCCGAGCCATCGACGACAGCCGTGCGTGCGGTCTGGATGCTCGCCGCGGAGAGCCCGATGCCCTTGGCCAGCGGCAGGCGGGTCGCGGCACTGCCACTGGGCAGCCACTGCGTCAGGTTGTCCGTCTGGCCGTAGAGCAGCGTCTGTCCGTCGCCCGACACGCTGGTCAGGCTGCCATCGCCCAGCGTCAGCGTGCGTTCGGCCAGCAGCGACAACGCGCCGAAGGGCTGACGCAGCACGCCGCGGTGGTCGATCGTCGTGGCCTTGGCGCTGAGTTCGCCGAACACCGACCAGGGCGCGTTGCCCGAGGCGCCTGCGGCACCGGTGCGCAGCACGAGGCGGCTGCCGGCATCGCCGGCGTCGCGGGCGGCCACGCCGTCGAGCGTGAAGCGGCTGGCCGTGGCGACGAAGGTCTGGCCCGACGTCAGCGTCAGTTCCCCGGTGAAGCCCAGGCTGCCGATGTCGCCGCCGAGGTCCCTTCTTACGGGATCGACGGCGACGAGGCGGATCTCGCCGCCGGCTGCCCCACCGGCGTCGAGGTGCACCGTCGAGAAGCCCTTCAAGGTCGAGCGCCCGACGACGTCGACCGTCTGCGCGCCCAGCCGGAGCGCCGTGCCGCCGGTTGGGTCGGTGTCGGGCTGCGGCTGCAGGTCGACGGGCGGGCCCTTGCGGTCGACCGACAACGTGCGGTCACCCATGGCCAGGCTGCGGGCCGACAGTTCGGCGCGCACGCCGGGCAGGGCCTGCAGGGCCGGGCTGTCGAGCACGAGCGTCTGGGGCACGTACAGCGACAGCGACCGCTCGAACACGATGGCGTCGCCGGCGCCCAGGCGCAGGCTGTCGAAGCCCGCGGAGCCAAGCAAAGTCGTCGACAGCACCGCCGAGCCATTGCCGACGAGCGCCGCCAGGTCATCACCGGGTCGCGCACCGGCGGGCAGCGTGCGCGCGACATCGTCGATGAGCAGCTGGCGCGGCGAGGCCGGGTACGCTGGGCCGACGGTGAAGCGGTTGACGCCGCCCGCACCGATTGCCACCTCGAGGCTGCCGCCTTCGGCCAATGCCTGCCCGAGCGCGCCGGTGGGTGCGCGTGCCGAGATGTCGCCGTCCAGCACCATGCCTTCGGGGCTGCTGAGCCGCAACCTGCCGCCGGGTCGAGCCACCGTCACCGGTGTCGCCGCGCCGCGCAGGTTCAAGGCTGCGGCCGCGCCGTCGAGCGACAGCTGCGAGCCCTGTTCGAGCACCACGTAGCCGCGGTTGGCCACGAGGTCGATGCTGCCGCCGCCGCGCACGTTGCCCGTCAGGCGCGGCGCCGTGGACGCTGCTGCCGCGTCGCCGAAGGTGCTGAAGGCGGGCGGTGAGGCATCCGGGCGCAGCTCGGCCACACCCGAGACCGAAAGCCGTGCGCCGGCACCGATCCACAAGGCCTGGCTGCCGAGGAAGCCGGCGGGGTCCTGGAAAGCCTCGGAGGCGCTGCTGGCGCCCCGGGTGCCGGTGAGCGTGATGGCCAACCGGCCACCTGGCACATCCAGTCGCGCTGGGCCACCGGCCGCAGCGTCGCCAGCGCCGATCTCCACCCGGTTGCTGGCAGCCAGCGCGAGCGTGCCGCCGGCCTCGATCTCGATCGAGGCACCGCGCTCGACCACCAGCCGCCCGCCGCCCAGCGCCACGCCGTTCAGCACCAGGGGCCGGCTGGCGCTCAGGCTCAGGTTCACCGGCCGCCGGTCGGCCAGGTTTTCGTCCACGGGCCGTGCCAGCACGACCTCGCCGCGCATGCGGCCGCTGCCAGCCGAACGGTGGCTGGCAGCGAGCTCCCAAGACGACAGCGTCGGCTCAAGCCGGGTGCCGGCGGGCACGGTCACGTCGCCGAACGCATCGAGCGACACGTTGCCGAAGCCGCCCGCAGACAGGAACTCCGGGGCCAGGCTCAGGCCGGTGAACCCGGCCGGCGCCGCGGCCCCAGCCGCCAGGCGCAGCGCCGGCCCGGCCAGCGTCAGCGTGCCGCCGTCGCCGAAGTCGTGGCCCAGCAGCCGCAAGCCCTCGATCTGCAGCCGCGTCTCGAAGCGCTCCGAGCGCCCCGCGGCCAGCGCCACGCTGCCGGCCCGGCCCCGGCTCAGGGTGCCCGCAGACGTCAGGCGGGCCCCGCCGGAGACGTCGATCTCGGCGCCCGGCTCGGCCAGCAGGTCGTGCGCCGCGCTCACGCTGCCCCGGCCACCGTCGAGCTGCAGGGGCGTGTCGCCGCCTGCGCCGGCTGCGGCCACGGTGTCGTTGATCAAGCGCCCGGCAAGGTCGAAGCGCGTGCGACCCGACAGCCGGATATCGCCCAGGCCCGTGGTCGGCGAATCTGCGTTGGCGTCGTTGGTCAGCAGCGTCAGCGTGCCGCCGGGCAGCGTGAAGCTGCCGTCCAGGCTGATCTGGCGGGCCAGGATGTCGAGCTGGCCACGCGGCCCGAGGTCCAGTGTGCCGAACCGCGGCTGCTCGACGCGGTCGGCCCTGAGGGCGACCGCGCCGAAGCCTGCCGCGGACACGAGCGGCAGCGACAGCACGGTCGTCGACGGCACCGCCGAAAGGTCGGCGGAGGCCGGCGACCCGAACAGCGAGCCGTCGAGCGCTGGCGTCGGGTTGGCCTCGAGGCTCAGTCCGGCGAGGTACTGGCCGTTGCCGGCGAAGCGGCCTATCGACAGCGCGGCCGGCCGTGCCCGGTTGCTGCTGCCATTGCGCTGCAACTCGCCCTCGACCACGTCGCCCCGGAGCTCGGACGACAGCGCCAGCCGGTTGCCCGTCAACACGAGGCTGCCGCCGTCGCGGCCTTCCTCGTAGGCCGGCACCAGCGTCTGCCGGGTGTCGCCGAGCAGCGTGTCGTAGCGGTTGCCGGGGGCGGCGTTGCGGAACTGCACGACGACGCCGTCGCGCGTGAGCAGAGACGTCTGCAAGGTGGCGGCGGAGTAGCGCACCGAGCCGCCCGACACGTCGACGACGGCGCCCTGGCCCAGCACCACGGTGCCCTCGGACTCGATGCGCAGCGTGCCGCCTGCAGTCGACTTCTCGCGTGCCGTGAAGCCCGTGCCCGCGCCGGCGCCAGCCACGTTGGCCACGCCGATGCGGCTGGCCTCGCGGTTGTCGAAGAACACCTGCTCGCGGTACAGCGGGCCGTCGCGCTGCACCGGCGCATCGGCCAGCTCGATGCGGAACAAGCGCTGCGTGCCCTGGTTGCGGGCGCCGTCGACCTCGACGCCCACGACGCCGGCGGTGGACAGGTTCGCGCCCGGCGCCACCACGATGCGGCTGGTGTCGGGAGTGGGCGCGCGGCCCGGCGTGTTGCTGAAGACCGGGCTGGTCTGGCGCTGGCTGGCCGCCAGCAGTTCGATGCGGCCGGAAGGCGCCTCGACGGTGGCGCCGCCGGCCATCGTGATCGTCTCGCCTTCGACGCGGACGATCGACGGGTTGAACACCTCGGCGGCCAGTTGCGTGGTCGCGGTGCTGCTGGGCAGCACCCGCGTCGCGCTGCCGGCGGCGATCTCGACCGTGCCGCCGGATGCCGAGGCGGTGACGCGGGCGCCGTTCTCGACGACGAAGCCGCGCTGGCTGGCTTCGGTGAGCTCGCTGAGGCCGCCGGCCAGCGTGCGGGTCGAGCCCATCGCCTGCAGGTACACCGCGCCGTTGGCACCCTTCACCGCGGTGGTGGCGTTGAGCTGCCCGGCCTGGCGCACCGTCAGGCCCACGAGGTTGATGCTGCCGCTGTCGGCGCGGATCTCGTTGACCTTCTGCGCCACGGCGTCGGCGGCACGCGCGGTGGCGTCCAGCGGCGAGCCGTCGGCGGCGTTTTCCACGATGCCGAGCGTCGGGTCGTTGGCGGTGGTGCTGCCGGCCAGCCGCAGGGGGTCGACGGCCACGATCAGCCCACGCTGCGCCGGGTCCGACGAGCTCATCAGGTAGACGCGGTCGCCGGCGGCCAGCACGGTCTGACCCTTCGGCGTGTCGATGCGACCGCGGTTGGCCACGCGCGGCGCGATCAGCAGCACGTCGCCGCCGGCGGCGCTGCGGATCTCGGCGCCGGCCTCGACGCTGATGGCCGCGTCGGGGTTCGTCGGCTGGTAGTCGGCTCCGGCGGCGGCGAACACCGCGCTGCCGTCGGTGACATTGCGCAGGCCGCGCTCGAACACGGCGTCGGAAATGCTGTTGGCGGTGGCGACGAACTTGCCCGTGTCCACGCGCGCGCCGCGGCCGAAGTACACGCCGTGGCTGTTGAGCAGGATCACCTCGCGGTCGGCCGTCAGCCGGCCCAGGATCAGCGACGGGTCGGCGCTCCAGATGCGGTTGAGCGCCGAGACGTAGCGCGACGGGTCCGTGCTCTGCTCGAAGTGCACGTGGTGGCCGGCGCCGATGTCGAAGCGGTCCCAGTTCAGGATCACGCGGTCGACGTCGCCCTGCTTGAAGGTGGCCGAGCGGCCGTCGGGCGCGACCCGCCACTCCACGCGCGAGCGCTGCGCCGGGTCGGCCACGAAGCTGCGAAGCGTGGGGTCGTTGACGAAGCCGCCGCTGGCGTTGCGCAGCGTGCCGTAGGGCTGCGGCAGGGGGTTTGCCGGCGCCGGCAGGGCGCCGGCAAACACTACGGGTGGACGCGTCTGCGCCGTCACCGGGCTGCCCAGTGCCAGTGCTGCCGCCACCGCGGCCAGTCCCATGCCCACGCGGCCGGCCTTGCCCTGGCTTCGGGCGCCCTCGAACACGGCCACGGCCATTCCCCGGTGGCGGTTGAAGACGAGACGGTGCAGACCCTGGTTCATGGCGACCTCGTGGACAACCCGTGATGCTCGCGGGCGCTGATGGCCGGACCACGCCGCCCATGAGCCGTAAGGCTCATGCTGCCGGTCTGTGACAGCGGCGCGGCCTAGAAGCTCTGCCGCAGCGACAGGTCCCAGCGCTGGCGCCGGCTGGCCGCGCGGCCGCTGAGCGGCTCGGCCTTGCCGAAGCGATCGAGCCGGGTGGTGTCGCGCAACAGCCAGGCCCAGTCCAGGCTCGCCGACAGGCCGAAGTCGGTGTCGACGCGCAAACCCAGGCCCGTGCTGGCCAGCTGCACGTTCTGCGCCTCGCCCGGCAGCGCGAACAGTTTGCGCAGCCCGGCGGTGTCGACGAAGCCCAGGCCGCGCAATTGCACGCGCGCCATCGGCTGCCAGCGGGGCGACCACAGCTCCGCGCGCAGCGCGGCGCCGAGGTCGCCGGCCTGCTCGCCCTCGTAGTAGCCGCGCACGCTGTCGACGCCGCCGTACACCACCTGTTCCGAGCTCGGCAGCGGCGTGTCGCTGTACTGGCTCTGCAATTGCAGCGCGAGCAGCCAGCCGTTGGCATCGGTGCCCAGCGGCTCGCGCAGTTCGGCCGACAGTCCCAGCACCTGGAAGCGCGGCGAGCCCTGCTCGCGCTTGCAGGCGAACTGGTCCTTGGGCACGCCGAAGCAGTCGATCGTGCGGGCGCTGAAGGCCGGCAGGCTGAAGCTCAGGCTCGCGCCCAGGCGCGCCTGGCGCCCGGGCCGGCTCCCGGCCAGGCTGAGCTCGTAGTCGATGCCGAAGGTCGGGTAGCGCAAGGGCGGCGACGCGGTGCCGAAGCCGGCGACGTCGACGTTGCCGTCCTTCAGGTGGCGCAGCGTCCAGCCCCAGCTCAGTGCGTGCTTGATGCCCTCGGGCGCGTCGAGGCGGTCGCGCCAGCGCAGCCGCCAAGTCTCTCCGCGCGAGACCGTGAGGCCGCCCAGCGGCGTGGGCGTGTCGCTGTCCGAATAGGTGTAGGCCAGCGACAGCCGGTCGCCGCTGCCGCCCAGAGGGGCGCTGTACAGCAGCGACAGGATGTTGGCCTGCTCGGGCTGGCGCGGCGACACCACCCAGTTGCCCGCGATCGCATGCTGGCGCTGGAACAGGTTGTCGTAGCTCAGCGCGGCTTCCAGGCGGCCGCGCTCGGTGTTCTGCGACTGCTTGCTGTTGAGTTCCAGCGCCCCGTGCAGCGGGCGAGAGTCCTCGACCTTGAGCTCGACCTCCAGCGTGCCCGGGCCCGAGCCTGCGGCCAGCAGCGGGGTGATGCGGCGGTCGGGCGCCAGCGCGGCCAGCTGGCCCAGCTCCTGCTGCACCTCGGTGAACTGCGGCACGCTGCCCGGCGCCAGGCTGGGCAGGCCCTGGCGGATGCCGCTGGGCAGGAAGTGCTCGGCACCGGTCACCTTCAGCCGCTCGACCACGCCCTGGATGACCTGCAGCCGAACCTCGCCGCTGCCTTCGTCGACCCGCTGCGGCGGCAGCACGACGCTGACGCTGAGGTAACCCGCCTCCTGATAGGCCTGCTGCAGTGCGCGGCGCGCGCCTTCGGCGTCGGCCACGGTCTTGCCGGGGCCGAGGAAGGGGTAGACCGCACGTTCCAGCGCCGGTGCGCCCAGCAGCGTGTCGCCTTCGATGACGAACTCGAGGATGTCGAAGCGGGGGGTGTCGGGCGACGGTGCCTGCGCAGGCGCCGCGTGGGCAAACACGGCCAGCGCCAGGGCATAGACGGTGTGCCAGACACACAGGCGGGACATGGCGCAGAGGATGAAGTGGGTGGTCGGGAACACGCTGCGGCGGGCCAAACCATGCATGTCGGAGCACTCTGCCGGGCGTTGATGAAGGAAGGACGCCCGCCTGAGGCGGGCGCTGGATGCGCGCACCGAAGGACCCGAGGGCCTTCCGGTGGCGGCGGCGTGCTCGCTCAGTTCGACGAGCTGCCCTGGCAGGTCAGACCACCCTTGTTGTAGCCGGCGGCCAGATCGGCGGCGTTGACCAGGCCGACCGGGGCCGCCAGCGTGTTCAGCGAGCTGGCGATGGCGCCCAGGACGCTGTTGTTGCCCGTGTAGGTGAGCTCGAAGTAGAAGCCGTACGAGCCATCCTTCAGCGTGTTGCTGTTCGTGATGCCGGCGGTGCCCGGGATGGCGTTCTCGCCGATCATGGCACCGTCCACACGCAGCCAGCGCCAGTTCGAGCCGCTCTGATTGTTCTCGCCCGACATCACGCCCAGCGCGAAGACGCCGGCCTTGTTCAGCTCGTTGCGCACGTCGCTGGTGCCGCCGGCCGCGTACACGCGGATGGCGCCGATCAGCGCGTCCTTCAGGCCACCCGCTTCGTCGTCGCTGGTCGGCTCGGGAACGATCGACAGCGCTTCCAGCGAGCAGGGCAGGCCCAGGAAGTAGTTCTGGGCCGAAGACTGCGTGCCCGAGGTGTCGACGCGGCGCACGTAGCGCAGTTCAGTGCCATCGTCGGCCGGGTTCCTCGTCAGGAAGCCCAGGCCCCGCGAGTATGCGGCGTTGAAGGGGTTGTCGACCATGATCGTGGCCATCTGCGCCTTGGCGATCGACGGCACGCAATACGGCAGGTTCGTGTCGGACACCGTGCAGCTGGCGGGAATCAGGCCGGCGAGCTTCTGGGCATCGAACATCTTGGTGTACAGCGCGTTCGACGCGGCCACCCCAAAGGTCTGCGCCACGCCAGCACCAGCGTTGGCAAACAGCTGGTTCGCGCCGATCGTGGGCGCCGGGAAGCGGTTGGTCGCGGTGTCGCTGAAGCCGCCGATGATCGTCGCGCCGGCGGGCGGGGCGATGTTGGTGCTGGTGGCGGGGTCACGGAAGGTGTAGGCCTTGCCGTTGAGGATCAGCACGCTGCCGAACGAGCCGTCCGAAACGTTGATCCGCACCTCGGCAAACGGAATGCCGTTGAAATTGATGAACTCGCCGTTCGGCTTGGCCGTGTACTGCGCGCCGGTCGTGATCGCGACGTCGGCGCAGACCACCGTCGTGAAGTTGCCGGACACGAAGCTTGTGGGCACGCCACCGGCCGCGGTGCACATGGCGCGCAGGGCGAGGTTGTAGTTGCCCTGAACGGCCGAGGCACCGGCGCTGAGCGCGATGCGGCTGACGTCAGGGGCGGCGGTGGCCGACGCGGCGGCGCAGGCCACGCCGACGGCCAGGGCGATCTTGGTGAGTTGCATGTCGAAGCTCCTGTTGAGGACTCAGGTTGACTCCCGCCCCGGCCCGAGCCGGGGACGTGGAGCCAGGATGTGAAGGGGCAGCGGCCTCAGGCCTTGCGGCGGCGGGCCATGAAGCCGACGGCAGCGAGGCCGGCGACCAGCATCGCGTAGGTGCTGGGCTCGGGCACGGCCAGAACCAGCGTGTCGGTGGCGATGTCGAAGGTCCAGAACACCGGGGTGGCGGCCAGGCTGTCCGTGGCGTTGGACAGGCCGAACTGGATGACCACGGGGTTGGCGACGACCTGCTGCTGCCACTGGAAGGTGGACGTCGCGCCGTTGGCCAGCAGGTAGTTCCAGGTCTGCTGGCCGCCGAAGTTGCCGCCCATGCGGTTGGGCAGCCACGCATCGCCGTTGCTGGCGTCGGTGGTCGCGGCTCCGTTGGCGGAACCGAGATGCGTGCCGAAGTTGTTCACCGAGGCGGCGTACAGACCAAAATTGCCCAGCCCATTGCCCGTCGGGCCGGACGTGCTGGCGTTCAGCATCTCCGCCTGCGTGGCGTTGCCCGTCGCCAGCCAGCCGCGGCCGGCGATGGCATTCGACGCGTTCACGGTCGAACCCGTAACCGCGTCAGCGGCGATCACGCCCCAGGTGAAGTCGTTGCCCGCCTGGGTGGCCTTGAAGGTGTCGTAGGCCGCCGACCACGAGATACCGGTGATGCCCGACTCGCTCGTGGTGTTGGTGGCGAAGTTCCAGGTCTTGCTGGCGGACTGCAGTTCGGTGACCCAGGTCGTCGAATTGGTGAAGTACGACATGCTCAGGCCCAGGTCGACCGTGAGCGCGATGTTGCTGTTGCTGTCAACGGCAACGAACAACAGCGAGCTGTTGCCGGCGGTGCCGCTGGTGGCAAGCTCGATCGCAGCATGGGCGCCGCTCGCCGCCAGGGTCGCGGCCGCCAGGGCCAGCGCGCGGAATTGCAGTTTCATGAGTTAACTCCTCGTCCTAAGGTTGTGGGCGCAAAGCCCGATTGGTATCCAACTCCGCAGCGAATGCTAGGCAGCGACCGTGGCAGCCTCATGGGCGATTTCGGTGCGCTCTAGTCCGAAGGGACAGCCCTCAGCAAGCGGGTGCGGCGTGAGGTGGAGAATCGCGTCTTGTCGCGACAATCGAACCGCGCCCTGCAGCCGATTCATGGGTCGTTCGGCTCACGAACGGCTCATCGACGCCCCGCCATGGTCATATCGGCTCCCCCTTGAATGAGGCGGTCCATGACCGCGTCCTGCGCGGCTGTGGCGGCGACGTCGAGCGCACTCTCGCGCGCACGGTTGAGCAGCTCGATCGAAATGCCGCTGCGCAGCAGGTCGTCGACGATGTCGGCGTGCCCGGCCAGCGCGGCCAGGTGCAGCGGCGTGTGCCCGTTGTGGCCCCACGCCGCCGCGCTGGCGCCGCTGCGCAGCAGCAGCCGCACCGTGCTGCGCTGGCCGCGCCAGGCGGCTGCCCCCAGCGCGGTGAAGCCGTCCTCGCCGACGCGGTCGGGTGCGGCGCCGCGCTGGCGCAGTTCGCGCACCAGCTCGTCGCGACCGGCTGCGGCGGCCAGCGCCAGCGGGTGGCTGGCGCGCTCGTCGCGCGCGTTGACGGCCGCTCCGGCCTTCACCATTGCCAAGGCATCGGTCCAGCGGGCCTCGCGCAGGGCGGCGAGAAGCGCCCGGTCCTGCGGGCGCAGCGGCGCCGGGCCCATGCGATCGGGTGTTCGCTGCTGGCGCTCCCAGGCAATGGGGTCGGGCGGCCCGACGCGCGCCACCGCGGGGGCGGGCTTGGCGAACGCGCGCAACGCGGGGTCGGGATCGGCCCCGTCGGCCCGGGCGGCGGCCGCCATCAGCAGGGCCGCCGCGGCCACGGCCTGGGCCGCCTGGCGCGTCATGGCCGTGGTGCCGGCCCCGACGCACCGGCCGCGGCCGGGCGCGCCAGGGTGGCGCGGTCGATCTGTTCCTCGTAGCCCTGCACCAGGTTCTCGATGCGCACCCTCTCGGTCTGCACGAAGGGTTCCTTGGCCGCCAGCGCATCGCGCCAGTCCATGCGCTGCCAGCGGCCCAGCAGGTCAAGCGACACGCTGCGCAGCGCCTGGTTGTGGCGCGTGCACAGGTCGAGCGCGGCGTTCTGGCCGCGGAAGCGCGCTTCGAGCGCCTCAAGTTCGCCCTCGCGGCGCGTCAGCCGCAGGCTGCGTGCGCCGAGCTCGTTGCGCGTGGTTTGCAGTTCGCCCTGCGCGCCCTCCAGCGCCAGCGTCAGCTCGGCCTGGCGGGCCTGCTGCGAAGCCTGCGCGCTTCGCAGCGTGTCGAGCTCGGCCTCAAGCTCCTTCACCCGCTCGGCGGCGCCGCTGGCGCTGCGGCGCGCGCGGCTGGCCTCGGCCTGGGCGCTGGCCGCGCGCTGCTCGGCCTCGGCGCGCGCGGCCTGCGCGCTCTGCTGTGCGGCGGCGAGCTCCTGCTGCAGCTGCTGCGTCTGCTGGCGCAGGCGGCGGATCTGCTCCTGCTCACGGCTGGGAGCCTGCTGCGCCAGGGCCGGCAGTGCGAGGGCCAGCGCGAGGGAGGCGCTCAGCGCCTGCAGGGCCCGCCTTGGCGTGCAGCGACCGGAGGTGCGCGCCGGCGACAAGTCTTCGGCCGTCCCAGCCCGAATGGGAAGAGGGCCCTGCTCAGTAGCGCACATTCACGTCCACCTGGAGGCTGTCGACACCGAAGCGCTCGCCGCGGCCGGGGCGCACCGTCGGGCTGCTGATGGTTCGCCCGGTGATCCAGCGCACGCCCAGCGCGGTGTCGCGGGCCAGGCCGTAGTTCAGGCCGACCGTGAGTCCGCGCACGTTGGTGCCACCCAGGCCGACATCGCTGTCGACGAAGGCGTCGGGCACGGCATCACTGCCGAGCCAGCGGTAGGCCAGGCTCACCTGCCAGTCGTGCAGGTTGCGGACCTCCTGCATGCCCACGGTCAGCCGGCCGCCGAAGCCGTAGTTGCGAGCGTCGTCCAGCAGCAGGCCGCCAGTGCGCGACGCGATCTCCTGGCGGTCGAACGCCTCGTTGCGCACCAATTCGGCCGTCAGGCCCACGACGATGGGCGCGAAGTGCGACCACTGCGCCGCCACGGTCAGCGTCCAGGGCTCGAAGCGCGAGGCCAGGCCCCAGCGCGCGCGGTCCAGGCTCAGGCCGGCGGCGATCTCCAGCGGGTTGTTGGTCAGGAACAGCGTGTTGCCGCGCTGCCGCAGGCCGGCCTCGTATTCGTACTGGCCGTAGCTGGCACCGGGGCCGGTGACAGCGCTGTAGTCGCCGTCGATCTGGCCCTCGAAGTAGCGGAAGTGGTACCGCGCATAGCCCACGCGCACGCGGGTCAGCTCGCTGGCCTCCCACTGCAGGCCCACCTGGGCGCCCAGCAGCCCTCGGCCGCGCCGCGGCGGCGCGCTCTCGCGAACCGGGAAGTAACCCACGGTGGCGAAGGGCAGCAGCGTCGGCGAGCCCAGCTCGGGCCGGCGTACCGTGAGCGCGGCGCCTTCGAAGCTGAGGCTGTCGTTCCACACCAGGTCGGTGCTGAACCAGGGGTTGGGGATGCGTCCGGCGGAGGCGCTGACCCAGTCCCAGGGCGTCAGGCGGACGTAGGCCTGGTCGACGAGGAAGCTGTACTTGTTGAAGTTCTGGCCCAGCGTCTGGTTGGTCGAGACGCGGTCGGTGGCACTGCCCGTGGCCAGGCGCAGGCCCCCAGTGACCCAGTCGTTGACCCTGGACAAGACGCCCAGCCGCGCGCGCACACGGCTGCGGTTGCGGTCGACCAGGGTGTTGGCCGTGGGCAGGCCCACCGGGGTTGCGCTGGCGAAGTCGGGCGCCCGCGTGGCCAGCGAGGCGGCGGCACCGGTGACGAAGTCCAGCGGCGACAGGTTCTGGTCGTCGTACAGGTCGGCCTGCCCGCGCACGCGCAGGTCGCCGCTGACGAGGATGCGGTCGGTCCACTCGGCGGTGGCATTGGGCACGCCCCAGCGCTCGGCGCGGGCACGGGCCACGATCTCCTCGCGCAGCTCGTTGCGGATCTGGTCGCGCACGATCTGCGGCACGAAGGGCACGCGGGTGACCGGCGGTGCCGCTGCGGGCGCCGGCGCCGCTGAGGGCGGAGCCGAACCCCACTCGCCCGCCGGTATGCGGGCAGTCGCGCGTCGGCGCGCGTCGGCCAGTAGCTGCTCGGCCTTCTCGCGCGTCAGCGTGCCGTTGGCCACGAGCACCTCGATCAGGGCCAGGGTGGTCTCGCGGAGGCTCTCCAGAGACTCGCGCTCGGCTGCCGCCGCCGCGGGGGCCGCCGCCGGCTGTGCCATCGCGGCTGCGGCCAGGCCCAGCAGCATGCCACCGGCCCAGGCCGGCGCGTACCCGTTCAGCTTCTTCATCCCAGCATCCGGTTGGTGACCTGCAGCCGCAGCGGCTGCTGCAGGGCCTGCGGCGGCGGGGCGCCGGCACCGGGGAAGCGCAGCAACGCGTCGCGCAGGGCCTTGTCGGTGGCGGGGTCGCCGGTGCTGCCCACGAGCTCGGCCCGCTGCAGTGCGCCCGAGGGTGCCAGCCACAGGTGCACCTGGGCGCGGAAGTCGCCGCGCTTGAGCTCACGCTCGCGCGCCAGGAACTCGTTGAGCGATCGTGTCGTGGCGCTGGCGAAGCTGTTCGCGGCCAGCCGGGCCGTCATGTCGGCGCCGCTGCCGCCGATCTGCGGCTTGTCGCCGATCTTCTGGTCCGTGTAGTCCTGCGTCACGTTGCCGGCGACCAGCCCGCTGCCGGGCCCCGTGCCGGCGGCCTCGTCGCTGCGCAGTGCGGCCTGCTGCGGCTCGGCCTTGGCCTGCGGCGCCTGCGGCTGGGGCTTGTCCTCCTTGCGGGGTTCGGGCGGCTTCTCCTTCGGTGGCGGCGGTGGCGGCGGCGGCGTGTCGGGCAGCAGCTTGACGGTCTGCATCTTGCGCTGCGGCGGCGGCTCGTCGCCGCAGCCCGCCAGCAGCAATGCCAGCAGCAGACCTGCGGACATGCTGAGCGCGCAGGCCGCGCGGCGCCGCGGTGCGGGGGAATGGAACACGATCGGTCTCTCCTGTCGGATCGGCGCCGGTGGGGCTAGAAGCCGATGCGCGCGGTGGCCAGGCTCAGGCCGATCTGCAACTCGTTGCACAGATCGATCATCGCCACCACGCGCTGGTACTGGGTGCGGCCGTCGCCCTGGATTACGACGGTGGCCTTGGCGTCGCGTGCCTTGACGGCGGTGAGGTCGGCGCGCAGCGCGTCCACGGTGCGCGGCGCGCCGTTGAGCTTGAGCGTGCCGTCGGACTCGACGCGCAGCACGACGACCTCGTTGCGTTCGGTCGGCGGCGTCGCCGAGGGCTTGGGCAGCGCCAGCGTGATGCCCTGGACCGTGGCCGTGGTCATCAGGATGAACACGACCAGCAGCACGTAGGCCAGATCGAGCATCGGCGTGACGTTGATGGTGTCGTAGGGCTTGGATTCGGTCTGCAGCTGCATGCGACGTTCCTCCGGGAGCGGTCAGGGCGCCGCGCGCTTGGTGACCAGGCCGACCTCGGTGATGTCGAGCGACTTGATGACGTTCAGCACCTGCACGACGACGTCGTACTGCACCTCGGCGTCACCCTTGAGCACCACTGGCAGGTTCGGGTTGGCGGCCTTGTACTGGCCCAGGCTCGTCTTGAGCTGGTCGATGCTCACCGGGAACGCATCCAGGTAGATGCTGCCGTCGGACGTGATCGTGACGGCGCGCGTCTGCGGCTTGGCCAGGTTGCTCACGGCCGCCGTCTGCGGCGAGTTCACCCGCACGCCCTGCACGCTGGCGGTGGTCAGGATGATGAACGTGACCAGCAGCACATACGCCAGGTCGAGCATCGGCGTGATGTTGATGTCGTCGTAGGGCTGGTTGTCGGTCTTGACGTCGGCGGACATGGCATTCCCTGCCGCTTCAGCGCTGGCCGTAGCTCTCGGCGACGCGCGTGACGAACTCGTCGACGAAAATCTGCATGTCCGACGAGATCGTCTTCATGCCCGACGTGAGGTAGTTGTAGCCAAACAGCGCCGGGATCGCGACCGCCAGGCCGGCCACGGTGGCCAGCAGCGCCGCGGCGATGCCTGGCGCGATGGCATTGACGTTGACGTCGCCCGCCTGCGCGATGGCCGCGAAGGTGATCATCACGCCCACGACCGTGCCCAGCAGCCCCAGGAAGGGGCCGCCCGAGATGGCGATGGTCAGCCAGACCATATGGCTGTTCAGGCGGTTGGTTTCTCGCACGACGTCGGCGTCGACGGCTGCGCGCACGGCATCCATCGATGCGCCCGACAGACGCGCGGCGCCGGCCTGACCGACGTCGCGCTTCCTGAGCTCCCGAAGACCGGCCTCGTAGATGCGGGCCAGGCTGGAGCGCGGGTAGGCGGCCGCGCCTTCGGCCTGCATGACGTCGCGCGACTCGCGGAAGCGCACCAGGAAGCCCTGGTTGGCGCTGTCGGTGCGCCGTACCAGCACGAACTTGTCGATCATCACCCACAGCGCGATCAGGAACAGCACGCCGCACAGCACGATCACGACCCAGGCATCGATGGTGAGGTTCTTCACCAGGATGCCCATGTAGCCGCCGTGGCCACCCTCGCCGGCATCTGCCGCCCCCTTGGGCTGCAGGACGGCCGCCACGAGCCGGGCATCGGCCGATTGCGATGCGTGGTTGAAGCGAACGAACTCGGCCGTGCGCGCCACGTTGGCGACGACCAGCTCGTCGATCAGGCCGGTGAGGCCGTCGCCGATGGCGATGCCGCCGCCGATGGCCGGCGATGCCGCGGCTGCGGCGCTGCCCGCGGAACTGCCGTTCACGTACAGCGTCAGCTGGCCGGCGGCCAGCACCGCTGCGACCTGCGCCCAGGCGTTGGGCGGCAGGCTGCCGCCGCGCACGGTGACGCCGCCCAGCCGCACCACGGCCTGGCCGCCATCGAGTGCGAGCGTCAGCGGCCCCTGTGCGTAGAGCGTGCCGCCGGCCGACTCGGGCCGCACCCACAAGGACACGGCGTAGGGTGCGCCCGCGGCGACCTGCATCGCCGGGGCGGCCGGCCACGTGACGGCCTTTCCGGCCAAGCGGGCTGCCGGGCCGATCAGCCCGTTGAGTTCCACCGCCGCCGGAGCGCCGGCCTTCAGCGTGGCGGTGTGGTCGGCAGCGCTGCCGTCGGCCTCGGCAAAGCGGAAGGCAGCCACGGTGCCGGCATCGGCCACGGGCGACGGTGCTTCGGCCGCGGCCCCGGCGTTGCCGAAGTAGACGTAGAGCACGTTCTTGTCGCTGCCGGGCGCCACCGCCGGCACCTGCACCCACAGCACGGCCAGCTCGTTGGCACCGTCGAAGCGCTCGATGCGGTGCTTCAGCGGCGTCTTGTCGTCGCCGGCCACGACGCGCAGGTCGCTCCCGTCGGGCTTGGCCGCGAGGAAGTCGAAGTTGCCGGAATGCAGCCGCACCGGCACCGCCAGCTGCGACAACGCCTCGCGCGTCTCGACGCCGGCCGCGCTGGTGTTGAGCGTGATGCGCGTGCGCTGGCTCCAGGCATCGTTCCACCACGCGTGGGCGGCCAGCGGCACGCAGGCCAGGGCGAGCAGCGCGGCGCGGCGCAGGATCTTCAGGCTCGTCGAGGGCATCTTGGCGTCCCGCGCGTTCGGTGCGGATCGTGGAAAACCGCGCATTTTTCGGGGCGCCTGCGACAGGCGCCGGGATGGGTGATGGGCCGAACGGATCACACCGCGCGGAGCTGCCGGCCCTGCATCACAGACCTCCCCGGCCATCGTCGAGCAGCCGCAACTGCATGGCCATGGCCACCGCGTGGGCGCGGTTGCTGGCGCCGAGCTTGCGCAGAATCTTCTGGATGTGGTTCTTGACGGTGAGCGCGCTGATGCCGAGGGCCTCGCCGATCTCCTGGTTGCTCTTGCCTTCGCGCACCCAGGCGAGGATCTGCGCTTCGCGCGGGGTGATGCGGGCCTGACGAGGCTGGCGCAATGGCGCTGCCGCCGGCAGCCGGTCACGGGGCACCATGCCGACCTCGCGCTCCGCGTCCAGCGTGCGCAGGTAGGCTGCATGCAGCGGGTGCAGCACGAGCCGCAGCAGCCGGGTTTCGTCGACATCGCTGCTGGGCAGGGGGCCGCCGAGAACGTAGAAGCCGCTCACCTCGTGCATCCGCTCGGGGCGCGATACGCCGTGCACCAGCAGGCGCTCGACGCCGGCCTCGCGAAGCGCCGCCGCTTCGTCGGGCAGCGCCGTGCGCTCGCCCAGCGGCAGGCTCAGCGGTTCGCCGCGGCCGTCGAGCCAGGCATTGAGCAGGCGCGACAGCAAGGGCGAGTCAGGCCTGCCCAGTTGAAGCCAGGGAGGCAGCACGACGCTGTTGAAGACATCGAACACCAGGTCACGGCGTCGCCGGTCGTAGGCCCCGCACACGGCCACGGTGTGGGGCAGCAGCGACACAAGCTGGCTCTGCAGCAGCGTGTAGAACTGGTGGCGGCGACAGACTTCGGGCGACTCCTCGACGAAGCGCAGCAGCACGCGCGCCAAGGGCAACGGCATCGTCGCGGCGTCGAGGTCGTCGACCCCGATCGGGACTGGCGGCGAAGGCGCGACGTTCATGGGCTTCCTCCTCCTCGTGTCGGGGGGCGCGGCGGGCGGCTCGGCGGCAAGGCGGCCTGCACGAAGCGCCAGTCCGAGACCCTGGGCTCGTCTCCGGTGGCCGCGGCGTCCAGTCGCGAAAGGCGGCGCACCGGCGAGCGGCTGCGCACGCCGACGAAGCCGCTGTCGGGGGGCGGCGCGGGCAGGAGTTCCCAGTCGGCGCGGCCGGTGAACGGGTCGGTCCAGCGCCGGCGCAGGTGATGGCGCGGGCCGCCTTCGAAGCCGCCGCGGGGGTCGGCCAGCAGGTCGTCGAGGCTGGTAGGCCAGGCGGCCGGCTCCTGGGCGCTGCGATAGCGGCCGATGGCGTCGCGGATCTGCTCGCCGCGGAAGCGCAACTCCGCCTCGCGCTCGCGCTGCGTCTGCAGGCTCCACTGCCGGCCCAGCGTGGCCAGCGCCGCGCCCGAGACGGCCAGCACGAGCAGCAAGCCCCACCAGGTCAGGCCGCTGCAGCCCCGTCGACGACTACCACTCGGCATAGGGTCTCCCGTCGCTGCCGCGCCCGCCGGCGCCGCTGCGCACGTCGTCGATTCCCCCCGCAGCGACGCCGCCGGCGGGAGGCGACGCGGCGGCGATCTCGATCCAGGTGCCGGACTCGCCGGTGACAGGATCGGGAGGCACGGTGCGCAGGTAGCGTGCCTCGGCCAGTTCGGCCAGCGACAGCGGCCAGCGGCCCCGATCGGCAGCGAACTGGTCGATGGCGTCGCGCATCACCGACAGCGAGGTGGCCAGCGCACGCTCCCTGGCGACGTCGAGGCTGCGCAGGTAGCGGGGAGCCGCCAGCGAGGCCAGCAGGCCGACCAGTGCCAGCACCACGAGCAGCTCGATCAGCGTGAAGCCGCTCGATGGCCGTTGCAGCGGGCGGGGCCCGGCGTGCAGCGTGTGCTCACCAGTCGCCATAGCGCGTGCCGTCGAGGGCTGTGGCGGCGTGACGCGACGCCACGTCGAACACGTCGCGCCCGGCCGCGGGCGCGTCGGGCGGGCTGTCGCTGGCGCGCAGCGCCCAGGTGGCAGCCGCGGGCATCGAAGGGTCGGCGAACGGGTCGCGCGGCACGCGGCGCAGGAAGTGACGCCGCGCCGCGCCCGGCTCGGCCGAGACAGGCACGCCCTGCACCAGCAGCTCCAGCGTGGCCGGGTAGACCGGCCCCCTGGTCGGCCCATCTGCCGGGCGCAGCACCTCGCCCCGCTCGACGGCGCGGGCGTAGGCGTCGATCGCGCCCCGGATGTCTCGCAGCGCCTGGCGCAGCGCAGCCTCCTTGTGGCGCTGCGCAGACAGCTCGACGAGGGGGCGCGCCGCGGCGGTCAGCACGCCCAGGATGGCCAGCACCACGAGCAGCTCCACGAGCGTGAAGCCCCCGCGCGCTTCGGTCAGCCGTTCAACGCGACGCATCGCGCACCTCGATGCGGCCGCGGCCTTCGACCAGCGGCGTCGTGGCCGCCGGCAGGCCGGCAGGGTCGATGGCCGCCAGACTGCCGAGCGTGACCTCGACGCCGATGCCCGCCGCCCCGGGCAGCACGCGCAGCACCCAGGCCGTGGAGGCACCGGGCCCCAGGTCGAACGTCATGGGGCGCTGTCCCTGGGCCGTTCCTGCCGCGGCGTTGGCCAGCAGGTTGGCGTCGAACTGCAACTCGCCCGTGATGCGGAACGGGCCGGGGTTGCGCAGCGTGACGGTGGCGGTCTGCCCCGGCGCCGCCTGCTCGCTCACGCCGAGCACCAGGCGCGGCATCGGGGCCTCGGCGGCCTCGGGCGTGGCGCGCTGTGCCGGCTCGGAACCGCTGCCGCTTCCGAGGGGGCCACGGGCTGCCGCCATCGTCGCGCGGGCCGCGGCGGGCAGGCGCAGCGGCTCGGCGCCGGGGTTGAGGGCCGTGCCGCCGGGCCGCAGGCTCAGTGCGGCTTCGGGCAGCGGCAGGTTGCGCACGATGCGCGGCGTCAGCAGCAGCACCACCTCGGTCTTCTTGCGCTGGTCGCTGTCGACGCCGAACAGCCGCCCCAGCCAGGGCACGCGCGCCAGCCCGGGCACGCCGTCGATGTTGCGCAGCTCGTCGTGCTTGGTCAGGCCGGCCAGCACCTGGGTCTCGCCGTCGGCCAGGCGCAGCGTGGTGCTGGTGCGGCGCGTGCCGAGCTCATAGCCCACGCTGCCGGCCGGCCCGCCCACCTGGCGCACGAGGTTGCTCACTTCGAGCGTGACGCGGATCGTCACCTCGTCGTCGAGCTGCACCGTGGGCTCGACGTCGAGCTTGATGCCGACGTCGAGGTAGCTGACCGAGGCACTGACGCCCACGTTGGCCGCCGAGGTCGTGGTGAAGACGGGCAGCTTCTCTCCGACATGCACCTGCGCCTTCTCGCGGTTGCGGGCGCGGATGGTGGGGTTGGCCAGGGTCTGCGTATCGCCGTCGCTGGCGCGCAGGCTGGCCAGCAGCAGCGGGTTGGCGGTGCGCAGCTGCAGCAGGGATTCCATGCCGCGGGTGAGGCGGATGGTGCGCGGCAGCTGGCCGAAGGCGTTGAACTCGCCGATTTGCAGTTCCTGCGGCCACTGCAGGCCGATCTCGGACAGACGCGAGGAACTGATCTCGAGCACCTCGACGTCGATCTGCACCTCGGGCTCGGGCAGGTCCAGGCCGGCCACGAGGTCCTCGACCAGCCGCACGGTGGCCGGCGTGTCGCGCACCACCAGGGCGTTGATGCGCTCGTCGACGTGCACGTCCTGCGTCTTGGCCATCGTGCGCACCATGGCCGCGATGCCCTTGGCGTCGCTGTTGGTGAGGTACAGCGTGCGGGTCACCAGCTCGGCGTGCTCGCGCTGCTTGGCCACCGTCGCGGGGTACACGAGCAGCGTGCGCTCGTTGAGCCACTTGCGGTCGAGCTGCTGCGTCACCAGCAGCACGCGCAGGGCCTCGGCCAGCGGCAGCTCGCGCAGCGCCAGCGTCACGCGGTTGTCGGCGCGCACGTCGCGGTCGAAGACGAAGTTCAGGCCGTGCGTGCGCGACAGCGCCTCGAACACCTGACGCAGCGGGGCCTCGCGGAACTCCAGCGTGACCGGCCGAGCCAGCGCGCCGGCCAGCGGCGTACCCTCTTCGGCGGCCGGCGGTGCGGCCAGCAGCTGGTTCATCAGCGCCCGTGCGGCGGCGTGCTGGGGCTGCTCGCGAAGCACCGCGGCCAGCCGTTCGCGGGCTTGCCGTCGTGCCGCGTCGCGGGCGGCCTCGCCAGCGGGCTCGGGGCGGCCTGCGGCGTCGCGCAGGGCCTGCGCCAGGGCCTCGCGCACGGCCCGCAGCTCGGCGTCGGCGCGGTCGGTGCGGGCCAGCTCGCGCTCCAGCTCGGCCACGCGCGGGTGGTCGGGCACCAAGGCTCGCGCCTGCTGCACGAGCGCACGCGTCTCGGCCGTGCGGCCGGCAACGCGTGCGCGCTCGGCCTGCGCCAGCGTCTGCAGCACCAGCGTCTGCGCCAGGCGCGTGCGTTCGGCGCGCAGCATCGCCGCGTCGGCGGGTGCGGCGCGCAGCGCCTGGTCGATGTGCGCCAGGGCCTCCAGGCTGCGGCCCTCGCGCGCCAGGGAGCGGGCCTTCTCCTGGGGCGTCGTGGTGCAGGCGGTGGCCAGCGCCACGATCAGCAGCAGTGCGGGCAGCCGGGTGACGAGGGCAGGCGCGCTCATCGCGTCTCCCAAGCCAGCCGCAGGGCCTGGCCACCGGCGAGCGCCCGCAGTTCCACGACCTCGGCCCCGATGAGTTCGACGCGCCAGCGGCCTTCAATCGTGTCGCCCCCGGCTACGACCAGCAGTTGCTGCGGCGTGGCCAGCAGCGCGCGCGGCGCGCTGCCGTCGTCCACGCGGCCGATCAGGCGCCACGGCGGAGTCGGGAGCGCCTCAGGCGCGGGGGCACTGGACGCGGGTGCGACCGGCGTGGCTGGCGCGGTGACGCGAGCCGCAGCGGCTGTCATGGCGCGAGGCGTGTCGGGGCCGCCTTCGCCGCGGAGGGGGAGCTCCTGGCCCCAGGCGCGCAGCGCGTCGGCTGCGGGCTCGGGCCAGTCGCCCCGTGCCCACGACGCGCTCCCCGCCGCGCCAGCGCTGCCCGAAGCGGCCCCGCCGGCCGCGGCCGGCAGCCACCCGAGGCCGGCATCGTCGCCCGGTGCGCGACCAGCTTCGTCGAGGTTGGCCACGTAGCCCGTGCCCAGTGCGGTGACGAAGGCCGCTGCAGCCAGCACGCGTTGGCGCATGGGCATGCTCACCGCGCACCCCCTGCCGCAGGGCCGCTGCGAGCGGCCGGCGCCGTGGCCCGTGCCGCGGCAGCCGGTGCGGCGTGGCCGAAGGCAAAGCCGAACTCGGCGCGCAGGAGGCCCTGCTCGGCATCGTTGCGCTGCAGCACGAGGCTGTCGAGTGCGAGCGCCGCGTCCGCGGCCAGGGCCGATGCGGCAAAGGCCCGGAGGGCTGCGTAGCGACCCTCGGCGCTGAGGGCGAGCGTGCGCCAGGCCACGCCTTGGTCGCCCGCGGAGACGGCCGCGGCCTCGCGCAGGCCGCGCACCTTCACGTCGTGGCGGCGCGCCAGGCCGAGCAGGGTGCTGACGCGCGGCGCGTGGGCCTCGGCCGGGGGCCAGGCCGGCGGTTCGGGCATCGGAGCCACCGGCCCGCGCTGGGCGTCGAGGCTTGCGGCGGCGGAGCGCCAGTGCGGCTCGAGCACCGTCGCCAGCGCGAGTGCCAACAGCAGCAGCAGGGCGGCTGCGGCCGCCAGCCGGCCGCCCGGGCTCCCGAGCAGGCGGTGCCAAGTCGGGTCGAAGGCGCGCAGGGTTGGCCGGCCAAGGGCGGCCAGGGGCGGCATCCTCATGGCTGGGCCTCCGCCAGACGCACGCCGATCTCGAAGCGCGCGCGTCCGCCGGCGGCCGGGGCGGCGGCGGCGTCGCTGCGCAGCAGCACGGCCTCGCTCACGCCGCGCACGACCGCGATGCGTCGTGCCACGGCCAGTGCTTCCGACGGGGTGTCGGCCTCGCCCACCAGCAGCAGCGTCGGGCTGTCGCGCCGCTGCTCCAGGCGCAGCCAGCCGCCGCCAGTGGGCTGTGCCGCCTCGGCCACGGTCCAGCGCAGGCCCCAGGGCTGCTGCAGGCGCTGTCGTGCCGCGGCGTGCAGGGCCGCGGCGCGCTGCAGTTGCCGGCCGCGGGCCTCGGCCAGCCGCTCGCGCGCCTCGGCGCGCGCCTGCGCTCCGCGCCACGCGTCGTGCGCGCTCCAGGCTGCCTGCGCGGCCAGCGCCAGCACCACCCCGGCCGTGGCCAGCAGGGCGGCGCCCACCCGGCGCGACAAGGGCGGGGCCCGCCGCAGCGCCGGCTCGGCCGCTTCCACCGACTGCAGCAGGTGCAGCAGGGCCGCGGGTGCCTGCGATGGCGGCCCCAGGCCCGGCACGGCGCGCACGCGCGAAGGCAGTTCGCCGGCGAGCGAGTGCCCGGCCGCCCAGACCGGCCCCGGCGCGTGCTCGAGCGCCTGCGCGAGCCCGGCGGCCTCGTCACGCGCCAGGGCCAGCGTGGCCCAGCGGCAGGGCACGCCACCCTCGACGTCGATCAGGGTGAGTGCCCGGCCTTCGGCCACCACCAGGCGCCAGGGGTCATCGCCGGGCAGCGCCTGCAGTGCCCGCGCCAGCACACCGGCCCACAGCGGGGCCAGCGAATGCAGGGTCGCAGGCAGTGCGGACAGTTCGTCGCCGGGCCAGGTCACGCCCACGGTTGCCGTTCGGCGGCGCCCGGCCCGCCAGGCCACAGATTCGGGGGCCGCGACGGCGTCGCCGGGAACGGCCAGGTCCTGCCAGGCCCGCCGGGCCCATGCGCGCACGGCGGATTCGTCGTCGAACGCGGCCCCGGCCGGGGCCAGCAGCGTGATGCTCATCGTGGCATCGAGCCAGGCGTGACGCAGGTCGTCGCCGGCCAGCGCCCGCGGCGGCGTGGCGCCCACGCCATGGCCCACCAGTGCGACCCCCCGCTCAGACGTCGGCCGTGACACGCGCCACCTCCTCGGCCGTGGTCCAGCCCTCGGCCAGCGCCGCCTGTGCGGCATCGCGCAGCGTGCGGTGTCCGCGCTCGGCCAGCGCCTGCTTCAGGCGCAGCAGCGGTGCCCGGGCCACGAGCAGGTCGCGCAGCTCGTCGTCCAGGCGCAGCAGCTCGGCGATGGCACGGCGCCCGCGCCAGCCGGTGCCGGCGCAGGCCAGGCAGCCCGTGCCGCCGCAGGCTGCGCAGCGCACGCGCACCAGTCGCTGGGCCAGCACGGCCTCCAGCGCGCCCACCACCTGCCACGCGTCCAGGCCCATGTGCAGGAAGCGGCCCAGCACGTCGAGGGCGTGGTTGGCGTGCACGCTGCTGAACACGAGGTGGCCGGTGAGCGCGGCCTGCACCGCGATCTGGGCGGTCTCGGCGTCGCGGATCTCGCCCACCATCACCCGGTCGGGGTCGTGGCGCAGCACCGAGCGCAGGCCGCGCGCGAAGCTGAGGCCCTTCTTCTCGTTGACCGGGATCTGCACCGCGCTGGCCAGGCGGTACTCCACCGGGTCCTCGATGGTGACCAGCTTCTCGTCGGGCCGCATCGTCTCGGCCAGCGCGGCGTACAGCGTGGTGGTCTTGCCGCTGCCGGTGGGGCCGGTGACGAGCAGCAGCCCGTGGGGAAGCCGTGCAAGCTGCCGGATGCGCTCGGCCAGCGCTGGCTGGAAGCCCAGCGTGGCCAGCGTGAGACCGTCGCCGTGGTCTAGCGCCGCCCGGTCGAGCACGCGCACCACGGCGTCCTCGCCGTGCAGCGTGGGCATCACCGACAGCCGGAAGTCGACCTCGCGCCCTCCGCTGGACGTGGCCAGGCGCAGGCGGAAGCGGCCGTCCTGCGGCAGGCGGCGCTCGCCGATGTCGAGCTCGGCCATCACTTTCAGGCGCGACACCAGCTGCTCGGCCAGCAGCGGCGTGTCCAGGCGGCGGCGCGGCACGAGCACGCCGTCGATGCGCACGCGCACGGCCGCGCCGCGCGCGTCGCACTCGATGTGGATGTCGCTTGCGCCGTCCTGCAGTGCGTCGTGCAGCAGGCCGTCGAGCAGCCGCACCGCGCCCGCGCCAGCCGCGGCCAGTGCGGGCGAGGAGAGTTCGTGCACGCCGCTGCCGCCGCCATCGGGTGCCTGGGCGTCGACAGGCTCGCCGCCATCCTCGGCCGCCCTGAACCCGCGCTCGCAGGCGGCCAGGCGCTCGGCAAGCTCGATGGCGTCCAGGTGCACGAGGACCGGCTGGCGCAGCCGCAGCTGCACGGCCTGCACCAGCAGCACCCCGGGGGGCTCCGCGGCGAGCAGGGTGCCGGTGCCGTCGGCGCGGCGCAGCAGCAGCGCGCGGTGGCGCACGGCCAGCGCCAGCGGCCAGGTGGCGAGGTCGGCGTCGCCCAGCGCGGGCAGGGGCTCCGCGGGCATCACGGCACCTGCTCCATCAGCGTGAACAGCGGCAGGTACATCAGCACCACGACGCCACCGACCACCGCGCCCATCACCAGCATGAGCAGCGGGTTCACCACCTTGGCCACCCATTCGGCCAGGCGCGACACCTCCTCGTCGTGGAATCCGGCGGCGCGCGTCAGCATGGCCGGCACCTCGCCGCTGCGCTCGCCCACGCGCAGCATGCGCAGTGCCGCCGGCGTGAGCAGGCGCTGCCCGTGCAGGGCGGTCGACAGGCGCGCCCCGGCGGCCACGTCGGCCCGCGCGCGCGCCAGCGCCGGGCGCAACGGGGCGTCGAGCACCGGCTCGGCCAGCAGCAGGGCGCGGGGCAGCGGCACCCCGGCCGCGCCCAGCAGGCCCACGGCGCGGTACAGCCGCGCCAGCGCCACCGTGCGCAGCCGCGGACCCAGGCCGGGAAGCCGCCACAGCTGCTGCTGCCACCAGCGGCGCGCGGCGGGCAGCCGCAGGCCGGCCACCACCGCCATCGGCAGCAGGCCGGCCAGCAGCGCCGCGAGCCAGGGCTCGCGCGCCGCTGCCTGGCCGGCGGCGATGAGCACTCGCGAGCCCCAGGGCAGGTCGACGGCGAGGCCCTCGAAGACGCCGGCGAAGCGCGGCAGCACAAAGACCACCAGGAACCCGATCACCGCGACGCCGCTGGCCAGCAAAAGCGCCGGGTAGAGCGCTGCGGCAACGAGCCTGTCGCGCAGCGCGCCACTCCAGGCCAGGAAGTCCGCGTGGTGCTGCAGCACCGCGGCGAGCTGGCCATCGCGCTCGGCGGCGGCCACCAGGGCCAGCAGCACCGGGTCGAAGGCCGGCGCGCCGGACTCGCCGGCCTCGGCCATGGCCTGCGACAGCGTGCGGCCCTCGCGCAACGCGGCCTGCACGCGTGCCAGCGGCACGGCGGCGGTGCTGTCGCGTTCGGCCAGGGTCTCCACCGCATCGAGCAGCGGCACGCCGCTGGACAGCAGCACGGCCAGCTCCTGGGCGAAGGCGCGCGCATCGACCCGGATCCTGCGGCGAGGCCGCGCGCCAGGCGAGGCTGCGGGCGCCCGGGCCTCGGACCGCACCGCCAGTACCTGCGCGGCGCCCACGCCCAGCACCGCGGGCAGAGAGGCCTCGTCGGGCGCCACGACACGTCGCCAGCGGGGCGCAGCCGGAGGCTCGTGCAGCTGCACCTCGAAGGCGGGCATTCCGGCTGCTACCAGTTGCGCAGGCCGGCGTCGCCGCCGGACTGCCCGTCGGGCCCGTTCGACCACAGGTCGTAGTCGCCGTGTTCGCCGGGAGCCCTGTAGCCGTAGGGCCGGCCCCAGGGATCGGGCGGCGCCCCGCGCGTGAGGTAGGGCCCGGCCCAGCGCGGTTCGCCGGGCGGCGGCTGCGTCAGTGCAGCCAGGCCCTGGGCCGTGCTCGGGTAGCGGCCGACGTCTAGCCGGTACTGGTCGAGTGCCTTGCCCAGCGCGTCGATCTGCGCCCGTGCCACCTTGGCCTCGCTCTTGCCGATCTGCGCGAACAGCTTCGGGCCGACGTAGCCCGCCAGCAGGCCGAGGATGACCATCACGACCAGCAGTTCCAGCAGCGTGAAGCCACGCGGGATGCGGGACGCAAGAGAGGAGAGGGGACTGCGGCACATGGACTCTTCAGACTACGAAGCATCCGTGTCCAGCCCTTGAAGGGACGCTGACAGGCCGTCATCAAGAGTGATCCGAACGCATCAGAGGGCCTGCGAACGGGGGGTTTGGCGCCCCGTGTGCTGCGCGTCGCGTGATCCGATCGGACAGGGCTTCGCCGGTGGGGCCGTGCAGCGCCGACACGAGGGCTGCGCATAGTCCTTTCGGTTCCGCCACAGGTTTCCGCCATGCCCCCCTCCGCCCAGGCCCTCGCACCCACCCTGGACGTCGTCGCGCCCGGCGGCGCCGAGCGCGCCGCCACCTCGGCGCTTGCGCCGATCCGGTTCGGCGACGTGGCGATCACCGAGACCGGCGACTTCCCGCCGCCTTGGGGTCCGGCCTGCTGGGTGTTCCTGACGCTGAACGCGGAGATCGCACTGTCCTTGCCGAAGAACCCGGTCCTGCGGGAACTGCTGCAGACGCCGCGCGCCCGTGTCAGCGTCGACGGGCAGTGGCTGTACTGGGCACTGCAGCGCAAGTACCCGCACCGGATGGTGCCGAAGATGTCGGGCTCGGATCTGGTCTACACCTTGGCAGCGCGGTGCGCCGGCGACGGCCGGCGCCTGCTGCTGCTGGGCAGCCATGCCGAGGCCAACGCGCTGGCCGTGATGCGGCTGCGTCGAAGGCACCCGGGCTTGCAGGTGGCGGGATTCGCGCCCGAGCCCTACGGCATCGACGCGTTGGCGGAGGCGGCGGTGCACCGGGCCGCCCTCGAGGCCATCGAGGCCTTCCGCCCCGACTTCGTCGTGCTGGGCCTGGGCGCGCAGAAGGAGCAGCGGCTGTGCCTACGACTTGCTCCCCTGCTCGATGGCCAGGTCACCGGGTTGCTGTGCTTCGGCGGCGCCATCGACATGGTCTCGGGCCGGGTGCGGCGCGCGCCGCGCTGGATGCAGTGCAGCGGGCTCGAGTCCTTGTACCGCCTTTGGGAACAACCCTCGCGGTTGCCTCGCTGGCTGCGCAACCTGCGACTGCTGCCGATGCTGGCCATGGGCCGCTACTGAGCCGGGCCGACCGTGCCAGCCTTGCGGGCAACGATGAAGAAGCCGCTGCAAGCGATCTCCGGCCAGCGCCTGGCGATCGCGCCGGCCAGCGTCGACCAGTGCTGTGACTTGGGCAGGCACGGCTGCAGACAGCTCAGATCGGCCTCGGGCTCGAAGCCGCAATCGCGCAGCAGCGCAAGCAGGTCTCGATGCCTGAAGAAGCGCAGGTGTGGATAGCGCCAGACCGACTGCCCGGGGAAGTGCCTCGGCGCATCGATGCCGGCCCCGCGCAGCACCCGCCAGCGCGCGCGCCAGTCAAAGGGATTGGGCACGTTGACCACGATGCGGCCATCGGGGCGCAGGACCCGGCGGGCTTCGCGCAGCGCATGCTGGGGGTGCACGAGGTGCTCGAGCACGTCGAGGGCCAGCACCCAGTCCCAGTGGTCGTCAGGCCAGGGCAGCGCGGCGGTGTCCAGGTCGGACAGCAGGGTGGGCACCCCTGCCGCGCTCGCACGCTCGGCCGCCGCCACCAGGCTCTCCACGCCCTGAACCTGGTTGGCGTCGGCGAAGCGCTTCAGGTTCGTGCCGAGCCCGCTGCCGAGCTCGAGCACGCGCCGGGCCCGGATGCCGTGGCGGCGGCGCAGCAGGTCGAGCAGCACCAGGATGTGGTCGCGGCCCCCCGTGGCTTGCTCGGCCTCGAGCCAGTCCGTTCGGTAGCCGTCGGCGCTCGGGCGTTCCATGGCGACGATCAGCCCGCCGCGGCCCGCGACAAGGGCTGCGGTGCAGTTGCCAGCGCGCCCAGGCACCGGTCCAGGGCATCGGCGTAGTGCTGCTGCCGCAAGGCCGTCCAGCGCGCCAAGCCGGGCGCATGGGCGTCGGGGTGCGATGGAGGTTCCGATGCATGCAGGCAGGCAGCGGCGAAACCCGCGGCATCGGTGGCGCGGTGCACATGGGGGGGCAGGTCGTCACCCAACCCGCGCAGCGCGTGCGGCGTTGCCACCACGGGCAGCCCGCTGGCCACCGCCTCGATGGCCTTCTCCTGCACGCCCGAGCCCGTGAGCGAGGGCACCGCGATCAGGTCCACCGCATCCAGGAAGGTCTGAACCTCGCCCACACGGCCCATCACCTGCGTACCCGGCGGCAGGTCCAGCCCGTCGAGCCCGCTGCCCGCCAGCACCAGCCGGGCACGGCCCTGCAGCCGTGGCCAGACCCGGGACAGCAACCACTGCAGTCCCTCGCGGTTGGGTGCCCAGGTCCAGGTCCCGAGAAGGCCCACGGCGGGCAGGCCGTCGGGCCGCGGCCTCGCCGCACGCACGCTGCGCGCCACGAGGGGATACCCGGGAAGCACCTCGAGAAGCGCCGATGCCGGCCGTCCGGCCCTCAGCGCGAGCCCTGCCATGCGCCGGGCGTCTTCGCCGGACAGACAGGCAAGCACTGTGGCCCGGTGCAGCGCCTGCAGTTCCAGGGCCTTGAGGGCCCGGGCCTCGCGCAACATGACGCAGCGCATCAGCCAGTGCGTGCGAGGGTTGCCCTGGTAGCCCCGGTTGGCGGCCCGGCTGCGGCGGAGGTAGTTGTCCGATTCGACGTTGTGCTGCACCAGCATCAATGACCGCGGCCGGACTTCGCCGAGCCAGGGCCAGGCCTGCAGGTGGTCGACGATCACGGCATCCGCCCCCGACAGCCAGGGCGCCGCCCGTGCGGCCGCCGCTCGCCCGCCTTGGCGGTAGGCCGTGACCGGCATGCCCGCCGCCAGCGCACCCAGCACCGCGCGCGAGCGCCGCAGAAGGCTCTGCTCGTCGATCGGCGGCTCGATGTCGCCGAGGGAGACGACCTCGCCGGCCCAGCCAGACGCGGCGCGCGCGTTGCCACGGCCCACCAGCACGAGCTCGTGGCCAGCCCGTGCCAGGCCCTGCAGCAGGCGCGCCGTGCAGATTTCGCCGCCGCTGCCGGGTTCCCCGAACAGGCGCGTGGTGAGCACCGTCAGCTTCATGGGGCCTCGCCCGAAGAGGCTGGGGGAACCGCCGCGCGGCGCCGCGCCCGCACCACCCAGTTCAGCGTGCTGCGCCGATCGCGGCTGAGTCGCTGCAGGAGCAGGGCCAGCCCGTTGGCCAGCAGCACCCACGGTGCCATCAGCAGCCACAGGCCGTGGCGGCGGGGCAGGAGCTCCAGCGCCGCTGCCACCACCATGGTCAGCGAGCCGCAATCGGCCTCGATCCCGACCAGGTCGAGGCCGACCTCGTCGAGAGCGCGCTCCAAGCCGCGCGGCGTGAAGCGCCGATAGTCATGAGGCTCCTCGTGCAGGGGCCAGTAGAAGGGCACGCTGAGCACGAGCTCGCCGCCTGGGCGCAGCACGCGTGCGCACTCGGCCAGCACGGGCCTTGGCTCCGGCACGTGCTCGAGCACTTGGCTGCTGAAGACGAGGTCGAAGCGGCTGGCGGCGAACGGCAGTGCCGCCGCCGTGGCGACGACATCGGGCCGGGAGCCCCAGGTGCCGATGTCGACGCCGATGCACCACGCGCGGCCGAACAGCGCCGCCCAAGGGCGCTGGCCACAGCCGACGTCGAGCACGCGCAGGCCCTCGCCGCCGGCATTGCCGCTCGCAGCCAGGGCCGGTGCCGTGGCTCGCCGCAGCGCCTTGCCCAGGTGGTGCGTGGTCAGCCACTCCGAACGCCAGGGCGGCACGCCGCGGGCCTGAAGGCGGCGGGGGGCGGCGCCGTTCATCGCCTTGCTCCCGGTGCAGGGCTGCGATCCGTATCCCAGGCCGGGTGCAGGTACAGCGCCAACGCGGCAAAGCCCAGAGCGTTGCCCCCCACGCCCAGGCTTGAGGCCGAGAGCAGATAGGTCAGGAACCACAGCAGCAGCCACGCGGCAATCCATGGGCCGCCCGGGTCGCGACGGGCCACCGCCGTTTGCCACGCTTCGCGCGCGATGGCACGCACCCACAGCAGCGGCAGCAGCGCCGCCAGGCCGATCTGCGCGATGCCGTTGCCCAGGCCGCTCTCGGTGCCGACATCGGTGTCGCCGACTGCGTAGTTGCCGGCAGCGCCGAGCCCTTCTCCGAACAGCTGGCCGTCGAGAAGGTAGTGAACGGCCGTGGTCAAGCCGACCATGTGGCTGAAGGGGCCCTCGGTGAAGCCGGCCTCGCCGAGCGCCAGCGACAGCGCGATGCCCGCGGCCGCGAGAAGGAAGACTTGCCGGGGCTGCGGTACACCGAGCCAGCGCCACAGCGCCAGCAGCCCCAGGAACACGATGAAGCCCTTGGACAGCGTGAGTACCCCGGCGACCAGGAACAGGGGCGCGAGCAACGGTGTGGCCGAGGCCCAGGCCGGCAGGCCCGCGGCCGGGATGCCAGCCTTCCAGCGTGCGCGCGCCGCCATGGCCAGCAGCATGGCCAGGGCGAGAGTCGGTGCCAGGGTGGTGGGCTCGAGGTAGGTCGATACCAGACGCCGCACGACCAGGCCCGCGCTGGCCTCCAGGTCCCAGCTGAAGAAGCGTCCGCTTTGCTCGAAGGGCAGCTGCCCCCAGGGATCGAGGGGGTTGGACGACATGAAGGCGCCGACGTCGAGCACCGAGGTCCACAGCGCGTCGGGGGCGAAGCGCTCGGCCAGGCCGAGTACCGCCACGACCAGGCTGCTGGCGAGCACCAGGGCCATGAGGCGTTCGAGTTGCAGCCGCGTCCAGGGCAGCAGCAGCAGCGCCGTGAACAGCAAGGGCACCAGCACGAGCCGGCGCAGGTTCAGCGCGACGAGGAGCGGCTGCTCCGGAGAGACCCAGGCGAACGCGACGACCACCAGCACCAGAAGCAGTGCCCAGCGCGCGGAGGGCGGGGCCTGCCAGCGGGTGGTGGAGGCAAGCAGTGCACCGAGGGCCAGCCCCACCAGGACCAGCACGAGCCCGTCGCGCGCGGCACCCGCCAGCGTGAAGGCCGTGCTGCCCGTGAGGCGAAACCCGATCAGGCCGATGGCGGGGCCGAACTGCAGCGACACGATCAGGGCCGCCATCACCACGAAGGCCAGGGGTGCGCCGCGCGAACGGGCGGGATGGATCGGTGCGAGACCGTCCATGCCCGGTGTCGTCGATGGCGCGAGACTCATGCGGCTGCCGCTGAGCGCCGCAGCGCATCGACCACAGCGCGGCGGCCTTGGTGGTAGCCCTCGCCGGGCAGGCGCTCCAGCAGGCGACGGCGCGCGTGCGCCACGGCGGCACGGCGGGCCGACGGCGAGGCCAAAGACTGCAGGGCGTCGCGCAGCGCCCCGGCGTCGCCGAACGGGAACACGGCGTTGGCCGGCAGCAACCCGCCGAGCCCGGCGCGGTCGCTGGCCACCACCGGCCATCCGAGCGCCGTGGCCTCCAGCGCCACCAGCGGTAGGCCCTCGTAGCGCGAAGGCAGCAGCAACAGGTCCACCTGCGCCAGCGCCTGCTCGACGGGCGCGAAGGGTGCGACCTCCACGCGGTGTGGTCCCAGCGCCGAGGCCAGGGTCAGCAGCACGCGCTCGCCGGGCCCGCGGCCCTGGAAGCGCCAGCGGAACGCGTCGCCGAGGGAGCGCTCGCGGAGCAGCGTGTCGGCCAGCCAGTCCAGGCCCTTCTGGTGCAGTTCGAACCGGCCGACATAGCCCACGCGCAGCCGGCCATCGGCGGAGCGCTGTGGAGGCGGCGGGGCGACGCCCCGCACGCTCACGCGGTTCGGCAGCGCAAACACGGTGGCTGTCAAGCCCCACTCATCGCGCAGACGCTGTGCCTGGAAGTCGTCGATGGTCACGATGCCCTCGACACGGCTGAGCCAGGGCGCGAGCGCTCGGTCGCGGTGGCGGGCCCACCGATAGCCCATGGTTGCGGCGCTGAAGCACATGGGCACGTACAGCCACACCGGCCGGCGCGCCAGCACCGCCGCGGCTGTGAGCCAGGCTTGAGCGTGCAGCACGCCGGGGGCCAGCAGCACGGGGCGTCCGCGGGGCGCTTCGAGCAACGCCGCCAAGGCGCCGCGCCGATCCTCGACAGGCTGAGTCAGGCAGATGTGGCGCTCCAGTCCCCGCTGCCGGGCTAACTCGTGCAGGGACCCGGGCAGCAGCAGCCTGGGCACCAGGCCGTCGTTCAGCCACGCGTCGTCCAGCCACGTGAACAAGGCCGTCTCGTGGCCGCCGGACTCGCGCGGTGTCAGGAGCACGTCGACATCGACCATCGCCGCCGCCCCGCTTTGGGGCGCCCCATGAGCGCACCCAGGAACCAGCCGCGGCCGTGCGGGCGCAGCGCGTTCATGAACAGCAGCGTGCCCAGGGCTCCGCCGAGCGCCCAAGACACCGCCAGGCCAGCGGCCCCCAGCCACGCCAGCCCCGCGCCGGCCAGCAGCAGCTCGGCCGCCGTCCATCGTGCGTGCAGCCGGGCCGTCACCCACGGCGGCAACGCCACGGCCAGCCAGGGCCCCAGCACCGCCAGCGGCAACGCCAGGGCCATGCGCATCACCAGGCCGGGCAGCAGGGTCAGTGCCAGCTGCCAGCGGCCTTCCCACCAGGCCGTGTCGGCCCACTGCAGCAGCGGCCAGGTCAGCAGCAACAGTGGCAAGGTCCACAAGGTCAGGCGGCGCAGGCTGCGCGCCGACCGTACGGCGCGGCGGCGCGGGCTCAGGGGCCGCAGCGCCGGCACCGCCACGCGCGATACCGTGGCCACCGCGACCTGCGAGGCCAGAGCGCAGGCCATCAGGCCGAAGGCATAGGCTCCCGCCCACGCGGCGCCGAACAGCGGCCCCACCAGCCAGAGGTGCAGTTGATCGCGCACCATGGCCATCGCGGCGATGGTCTGCATGGCCAGGCCATCACGCCACGGGGCCGCGGCCAAGCCCGGGCCATGCGGGGCGCCGACACCCCGCGCAGCCTGCGTGATGCCCAGGGCGCGCGCAGTCCGGCCGAGGATGAGTCCCGCCAGGAGCGAAGGGATCCATCCCAGCCCGGCCGCCAGCAGCAGCGCCGGCAGCGCGAACTCCAGCACCGTGGCGCCACCTTCGATGTGACCGATGCGGTCGAAGCGGCCGGCGCGCTCCAGGCGGGCCAGAGCCGCCAGGGCCACCGCGTGTGACGCCAGGTAGGCCACCGTGGCTGCGGCCACGAGCAGGGTCGGTGCCGTCCCCGCGTGGCCCCGGGCCAGGATCCAGGCGGCCGCGAGCGCCGTGATGCACGACAGGCCAGCGGCCGCCGACAGCACCCCGCGCGTCAGCCGCGCCTCGGCATCGGCATCCAGGCCCTGCGGATGGCGCACCAGCGCTGCCTTGAGCCCGCCGTCCACCAGCAACTGGGCCGCACGGCCCACCCCGAGTGCCAGGGCCCAGGTGGCCAGCTGAGCGGCATCCAGCCACGCGGCGTAGACCGTGGCCGAGCCCAGGGCCGCGGCCAGCGCCAGCGCCTGGGAGGCGCCCAGGGTCGTCGTGCCCCGGATCCTCACGGCGTGCCCGCTGGCGCAGCGCGGCGGGCCCGCAGGCGCGCCAGCCAGCCGGGCCTGCGGGTCGGCAACGCGGCCTGCACCTGGGTCAGCCTGAGCCTGTAGGACGGATCCTGTTGCGCCAGCTTCGAACGGTGGCGCAACAGCACCCATGCCCCCTGCAGAAACAGCCCCAGCAGGAAGCCCAGCACCACCCAGTTCGGCAGCCGGGGCTTCGACGGCCACCGCGGCGCCTGTGCCTGGTCCAGCCACTGCAGCGGCAGCGGTTCGGCGTCCTCGTCGAAGCGCGCCGCCTCGAGCTGGCGGGCCAGCGACTCCACCAACGACTCGGCATAGCGGAACTCGCGCAGCCGCGCCGTGAACGAGCCGGGAGCTTCGTCGCGCGGCACTTCCATGCGCGCCAGCTGAGCGCGCTGCGCACCGATCTCGGCCCGCGCCCTCTCGACCTCGGGCGAGCTGTCGGCGCGTGCGAGACGCAGCGCCGCCAGCCGCACCTCGGCGGCGGCGATCTCGGCCTGCTGCCGCCCGTACGCGCTGGCGGCGGCGCCCGGCTCGCTGCGCAATGCAGCTCGGTCGTAGCCGCTGGCCTGAAGGCGCTTCTGCGCTTCGTCGAGCGCGCCACGGGCACGCGCCAGTTGTGCTTCGTAGAAGGTTCGGCGCTGCCGCGCCTCGGTCAGCGCGAAGCCGCGGAGGATGAGTCGCAGTTCCTCGACGGCCTGGTTGGCGAGAGCGGCGGCGCGCTGCGGGTGCACGTCCTCAGCCTCGACGTAGACAATGCCTTCTCGCCGCGCCACCGTGAAACTCAGCCGCCGCGCCAGCAGTGCCCTTGCCTGCGAAACATCGGCGACGCCCCAGCCACGAACGAGGTCGAAGCGCTCGATCAGGCGGTCGGCCACCCTGCGGCTCTTCAGCACCGCGACGTGCAGGTCGAGAGGGCTCAGGCTGCCGGGCACGGCGCCTGGCACGCCCGACAGTGCCGACATCCCGGCCTGCGAGGGCCGCTGCGTCGGCGTGACCACGAAGCTGGCCTCGCCGGTGAACCTCACCACCTGCGAAAGGCCCATGCCCAGCCCGAGCACCGCCCCCAGCAGCCCGCTGAGAAGCAGGCGCCAGCGCCGCGCCCACAGCGGCAAGGCCACCTCGAGCCAGCCAATGCTGGGGGGTGGCCACGAGGCCGCCAGGGGTGGTGTCACGGGGGTCGGCTCGGTGACCGGCGGCGCGGTGCTCATCGGGGCGCTCAACGGATGGTCAACAGCGCAGCGAGACCGACGCCGAGCTGGTACAGGATCTGGGTCCAGTCCTTGGCGCCCTGCACGAAGGTCACGCGGTCCAGCCGCTCGGGCACGAACACGGTGTCGCCCGGCAGCGCGGGCTCGGCCTCGAACTGCGTGCGCCCGCTCCACCAGCCGCCCTGGCGGGCCGAGAGAACGCTGCCGTTGGCGCGCACCACGAATATCGAGTCGGCCGCGGCGGCCGCGGTCGGCCCGCCCGCGCGCGCGAGATAGTCGCCCAGGCGTTGCCGGCCGTCGTGCACGAAGCTGCCGGCGTTGAACACCGTGCCGAACACGCCCACGCTCTGGCTGCGGGGCGGCACGCGGACGAAGTCGCCGTCTTCCAGCAACAAGGCCGGCAGCTCGCTGGCGGCGGGCGTCAGGTCGAGCACCAGGCGGCCTTCGGGGCGGCGCGCGCGCAGCCTTGTCATCAGGTCGCGAAGGGCTGCCTCCTGGCCGCGCGACGCATCCGCCGTGGCGCCGCGCGACGTGGCCAGTCGCGCGGCCTCGGTCTCGAGCTCCTGCAGCGCGCGCAGGTAGTTCGCCTCCTGCAGCAGCCGCACGCGCTCGCGGCGCAACTCGGTGCCGAACAGGAAGGCCGCGCCAGTGGTGCCACCGGCGGCCGCCACGGCGTCGGCCAGTGTGGCCTGGGGGTCGAGCACGTAGTCGCCCGGACGCAGCACCTCGCCTTCGACGCGCACCCGCTTGCGGCCCAGCAGCGTTGGCCCGGTCGCCTCGGTGCGGGACGGCACCCGCAGCAGGTCGCCATCGGCCAGTGGGTGACCCGCGTCGTCGGGCCAGCGAAGCTGCAGGATGCGCGCGAAGGGCTCGCCGCGCCGGCGCTCGACCTCGATACGGTCGCCGTCGGCCACCGCCGAGAAGCCACCGGCCAGCGTCAAGGCATCCGCCAGCGTCTGTGCCGGCAGCGTCTCGAAGACGGCCGGTCGGTTGACGGCGCCCATCACGGCCACCTGCGGGCCGACGGGATCGACGTGGATCACGTCACCTGGCAGCAGCACGGGGTCGTCGCCTGCCACGCCGCGTGCCAGCAGGGCATACCGGTCAAAGACGGCGATCTCGCGCCCGGCGCGGCGCAGGCCGACGCGCCGCAGGCTGCCGCCGGCGCTGGCGACGTCCACCCGCGAAAGGGCGCGCGATAGCGTGGTGAGCCCGGGCAGCACCCGGTCTCCGGGTTCGGCCACGAAGCCGGTGACGCGGACCCGCACCGCCACGGCCTCGGTGACGGCGACGCTGAGTTCGAATCCCCGGAACACGGTCCGCAGGCGCTCGCGCACGCGCTGCGTGAGTTCGCCCACGGTGTTGCCACCGGCTGCCACCGGACCCACGCGGGGCAGCACGATGCGGCCGCTGCGATCGACCCGCAGCCGCCACTCGCCCTCGACGCTGCCCCAGACATGCACGAGCACCTCGTCGCCGGCATGCAGTGGGTAGTCGGGGGGTACGGTGCTCGAACCTTCCGTGGCCTCGTGCAGTCGCTCGTCGGCGCGCGGCTCGGTGCCCAGGCGCCACAGCGGGCGGCCGGCGTTGGCCGCGGTGGCGAGGCGCTCGAAGTCGGTGGGGGAGCGCTCAACCCTGACGGGTGAAGCCCCTGGTCCGCCGGGTGCGGCCGGTATGGTCAGCACGGTGGTGGCGACCGGTGGCGCGAGGCTGCGCGCTGCGGGTATCGGCATGTCGGCCGCCGCGGCTGGCACGGGCATCAGGCGCTCGACGGCGCCGGCGACCTGCGCGACGCCAAGGCGCCAGGGTACGAGGCCGCCACAGAGCGCGAGAAGGAGCGGCAGCGCCCGGCGAGGGATGGGTTTCATGACAGGCCCCGGGCCAAGGGTCCGCGCCTGGCGCGACAGGGCCACACGAGGCGGTGCCGGGACGATGGCGCCGGAATGGAGATGCGTTCAGCTCAGGCTAGAGGCCGAGCATGAAGCTGCCGTGTACGAGACGCGACGGCACGACGGTCAACATGATCCGAAAGGCCCACATCGCGCCGGCGGGCCGGTTCGGTGCGGCCTGCGTGCGGAGACGGGCTGCCCTCGGCAAGCCCGTCGCCGCGCCAGTGCCTTTGCGGGTACGCTCAGCTGCGGTGGTGGGCCGCCGCCAGGCCGTACACGGGGGTCGGGATGCCCTCGTAGCGCGCCTTCAGCTGCAGGCCCATGAACTGCGAGTAGTGGCGGTTCTGGTGCAGGTTGCCGCCCTGCACCCACAGGTGCGGCACCTGCGTGGGCTTCCACATGTTGCGCAGTTCGCCTTCCCAGGGCCCGGGGTCCTTGGGCGTGTCGGAGCCCAGGCCCCACACCTTGCCCAGGCGGTCGGCCACCTCCGGCGAGATCAGGTCGGCCAGCCAGCGGTTCATCGAGCCGTAGCCGGTGGCGTAGGCGATCAGGTCGGCCGGCAGTTCGGAGCCGTCGCTGAGCACCACCGACTTCGGCTTGATCTGCGCGATGTTCACGCCGCTGCGCAGCTTGACGCTGCCGTTGGCGACGAGCTCGGACGCGCCGACGTCGATGTAGTAGCCCGAGCCGCGGCGCAGGTACTTCATGAACAGGCCCGAGCCGTCGGCGCCGAAGTCCAGCAGGAAGCCTGCCTTCTCCAGCCGCCCGTACAGGTCGGCCTCGCGCCGCTTCATCTCCTCGTACACGGGGATGTGGAAGCCATGCATGATCTTGTAGGGCACGCTGGCGAAGATCAGGTCGGCCTTGTGGTGGTCGATGCCGTTCTTCAGCGCCTGCTCGGAGTACAGGCCGCCGAGCGCCAGCTCCATCAGCGCCTCGCTGGGCGCGATGTGCGTCGACGAGCGCTGCACCATCGTCACCTCCACGCCTTCCTCCCACAGGGCGGCGCAGATGTCGTGCGCGGAGTTGTTCGAGCCCAGCACCACGGCCTTCTTGCCGCGGTAGTTCTCGGCCCCCGGAAACTTGCTCGAGTGGAACTGGTCGCCCTCGAAGGTGTCGGCGCCGGGGATCGCGGGCACGTTCGGGTAGCCCGACACGCCCAGCGCGATGACCAGCTCCTTCGGGCGCAGCGTCACCTCGCGGCCCTCGCGCTCCACCGTCACCTCCCACTCCTGGCGGGCCTCGTTGAAGTGCGCGTGCTTGCAGGTGGTGGAGTTCCAGTAGTTCAGCTCCATCACCTTCGTGTACATCTCGAGCCAGTCGCCGATCTTGTCCTTGGGCGCGAAGACGGGCCAGTCCTCGGGGAAGGGCATGTAGGGCAGGTGGTCGTACCAGACGGGGTCGTGCAGGCACAGGCTCTTGTAGCGGTTGCGCCAGGAGTCCCCGGCGCGCGCGTTCTTCTCGATGATGATGGCCGGCACGCCCAGCTTGCGCAGCCGCGCCCCCAGGATGATGCCGGCCTGGCCGCCGCCGATGATCAGCACGTGCGGCTGCCGGGTGTAGCCCAGCGTGCGGGCCTCCTCGTCGCGCGATTCCTTCCAGGTCTGCCGGCCCTTGTGGGAACCGTGCTCCACGCCCTTGGGCCGCGACGCGCCCTTGGCCTCCTCGAAGCCCTTGAGCTCGACCATGGTGGTCAGCAGGGTCCACGCCTTGCCGTCGCGCAGGCGCAGCAGGCCCTTGCCGCGGGAGACGCCGGTCTCGAAGGTGAACCAGGCCTCGGTCACGCCGTCGGCCTCGGTCGCCGGGCCGTCCAGGGCCCAGTTCGAGGGCCGGGCCTGCGCCAGCGTGGCCTGGAGCATGTCGCGCACCTGCGCGGCGCCTTCGGCCGTCTTGATGTTCCAGGTGAACGACAGCAGGTCGCGCCAGTAGCAGTCGTCGTGGAACATCGCCGCGGCGGCGTCGATGTCGCCGCGCTGCAGGGCGGCGTCGAAGTCGGCCAGCCAGCGGCCGGCCTGGTCTTGGGCTTGCATGGAAAACGTCTCCTTCGTTGGCGCGGTCACCCGGGCCGGGGCCGCGGCCGCCTGGGTGGCGGCCGACGCATCCTGCAAAGCCCGTGCCCGGTGGCGGGCGGGCGGCCCGCACGGGCGGCGCCGCGCGGCGCCACGTGGCGCGCACGGCAGGGCTGTCACATCGTCTGTGGGCTCGAGTGACACCTGTCACGCGCCCGCGTGACAGGTGTCAGCGCGGCAAGGCTGCGGCGGCGGTGCGCGGCGCCGTTCGGCACCGGTTGGACCGGGGCCTTCGCGCTAGGTTTCCGGCGGCTGCGCCTGGTTCGGCGAGCGCACGCCCGCGCGCTTCATCCAGCGGTACAGCGTCATGCGCGACACCCCCAGCTGGCGAGCCGCCTCGCTCACGTTCCAGCGGTGCTGGCGCAGCGTGGGCAGCCAGGCCGCGGTGGCGTCGCCGGCCGCTGCGGCCGGGGCGGCGGCTCGCGGCCGCCACAGGCCGGCCAGGTGCCCGGGCGGGTGCGCGCCCAGCGACTCGGGCAGGTCGTCGGGCGTGACCACGCCGTCGGAGCACAGCGAGCGCGCGCACTCGATGGCGTTGCTCAACTCCCGCAGGTTACCCGGCCAGTGGTGGGCCACCAGGCGCGCGCGGGCGGGCGCGCTCAGCCGCACGGCCGGGCTGCCCTCGGCGCAGAGCCGGTCGACAAGCACGCCGAGGTCCTGGCGCTCGCGCAGCGGCGGCAGGTGGAAGTGGGCGCCGTTGAGGCGGTAGTACAGGTCGTCGCGGAAGCGCCCGCCCTTGACGGCCGCGACCAGGTCGCAGTGCGTGGCGGCCACCACGCGCAGGTTCACCGCCACGGGCCGCGTCGCGCCCACGGGCAGCACCTCGCGCTCGGCCAGCACGCGCAGCAGCCGGCCCTGCAGCGGCAGCGGCATGTCGCCGATCTCGTCGAGGAACAGCGTGCCGCCGTCGGCCTCCTGGATGAGCCCGCGCTTGCCGCGCGACGCCGCGCCCGAGAAGCTGCCCGCCAGGTGGCCGAAGAGCTCGCTCTCGATCAGCGATTCGGGCAGCGCCGCGCAGTTCACCGCCACGAAGGGCTGCCGGCGCCGCTCGCTGCTGTCGTGCAGAGCGCGTGCGAAGCGCTCCTTGCCGCTGCCCGTCTCGCCGGTGAGCAGGATGTTCACGGGCGAGTTGACCAGGCGCGCCGCGCGTTCGATGAGCCGGTCGAGCGCGGGGTCGCCTCCCGACAGATCGGCCAGCGGCGCGGGCCGTGGCCGTGGCGTGGGCGGGCTGCCGGCGTGGGCGGCGCCCGCGCGCGGCGGCGGCGGCGAGGCCAGCAGGAACAGCGTGTCGCGCGAACCCGGCAGGGCCACGGCGCGCTGGTCGACGGCCTGCGCGGCCATGAAGCGGCCCAGCTGGTGCAGCTCCAGGTCGAGCAGTTCCGGCAGCGGCCGCCCGATCACGGGCGCGGCCCCGCGGGCGCGTTCCAGCAGCAGCTGCGCCTGCCGGTTGTGGCCGACGACGCGGCCCGCGGCGTCCAGCGCCAGCAGGTACTCGGGGCTGACCTCCAGGAACTGGGGCGCGCGGCTCAGGCGCAGCACCCAGTGCTCGCGGAAGCGCTGCAGGAAGCTCGCGTTCTCCACGTGCGCGGCGAACATCTTCACCATCTGCAGCGCCAGGTGCTGGCTCTCCTTGCCGGTGGGCGAGGTCAGCGCCGAGATGTCGAGCACCGCCTTCAGGCGGCCCTGGTCGTCGTAGACCGGCGCGGCGGTGCAGGTCAGCGGGATGTGGGTGGCGTCGAAGTGGTCGTCGAGGTGCACGGTCAGCGCCTGGCCGGTGGCGATGCAGGTGCCCACGCCGCAGGTGCCGGCGTGGTGCTCGCTCCAGTCCGCACCCAGGTACAGGCCGGCCTTGCGCAGGCTGGGCTCGAAGACGAGGTCGCCGAGGAAGTCGACGGTCACGCCCTTCGCGTCGGTCAGCAGCACGCAGTAGCCCAGGCCGGCCACCTGGCGGTACAGCGCCTCCAGCCCGTGGCGGGCGATGTGCAGGAAGGCCTCCATCTGGTCCTGGTGCTCGCGCAGCTGCGCGTGCGGCAGGATCACGGCTTCCTGCATGCGCGTGGGGTCGAGCCGGTGCTCGCTGACGCAGCGCGCCCACGAGGCCTGGATCAGCTCGTCGCGGCGTGCGGCCGGCAGTGGCGTGCCCGCCCAGCGCAGCGGCCGCTCGGCGTCCAGCCCCACGGCCTGCATCACCTGCACGATGTGGGCTTGCTGCACGGGCTGCATGGGTACTCCTGGCCAACGCGACGCCGGGGACTGTAGACGAGCCGGGCACGGCCCGTACCCGGGGCTTCGACGGAGCCGGGGCCGATCAGGCCCGGACGCGCCAGCCGTAGGTCACGTCGCAGGCGCCGCCTGAGGGTGCCGGCCGGCAGCCTCGGCCAGCGTGCGCGCGATCTCCTGCCGCAGTTCGTCCAGCGCCGGCTGCTCGGCAGGCAGGTGCGACCCGTTGCTGAGCTCGCGGAATCGTTTCAGCCCACCGTCGCGACGAATTCGCCCGCCGGCGCTCCCGGCGCGGGGCGGTCGATGCCACTGTGGAGCGCCGGCATTCGAAGCCGGCGCCGGTCACGACGCCGCAGCGGGCATGGGTGCGCCCAGCGCACCTTCGAGGCCGCGGCGCACGACCGCGAGGTTGTGCGCGGCCAGGAAGCTGCCGCGCCCGGCGACGCTGTCCTGGAGCCAGGGCGTCTCGCCGATGGCCAGGCAGCGCTCCCAGCAGGCCTGGGCCAGCGGCAGCAACTCGGCCTGCCCGCGCTCCGGGTGCGCGACCGCGAGGTCCAGCACCAGGTTGCCCAGGGCGAAGAAGAAGTCCGGCGAGTGCTGCCACTGCTCCATCTCGGCGCCGGCGAGGTCGATGGCCTGCTGCGTCAGCCCGATCCGGCCCATGCAGTGCAGCCGGCGCGTGATCAGGCCGTGGCGGAAGCCGTCCGCCGGTGTGGAGCGCTCCCAGGCGCACTGGTAGTGGTGCGCGGCCTGCGCGTAGCGCCCGTAGACCTCGTGGTCCTTGCCCAGGTGGAAGTGGACGTGCGCGTTCCCGGGGTCGTCGGCCAGTTCCCTGGCGAGCATCCTGGCGTTGCGCTCGCGCTTGTTCTCGAGCAGTTCGGGCATGTAGCCGTCGTGGCCGATCAGCAGCGGTATCTTGCGGCGCGGCAGGTCCGACTGCGGTTGCTCGTGGATGCGGCCGCTGTAGCGCGTGCCGCGCGGCAGGAGCCGGGAGATCGGGCTCGTCGCGCTGGTGGTGATGCCGTCCGACCGGAACGAACTGCGGATGCTGGCCACGCCGATGAAGGGCGCGTCTCCCAGGCGTTCGCCCGACAGGCAGTCCGCCCCGCCCTCGATCCACTCGTCGGCGTCCAGGACGAGGTTCCACCGCGCGTCGGCGTGGGCGAGCGCGGCATTGCGCGCGGCCGCGAAGTCGTCGACCCAGGTGAAGTGGTGGACGCGCGCCCCGCACGCGCGCGCCAGGGCCACGGTGTCGTCCGTCGAGCCGGTATCGACGACCACCATCTCGTCCACCCACGGCCGGGCGCTGAGCAGGCAGCGCTCGATGGCGCGCGCCTCGTTCCTGGCGATGACCACCAGCGCCAGCCGCGGCGGTGCGCCGTGGGCGGAGGCGGGCCCATCGGTTCCTGGGGAAGGCAAGGTCATGCGGCCACGCTAGCGCGGCGTGGGCGATCAGATCGCCGGAATACGGCCCGCTCAGCGGGCCAGATGACCGGGCCGCGCGGGCGGCAGCGCGGCCAGCAGCGCGCGCAGGTGCGCGCCGGCATCCATGCACTCGCTGCCGGGCGTGCACACTCGGTAGGGCTGGCCGGTGGTGCCGGAGCGGCTCGCGATGCGCTCGATGAAGGCCTCGGCGCTGGCGATGCCCTGGCCCTGGGCGCGCAGCTTGGCGCGCAGGAAGCGGGCCGCGTCCGCCCCGCTGTAGGCCGTGCCGTTGCGCACGAAGCGCGAGCGGCTGTCGGCTGCGAGCGCGTCCAGCAGCCGCTCGATGCGCTGCTGCTCGTGCGGCGGCGGGGCGGCCCGCGCGGGCGGCGGTGCGCCCAGGGCCGCCGCCAGCGCCAGCGCCGCCAGCGCGGCGGCCGCGCCCTTCATCGCTGCACTCGCCGCGGCGCTCACCGCGCAGCCGCCGCGAGCACGCGGGTCTGGCCCAGGCCGAACAGCACGAAGGCCTCGTCGGGCACGCCGTGGCGCGCGCGGGCGCGGGGCAGCTCGTCCAGCGGCGCATGGACGGGCTCGTCGCACAGCCGGAAGGTGCCCCAGTGGATGCCCAGCGACAGCCGGCTGCGCACGTCGAGGTGGATGCGAACGGCCTCGTCCTCGTTGACGTGCATGCCGGCGTGGAACCAGCGCGGCTCGTAGCAGCCCACCGGGATCAGCGAGAAGTCGAAGCCGCCGAAGCGCTCGCCCAGCAGCTTGAAGTCGGGCGAATAGCCGGTGTCGCCGGCGAAGAGCATGCGGTAGGGCCGAGCGCCCGCCGCGCCCTCGACGACGTAGCCGCCCCACAGCGTGGCGTGGCGGTCCCAGGGCGTGCGGCTCGACCAGTGCTGCACCGGCACGAAGTGCACCACCACCTCGCCGGCCGGACCGGGCAGCGCGATGCGGTCCCACCAGTCCATGCGGCGCACGTTCGGGATGCCCTCGTCGCGCATCCACAGGTCCACGCCCAGCGGCACCACGAACAGCGGCGGCCCGCCGGGCTGCGCCGCCAGCGCGTGCACGGTGCCGCGGTCGAGGTGGTCGTAGTGGTTGTGGCTCAGCAGCACCACGTCGATGCGCGGCAGCGCAGCCAGCGTCGCGGGCAGGGGCGTCAGGCGCCGCGGCCCCGCGAAGGCCGCCGGCGAGGCGCGTTCGCCGAAGTGCGGGTCGGTGAGGATGTTCAGGCCGCCGATCTGCCACAGCACCGTCGAGTGGCCGATCCAGGTGACGGTGACGTCGCCACGGTTGGCGTGCAGCAGCGGCGCGTCCAGCGGCACGCGGCGCACGCGGTGCAGCTCGTCGGCGGCCCGCTCGCCGAACAGCCGCTCCCACTGCCAGCGCCAGAAGCTCGGCGCGTCGGCCCGGTGGTTGTCGACGTGCAGGTTGTTGAAGCCGTCGGGGCGGTGGTGCGGCCGTGCGGGGTCGTGGTAGGGGTTGACCGTCGCGCAGCCGGCCAGCGTGGCCGCCAGCGCCAGCGTGCGCAGCAGCGCACCGCCGCGTGCGGCGGACGTGGCCTCGCCCGCCGACGTGCCGTCCGGCCGGCGGCTCAACCCCTCGCTCCGCCGGCGCGGCCGCGGCGCGCCAGGCGCGGGCCCAGCCACATCGCCAGGCCGGCGGCGGCCACCAGCGGGAACACGCCCCATTGCACGATGGCCAGGAAGGTCTCGTTGGCGCGCAGCGCGCCGGAGTAGACAAAGGCACCGATGAACGGCGACGCCGCCAGGTGCAGGTTGCGCAGGAGCTTGTGCGGGAGCTGCATGGAGTCCTCCGGGTCGGGTTGGGGGTGGGATCGGGTTCAGCGCGCCGCGGCGCGCAGGTCCAGCGGCCGCAGCAGCCGCTTGGACACCGCCGCCACCATGGCCCGCGGCACGAAGCGGTTGCCCAGCACCATGACGCGGTTCGTCAGCCCCACCACGCGGGTGAGCCCGCCGCCGAGCAGCAGCTCCACGCCGGCGGCGGCCACGTCGCGCGGGTCGGCGCGGCCGGCCTTGCCGAAGTGGTGGCCGCCGGCAATGCGCCGCGGGTCGACGCCGTCGAAGAACGCCGTGTCGGTGGGCCCGGGCGCCAGGCAGCCGACGCTCACGCCGTGGTCCTCCATCTCCTTGGCCAGCGCCTCGGAGAAGTTGAGCACGAAGGCCTTGGCGGCGCCATAGGCGGCGAAGTACGGCGTGGGCTGGAACGCCGCCGTCGAGGCGACGTTGAGGATGCGGCCGGCCCGCCGCTGCTTCATCGCGCCGCCATAGCGGTGGCACAGCTCCGCCACGGCCACCACGTCGAGCTGCAGCATGCGCTGCAGCTGCGCCGCGTCGATGGCCACGTGCTCGTCGACGATGCCGAAGCCGGCGTTGTTCACCAGCGCGTCGATGCGCAGCCCCTGGCGCTGCGTGTGCTCGAACAGGCGCTGCCCCGCGCCGGGCTCGGCCAGGTCGATGGCGTGCACGTGCACCTCGGCGCCGTGCGCGCGCTGCAGTTCGTCGGCGGCGGCCTGCAGCCGGCCGGCGTCGCGGCTGACCAGCACCAGGCGCTGGCCGCGCGCGGCCAGCAGCCGTGCCATCTGCAGGCCGATGCCGCCGCTGCCGCCGGTGATCAGGGTCGTGGTGGGAGGGCTCATGGTCGGATTCTCCAAGGGCGAAAACGTCGTTGCGGTACAGAAACACCGTTGCCGGCAGGGGCGAAAAACGGGCTCCTGCAAGCCCCTGCGACGGCCACGGCGCGGGCTGGCGTCAGTAGCGCAGGTTCACGCGCAGCACCGCCGGCTCGCGCGCCGCGACGGTGAAGCGCGACTCGTCCCACTTCGGGCTCGACGCCGCGTAGGTGCGGTTGTTCGAGACGCCGTAGCCCTCGGTGGGGATGCCCAGGAAGTTCTTGTCGAGGCGGCCGTTGCCGTTCTCGTCGTGCACCACGGCCACGGCGTAGGCGCCGGGCGGCAGCTCGTCGAACACGCAGGTGGCCTGCGTGCCGGCGATGGTGGCGCGCACCGTGCGCGTGCCCTCGCCGTCGGGGAAGCCCGACGCTTCGGTGAACAGGCGGCAGTTCAGCGTGCCCTTGGCGTTGCGGAAGGCCGACACCTCCAGGCGCAACGACGAGGCGCCATCGTCGCGCGCCTGCGCCGGGGTGGCGGCGGCCAGTGCCAGCGCGAGGCACAGGCCCAGGGGGATGGCAGCGGCCGACGTTGCCGCAGCGGCGTGATCTCGAAGGTTCACGGGTGAGTCTCCGGGTGGGTGGGGAAAGGGGGTGGCATCAGGCGCAGGCCGACCAGCACGTCGATCACCGCGAGGCGGGCCAGGCGTTCGCCGTCGTCGCTGAAGGGCGGAATGCCCTCAAGTTCGAGCGTGACCGGCCCGTGCACCGCGGCCCACAGCCGCACCGCGGCCTCCAGGACGTCGTGCAGGCCCTGGCCGAGCGCGGTGCGCGCCTCGGCCACCACGGACTCCACCGCGCCCAGGGCCAGCCGCGCCTGCGCCCGCGAGTAGTCGGTGGGCACGTGCTCGGGCAGCGCGTTGCCGAACATCACGCCGAACAGCGAGCGCTGGCCCAGCGCGAAGCTGCGGTAGGTCAGCATCACCGGCAGCAGCGCGCGCACCGGGTCGCGGTGGCGGCGCCGCTCGCGCTCGACGGCGAAGCGCAGCCGCGCGAAGCCTTCCACCTTGAGGCCCTCGCTCAGGCCGTTCTTGCCGCCGAACAGCGTGTAGACGACCTTGGTGGAGCAGTTGGCCCGCTGCGCCAGCGTGCGCAGCGTCAGCGCCTGCGGTCCTTCCTCGGCCAGCAGTTGCGCGGCCAGCTCGAGCAAGCCGCGGCGGGCCACGGCGTCGCCTTCGGCGCGGGCGTGCTGGTAGTCGAACGGGGCCTGTGCGGGAGTCATGGGTAACAGTGTTACCGGGCCCGCGCATCATGTCAAGCGGCTGCCTTCCCCCGAGGCTGGGGGTCGGCCGCAGGTCAGCCGGGCGGCTTGGGCCGGCCCACCGTCTGCGCCAGCAGCAGCTGCTCGTCGTTGGCCAGGTGCATGGCGCGCGACAAGGCGTCGCGGTCGAGCCAGGCGCGCAGCACGGTGGCCAGGCCGGCGCTGGCGCAGGCGAGGTAGACGTTCTGCGCCATCGCGCCGGCCGCCGCGTGGGCGTAGGCGCTGCGCTGGGACGCCGGTACCAGGCCCATGCGGCCGTGCTCGGCCACGTAGATCAGGTCCAGCGCCGCGTCGTCGACGAAGTCCTGGTAGCCGGTCAGGCTGCGCACGTCGCTGCCCAGCACGCGCTGCAGCCGGTGCCCCTCGGGCTCGTAGCGGTACAGGCCCTGCGGCATCGCGGCGTAGAGCGCCACCTCCTGCGCGTTCATGGCGCTCGGGGCCGTGCGGCCGCCGAGGGCGGGGCGGTTCACGCCGGCCGCGGCCCACAGCACGTCGGCCAGCATCGCCTCGTCGAGCGGCTCGGGCGAGAAGGCGCGCGCCGACTGCCGGCGCGCCAGCGCCTGCATCAGCGGCAAGCCGCCGTCCACGCGGGGCGGCGGCAAGGGCATCGAGTCGCGGCCGTCGCCGGCCGCAGGCCGCGGCCGGTTCTGGCCGATCAGCCCGAGCGCGAGCTTGGTGAGGGTGTTCATCGCGGACCTCCGAAGCCGCTTGATCCTAGGCGTGGCGGGCGCGGCCGGACTGAGCAGGATCAAGTCCGACGTGCGTCGAGCGGGCCCCGGGTTCGTCAGGTGCTTGCCGGCAGGCTCGCACGGGCTCGCCGCCCGGCCGCAGCGGCGCTGACGCTCAACGGCGTTGCGCGTACCGTGAGACGACCAAGCCCCCCAGACCCAGCAACCACAAGGCGTATATGGATGGCTCGGGGATGGCGCCGATGATGAGCAAGGAGATGCCCCCGCCGTTGTCGCCATACATGCCCGGCGCGTCGGCCACGCCGAACCTCACCGTCTCGGGTTGTGTCAAGCGCAGCGTGTACGGCGAGAGCGTCGCCTTGGCCTCTGCCAGCGCAGAAGCGGCGTCGCCGAACACCTTCCAGTTGCCGTTGTCCAAGGTGCCCACGAAGGTCGTACCGGCGGAGGTCTGCACGAAGAACTGGTTCAGCCAGCCACCACCCTGGCAGCACGACCAGGCGTCGTAGAGGTAGGACGGAGCCCCCGGCGGGTTGTCGGCCAAGCCCTTGAAGTGGAGCAGGTAGTCGCCAGCAGGCAGCTCACGCGTAACCTGCCCGACATAAGACCCATTCCAGTGATTCAGCGTGGCGTCGATGTTGATCGGCCCGGTCTGCGCCTGAACGGCCATCCCGGCCAGCGCGCCTGCCAGACCCACCGCCCACCTCTTCATTTGCCGCGTGGCGACCATGGTTGACCTCCGATGTCTGCCCACAGTGTGCAGCGCCGTCGGCCGGGGCCATTGACCATGATCAACGTGGCCGAGTGGCAGTGGCCGCTCACGTCAGACCTTCGATGACTGCTTGCGCCGGAGGCGGCGGGCTGCCTTCGACCCTGGAGAGACATAAGCCGCCCCGATCTCGCCGCCATGAAGCGGCCGGTCGGGCAACTTCGCAGTCACCCGCAGTGGGCCCCGCGACGGCGTGCGCACGTCGGCTGGCAGCCATCAAGGCGATTGAGGCACGGCGCACGGCTTGAGACCGTGCGGGCTCACCACACCGGGAGCCCATCGTGCGAGCCACGGCGCAGCAGCCCCAGCGGGCTCCCGATGGCGCCCCGGTCCACTACGAACGCCACCGCCCTGAGCAGACCACGCTATACCGCCTGGTGCAGCAGCACGCGGCCAGCTTCATCGCGCACACCGAAGCCAGTACCGGATCGGAACTGCCACGGTTCATCAAGGACGAGTTCGACGCCTTCCTCGATTGCGGCATCCTTGCGCATGGCTTCCTGAGGTTACGCTGCGGCGAGTGCGGCCACGACAAGCTGCTGGCCTTCAGCTGCAAGCGCCGCGGGTTCTGCCCGTCGTGCGGTGCGCGGCGGATGTCTGGGACAGCGGCGCATCTGGTCGATCACGTCATCCCGCGCGTTCCGGTACGGCAATGGGTGCTCTCGCTGCCGATCCCGCTGCGCGTGCTGCTGGCCGCGCAAGTGAGGACGTACGACGCAGGCGTCATCGCGCGCTGTCGGGCCGGGTTGGCCAGCCGATCCAGGGCCGATGGTGGCCTGCGGCGCATCGGTGCGAGGCTGGTCGGCTGCAGGCAGCAACGCGTGGGGGCTGCCAGGGGCGTCTGAAAGTGCTATTCGCCGAGTCCAGCTCAACGCCGCGGGGCAGGTGGAGCTCAAGCTCAAGACGCCTTGGCGCGACGGCACGACGCATCTGGTCTTGAGCCCGCTGGAGTTCATGCAGCGGCTGGCGGCGCTGGTTCCCCGGCCGCGTCTGCATCTCATCAGGTTCCACGGCGTGCTGGCGCCCAACGCCAAGCTGCGGTCTCTGGTGGTGCCGCAAGGGCCCGAGGTGGAGGAACAGGCCACCGCAGCCGTTGCCGCCAGCGAATGCGTGGTCCAGAACGAGGCTAAGCCGGACCGACCGCACCGAATTGGTTGGGCGCGGCTACTCAAGCGCGTGTTCGACATCGACATGCAGCACTGCCCCAACTGCGGCGCCGGGGAGCTCAAGATCATCGCGGCCATCCTGGAGCGACCGGTGATCGAGAAGATCCTGACCCACCTGGGACTGGATCCGCAGCCGCCGCCCAGAGGCCGAGCGCGCGAGGCGCGGCAAGACTGAAGCCGCCTGAGCCGCGTCGACCGTCCCGGACACCGCACACATCACAAAGGGCTGCGCAGCCTGGCGCCAGTGGCCGGTGGCGCAGCGCCCGCGTGCGGACTGGATGGCGGAAAACCCGGGGTCAACCCCGAGATCAAGGCCCAACGAGCGCGAGGCGAGCCGCCAGGGCGGGCCGAATCCAGACAAGGCAACGGCCCAGGCCCCAGTTCCAAGCCATCCAGGCAGGCATCGGCTGCCCACCC
>CAIKLM010000009.1 GCA_903828235.1 uncultured beta proteobacterium | reverse complement strand
GCCGCCGTGGCGCGCGGCGGCGCGGCCGGCACCGCCTTCTGGCCTGCCGGCGCGGGGGCAGCCGCGGGCTGCGCCGCGGCGGGCGCGGCGGGGGGTGTCTGGCAGCCTTGCAGGAAGGCCGCACCCAGCAGCCAGGCAGACAGCGTCAGCAGCGAAGGCAGGCGGCGTGGCTCTGCGGCATCGGGGCGGGTGGGGGCGGGCAGTCGCATGGCGTCACGGTGGGGCGGTCCACCACGGTGGCAACCGCCCCATCGTACGCCCAGGTCCGGCGTCAGTCAGTGGATGGGCTTGAATCGCATCCGCTTGGGCCGTGCACCTTCCTCACCCAGGCGCTTGAGCTTGTCGGCCTCGTACTCCTGGTAGTTGCCCGGGAAGAAGACCCACTGGCTGTCGCCCTCGGCGGCCAGGATGTGGGTGCAGATGCGGTCGAGGAACCAGCGGTCGTGGCTGATCACCATGGCGCTGCCGGCGAACTCGAGCAGCGCCTCCTCGAGCGCGCGCAGGGTTTCCACGTCGAGGTCGTTGCTGGGCTCGTCGAGCATCAGCACGTTGCCGCCCAGCGCCAGCGTCTTGGCCAGGTGCAGCCGCCCGCGCTCGCCGCCCGAGAGGTTGCCCACCAGCTTCTGCTGGTCGTTGCCCTTGAAGTTGAAGCGGCCCAGGTAGGCGCGGCTGGGCATCACGAACTGCCCGACGACGATGTTGTCCAGTCCGCCCGAGACGTCTTCCCACACCGTCTTGTCGCCCGCCAGGCTCGCCCGGCTCTGGTCGACGAAGGTGGGCTTGGCCGTCTTGCCGATGATCACCTCGCCGGAATCGGGCTTCTCGATGCCCTGGATCATGCGGAAGAGGGTCGACTTGCCCGCGCCGTTGGGGCCGATGATGCCCACGATGGCGCCCGGCGGCACCTTGAAGCTCAGGTTGTCGATGAGCACGCGGTCGCCGAAGCTCTTGGTGACGTTCTTGAACTCGATGACCTCGTTGCCCAGCCGCTCGGCCACCGGGATGAAGATCTCGTTGGTCTCGTTGCGGCGCTGGTACTCGACGTCGCTCAGCTCCTCGAAGCGCGCCAGGCGCGCCTTGCTCTTGGTCTGGCGCGCCTTGGCGTTGCTGCGCACCCACTTGAGCTCTTCCTTCATGGCCTTGGCGCGGGCGTCCTCCTGCTTCTTCTCGACCTCGAGGCGCTTCTCCTTCTGCTCCAGCCAGTCGGAGTAGTTGCCCTTCCAGGGGATGCCGGCGCCGCGGTCGAGTTCGAGGATCCACTCGGCGGCGTTGTCCAGGAAGTAGCGGTCGTGGGTGATGGCCACCACCGTGCCCGGGAAGCGCTGCAGGAAGTGCTCCAGCCACTCCACGCTTTCGGCGTCGAGGTGGTTGGTGGGTTCGTCGAGCAGCAGCATGTCGGGCTTGCTCAGCAGCAGCCGGCACAGCGCCACGCGGCGCTTCTCGCCGCCGGAGAGCTTTCCGATGACGGCGTCCCAGGGCGGCAGGCGCAGCGCGTCGGCGGCCAGCTCGAGCTGCAGGTCGGTGTTCTCGCTGCCGGCGGCGGCGATGATGGCCTCGAGCTCGGCCTGCTCGGAGGCCAGCTTGTCGAAGTCGGCATCCGGCTCGGCGTACTCCGCGTACACCTGTTCCAGCCGCGCCTTGGCCGCCAGCACGCCGCCGATGCCCTGCTCGACGGCCTCGCGCACGGTCTGCTCCGGGTCCAGCTCGGGCTCCTGCGGCAGGTATCCGATCTTCAGGCCCGGCATGGGCACGGCCTCGCCTTCGATCTCCTTGTCGAGGCCGGCCATGATCTTCAGCAGCGTGCTCTTGCCGCTGCCGTTGAGGCCCAGCACGCCGATCTTGGCGCCGGGGAAGAAGGACAGGCTGATGTCCTTGAGGATCTGCCGCTTCGGCGGCACGATCTTGCCGACGCGGTTCATCGTGAAAACGTACTGGGCCATGGGCTGGTCTCGGGTGAAGGCGGCAACTGGGCCCGATTATCCCCGCAGCCCCGGCGGCGGCGTTCGCGGCGGGGCGCCTACAATGCAGGCACCGTCGCGGCATCCAGTCATCGCGACGCCGTCGATCCGCGACGCCGCCTCCGACCCTCGCGCCTACCCGACTGGTGCACCCGCAACGGGTGACAGCAGGCCGCGAACCTGGCCCCCCAGCGGGCCCCACACCATGCACTTCACCGACCTCGGCCTGGCCGAGCCGCTTCTGCGCGCCGTTCGCGACCAGGGCTACGACACCCCCACGCCCATCCAGGCCCAGGCCATCCCGGCCGTGCTCAAGGGCGGCGACCTGATGGCCGGCGCGCAGACCGGCACCGGCAAGACGGCCGGCTTCACGCTGCCCATGCTGCACCGCCTGGCCGCCCAGCCCCCGAAGAAGGACGCCCGCGGCCGCACCGCCATCCGCGCCCTCGTGCTCACCCCCACGCGCGAACTGGCCGCGCAGGTGGAGGAGAGCGTGCGCACCTACGGCAAGTACCTGCCGCTGACGAGCATGGTCATGTTCGGCGGCGTGGGCATGCAGCCGCAGGTCGACCGCCTGAAGCGTGGCGTCGACATCCTCGTGGCCACGCCCGGCCGCCTGCTCGACCACCACCAGCAGGGCACGCTGGACCTGCGGCACGTGGAGATCTTCGTCCTCGACGAGGCCGACCGCATGCTCGACATGGGCTTCATCCACGACATCAAGAAGGTGCTGGCGGTGCTGCCGGCGCACAAGCAGAGCCTGCTGTTCAGCGCCACCTTCTCCGACGACATCAAGGCGCTGGCCGACCGGCTGCTCAACCAGCCGGCGCTGATCGAGGTGGCGCGCCGCAACGCCACCGCCGACACCATCGCGCAGAAGGTGCACCCGGTGGGCCGCGAGAAGAAGAAGGCGCTGCTGGCCCACCTCATCAAGCAGGGCGACTGGCACCAGGTGCTGGTGTTCACGCGCATGAAGCACGGCGCCAACCGGCTGACGGAGTTCCTCAACGACGAGGGCATCAGCGCCATGGCCATCCACGGCAACAAGAGCCAGGGTGCGCGCACCAAGGCGCTGGCCGACTTCAAGAGCGGCGAGCTGCGCGTGCTGGTGGCCACCGACATCGCCGCGCGCGGCATCGACATCGACCAGCTGCCGCACGTGGTGAACTTCGAGATGCCCAACGTGCCGGAGGACTATGTGCACCGCATCGGCCGCACCGGCCGCGCCGGCGCCCAGGGCGAGGCGATCTCGCTGGTGTGCCTGGACGAGGAGATCTTCCTGCGCGACATCGAGAGGCTCATCAAGCGCAGCGTCCCGCGCGAGCCGATCCCGGGCTTCGAGGCGCCGGCCGACGAGCGCGCCGAGCCCATCGTGCTGGGCCGCATGACCATCGGCATCGGCGGCACGCGCCGCGGGGGTGGTGGCGGCGGCGGTGGTGGCCGAGGAGGCCGCCCGGGTGGTGGTGCCCAGCCCCGCTCGACGTCGGCGCCGCAGGCGCCGCGTGCCGGCGCCGCGCCACACGGAGGCCGGCCTGCGGGCGGAGGCGGTGGCCGTGGAACCGCCGGGGGCGGCAACCGCGGCCCGGG
>CAIKLM010000008.1 GCA_903828235.1 uncultured beta proteobacterium | reverse complement strand
GGTTGCCGATCGACTGCACGCCCAGCATGCTGACTCCACTGCCTCTGTCGGTACGAAAGTGCCAGCCGTCACCGGCTCCGCCATGGGCGCCTGAGAACCCCTCTGGTGGATTCCTCTAGACACTATCCGAACAGTATTGCCACCTGACCCTGCTGCCACGATTCGCCGGCCAGCACCTGGCGCTCCTCGCGCTGCGTGCCGTCGCCCTGCGCCCGCGTGCGGTCGACCACGAAGGCGCCCGGGTACACCAGCACCTGGCTCAGGCCCGCGAAGCCGCCGTCGCCGCGGCCCAGCAGCAGCAGCGAGGCCTGCACCGCCACCAGCACGCGCACCTCGTCGTCGACCACCAGCCCGCCGCAGCCGATGAAGGGCACCTCGGCCAGCAGCACCTGCGCGTGCTTCTTCAGGCGCCACTGCACGTCGGCGGGCAGCCGCGCGAAGGCCGGCATGCGCTCGCGCAGCACCCGGCGCCACGCCGGCGGGAACGGCTGGCGCCGCACGCGGGCGCGGCGCCAGCGCGCCAGCAGCGAGGGGCCCGCCAGCCAGCCGGCCACGCTGGCCGCGGCCAGCAGCAGCACGGCCAGCGTCGGCGACGCGGTGCTCCAGTCCATCGGGCCAGGTGGGGCGCGGCCTCGGCAGCTTCAAGCCCCGCGCGCCGCGCTCGCTACCAGGTGCCGCTGCTGCGCAGCTTCTCCAGGCGCAGCGCCAGCGCCTGCTGCATCTCCGCCAGGCGCTGCCGCCCGGCGCGCGCCGCCTCGTCGTCGCCCGCGCCTTCGAGCGACTGGCGCAGCGCCTCGATCTCGCGCATCAGCTCCACCTCGGCCGGCACGACGCCGGCGTCCTTGAGGATCTTCATGCCCATGCGCAGCTCCGCCGGCGTCTCGTCGTAGCCGTCGCCCAGGTCGAGCGGCCGGCCCCAGCTGCGCGCCTGGCGCAGCTCGCCGCTGGCCTCGCTCTCGGCGAGCTTGCGGCCGATGTCGTCCTCCAGCAGCGTCAGGCGCTGGCGGCGCTGGTCTTCGGGGTTCGATCCCATGGGGCGGCCACCTCCTCAGGCGCGGGCCTCGCTGGGCAGCGCCAGCCGTGCCGCCCAGTGGCGCGACAGCGGCGAGGCCGGCTTGGCCATCGTGCGCTCGTTGAGCAGCGCGCGGCCCAGGCTGCGGCGGCCGCCGTCGGCGGCGGCGGCCAGCAGCGTCAGGTCGATGAGGTCGCGCTGCGCGTGGCTGCCGCCGAAGCGCGCCGCCTGCCCGCGCACCGGCGCGATGAGGTCGACCGCGCCGTCGGCGTCGCCGTGCGCCTGTGCGATCAGGCCGCGCATCAGCGGCAGGCCCACCTCGCGCGCCATGGCGTGGTTGTCGCGCCCGGCGTCGGCCGCCTGCAGCGCGCGCTCGGCGCAGCGGGCCAGCCAGGCCTCGGCACGCGGCAGCTCGCCGGCCAGCAGCAGCGCCATCACGCGGTGCACGTCGTTGAAGGCGTAGTGCCCGGCTTCGTCGTCGCCCATGGTCCAGCCCTGCACCAGCGCACGGCCGTGGGCGCTGACGTCCTCGCCCAGCAGCTGCAGCCGCCACAGCAGCGAGGCGGCGTCGACGCGGTTGAGCGTGATCTGCAGCGCCCCGCCGCTGAGGTGGGTGTCGACCAGGCGCAGCGCGCCGGCCAGGTCCATGGCCTCGAGCCGGAACAACGCCTTGTGCCACCACAGGTGGCAGGCCAGGCCGTTGCCCTCGGCCCAGTGCGCCTGGTGCTGGCGCAGCCACACCGCGCCGTCCTCGAAGCGGCCCTGCATCTCCATCACGTGCGCCACCGCGTGCACGGCCCAGGGCACGCCGGGGTCCAGCGCCAGCGCGCGGCGGCCGGCCTCCTCGGCCTGCGGGTGCAGGTTGCACTCCTCCAGGCCGAAGGCCCACAGCGCCAGCACCGCCGGGTACAGCGGGTCGGCCTCGTCCCACTCGGGCAGCGCGCGCGCCGGGCGCTGGCGCAGGGCCGGCGCGTCGCCGCGGTAGAAGTCCCAGAGCTGTGCCCACTGCAGCGCCAGCGCGTCGTGCGGGTGCTCCACGAGCACGGCGTCCCACAGGCGCAGGGCCTCGCGCCAGCGGCCCTCGAGCACGCGTTGCACGGCCTCGAGGTGGCTGCGCTCTCGCGGGGTGGCCTCGCGCGCCAGCGCGCGGGCGTGCGACAGGTGCGCGTCGGCCTCGCGCAGCAGCGCGGGCTCGGTCAGGCTCAGCAGGAAGCCGGCCTTCATCACGTGCGGCAGCATCCAGCCGGGGTCGGCGGCCATGGCGTCGTCAAGGTCGGCCAGCGGCGGCGCGTCGAACACCATCATCAGCCGCAGGGCGCGCTCGGCCGCGTCGCGCGCGCGGGCGCTGGCGCTGCTGCAGGGGTTGCCGCGGATGTCCGGGTGGGCCATGTCCCCTGAATGTAGCGCGACGCGATGACGGCCCAGGGCCTATGCTGGCCACCTCGATTCACCCGCAAGGAGCGCCATGAAACCGAAGCTGCCGCGCTGGGCCTGGGCCGTGTCGCTGCTGACAATGCTGCTGCTGGCGCCGGGGCAGGCCTTCGCGCAGGTCGACCCCGGCACCGCCGAGCGGCTGCTGCGCAAGAGCGGCCTGTGGGCGCAGCTCGACGGCGTGGCGGCGCAGGTGCGTCAGGGCCTGGTGGAGGCGGTGGCGCAGGGTGGCCGCGCCCCCGAGCCGGCCGACGCCGAGCGGCTGGCCGCCGCCGCCAGCGCCGCCTACGCGGCCGACCGGCTGCGCGGCGTGGCCTTGCGCGGCGTGGCGCAGTCGCTCGATCCGCGGCAGGTCAAGGCGCTGTTCGATTGGTACGACGCCCCCACCGGCGTGCGCATGACGCGGCTGGAGGAGGCCGCCGCCGCCGACCGCCGCGACTCCGACGCCGTGATCGCCGACGGCCAGGCGCGTTTGCAGGCGATGTCCGCCGAGCGGCAGGCCCGCCTGGAGGCGCTGCTGCAGGCCAGCGGCGCCATCGACGCCACGGTGTCGATGACGCTGAACACCGTGGCCGGCGCGCGCCAGGGCCTGGCCAGCATGCTGCCGCCCGGCGAGGGCCCCACCCCCGAGGCCACGCGCGCGCTGCTGGCGCAGCAGCTGCCGCAGCTGCGGCCGGCCTTCGAGCAGATGCTGCGCCCGGTGATGGCCGCGATCTACGCCGAGGCCACCGACGCGCAGCTGGCCGACTACACGGCCTTCCTGCGCTCGCCCGCGGGCCAGCACCTCAACGACCTGCTGCAGCGCGTGATGGACGAGGCCTTCCTCGATGCCGCCACCGAGCTCGGCCGGCGGCTGGCGCCGGCTTCCGGCCAGCCGGTCTGACCAGCCCGGCCGCCCGCTCTAGCGCAGGTGCCGGGCCAGGAAGGCCTCGGTGCGCTGCCAGGCCAGCGCCGCGGCGGCGGCGTCGTAGCCCAGCGCGGGCAGCGTCTCGTGGCCCGGCGTCTGCGTCTCGTTGGCGAAGGCGTGCTTGCAGTCGTAGCGGTGGAACTCCACCGTGCGGCCGGCCTCGCGCAGCCGCGCCTCCAGCGCGTCGACGTCGGCGATCTTGAAGAACTCGTCGCGCACCGCCCAGTGGCCCAGCAGCGGCGCGGTGATGGCGCCCGCGTCCACGGCCTGCAGCGGCGGCAGGCCGTACCAGGGCACGGCGGCGTCGATCTCGCGCACGTGCACGGCCGCCAGGATGGTGAGCGCGCCCCCCATGCAGAAGCCCGTCACGCCGACCTTGGCCGAGCCGCCGGCCTTCAGGAACTGCACCGCGCCGCGCACGTCCTGCGTGGCGGCGTCGCCGAAGTCCAGGTGGCTCATCAGGTGGTGCGCCTCCTCGGCCTCGACGGTGCTCTTGCCGCGGTAGAGGTCGGGCACCAGCGCGCGGTAGCCGGCGGCGGCCAGGCGGTCGGCCACGCCGCGGATCTGGTCGTTCAGGCCCCACCACTCCTGGATGACCACCAGGCCCGGCGCGCCGGCCGCCCGGGCCGGCTCGGCCAGGTAGCCCTGCAGGGCCTGCCCGTCGGGGCGCGTGAAGCTCACCGTCTGTCCCATGTCGCTCTCCTGTGGTGGTGGGTGGGTCGTTCAGCCCGGGGGCGCAGGCCACGCGGGCAGCGGGCCGCGCAGCTGCTCGAAGGCGCGCGCCAGCCGCAGCACGCCGATGTCGTCGTGCCGCGCCCCCGCGAACTGCACGCCGGTGGGCGCGCCGCCGGCCATCAGGCCCGTGGGCACGGCCACCGCGGGCTGCTCGCTGGCGTTGTACGGCAGCGTGAAGCCGATGTGCGCCATGGCGCGCGCGGGGTCGTTGCTGGGCATGGCCCACTCGGCCGGGAAGCCGCCGTTGGGCGACACCGGCGACAGCACGTAGTCGAAGCGTGCGGCCCCGGCGCCCAGCGCGCCCACCGCGGCGTCGCGCAGTCGCGCGAACTGGCTGTAGCCGTGGAAGGCCGTCGCGGCGTCGAAGCCCGCGGCCGGCGCCACCCAGGCGCGGATGAACGGCAGCACGCGCTCGCGCCGCGCCGCGGGCAGGGCGTTCAGGTCCAGCGCCGAGCGCAGCTGCCAGAAACGCTCGATGCCCTCGGCCATCTCGGTGGTGGTGAAGGGCGCCAGGGGCTCGACCACGGCGCCGGCGTCGCGCAGCCGGGCCGCGGCGTCGTCGAGCGCGGCGGCCACGGCGGCGTCCACCGCCAGGCCCCAGCCGGCGTCGCGCAGCAGGCCGATGCGCAGGCCGCGCACGAAGCCGGGGCCGGTGGCGGCCACCTCGTGCCACGGCAGCTCGGCCCAGGGCAGGCGCGTGGCGTCGCGCTCGTCGGGGCGCGAGAGCACGGCCATCGCCGCGGCCACGTCGGCCACGCTGCGCGCCAGCGGGCCGGCCACGCGGCCCAGGTAGGGCGGGTGGATGGGCACGCGGCCGTTGCTGGGCTTGAAGCCGACCACGCCGCACCAGGCGGCGGGCAGGCGGATGGAGCCGCCGATGTCGGTGCCGATGTGCAGCGGCCCGTAGCCCGCGGCGGCCGCGGCGCCAGCGCCGGCGCTGCTGCCGCCGGGGTTGAGGCCGCGGTTCCAGGGGTTGCGCGACAGGGCGTGGAAGCTCGACAGGCCCGAGCTCAGCATGCCGAAGTCGGGCATGGTGGTCTTGCCGATCAGCACGGCGCCGGCCTCGCGCAGCCGCGCCGCGGGCGGGGCGTCGGCCGGCGCGGGCAGCAGCTCGGTGGCCGCCGTGCCCAGCGGCACCGGCGTGCCGGCGGTGGCAATGTTCTCCTTGATCGTCACCGGCACGCCGTCCAGCGGCGACAGCGGCTGGCCGTGCCGCCAGCGCGCCTCGGAGGCGCGCGCCTGCGCCAGCGCCGCGTCGGCGTCCACCGCCCACAGCGCGGCCAGGTGGGGCTCCCAGCGGGCCACGTGCGCGAGCACGGCCTGCAGCTGCTCCACCGGCGAGCGCTCGCCGCGGGCGTAGGCAGCCGCCAGCGTGGCGCAGTCCGCGGCGGGCTCGGCCATCAGCTCGGCCGCAGGAAGCGCCGCAGGCTGGCCGCGGCCTGGGCGCGCACCTGCCGGCGCAGCCAGGCCGTGCGGCCCAGCAGCCAGCCGGGCGCACCCAGCGCCTGGCGCGCCCAGGCCGCGAAGTCGAAGCGGTCGTGGTGGCGCATGATCAGGCCCTGGTCGTCGAACTCGAAGCGCGCGTCGATGCGGTTGTGCACCGGGCGGCCGCGCGGGCCGAACAGGTAGTGCGCCTCCCAGTGGGCGCCGTTGGGGGTGATGTCGCCGAGCTCGAGCCTCCAGTGCGCCAGCGCCGCCGGGTTGCCGCGCGTGGCGTTGCACAGCATGCGCCACATGCCGCCGACCTCGGCCGCGCCGTGGAGCGAGAAGGCCTCGTCGTCGAAGCGGGCGTCGGCCGCGTAGCAGGCCTGCATGGCCTCGCCATCCAGCCGGGCGAAGGCCGCGTAGAAGCGGCGGATCGTGGCCTCGCTCATCAGGTGCGCGTGGGCGGCGGCGCCCAGTTCAGCGCCGCGACGTCGTTGGCGAAGATGGGGCTGGAGGTCCACACGCCGCGCAGCCCGCGCTTGGCCACCGACACCTGCGCGGGGTTCCAGATGAAGGCGTTGACGGCGTCCTCGGCCAGCTGGCGCTGGATGTCGCGCCACAGGCGGCCCTTCTCGCGCTGGTTGGTGGTGGCCGCCAGCGTGGCCACCAGGCCGCGGAAACGGGCGCTGTCGTAGCCGAAGTAGTAGTTCGGGTCGGCGTAGGCGGTGGCGTAGTCCAGCGGCTCGACGTGGTTGATGATGGTGAGGTCGAAGTTGCCCTTGAACGGGCCCGACAGCCACTGCGCCCACTCGACGTTCTCGATCTTGGCGTTGATGCCCACCTTGGCCAGCTGCGCCGCGATGATCTCGCCGCCCTTGCGCGCGTAGGGCGGCGGCGGCAGCGTCAGCGTCAGGTTCAGCGGCGCAGTCACCCCGGCCTCGCGCAGCAGCGCGCGGGCGCGGTCGGGGTTGTGCGCGTACATCGCCGTGAGGTCGACGTAGCCCAGGTCGGTGGGGGCGAAGTGGCTGCCGATGGGCGTGCCCAGGCCCTCCTGCGCGCCGTCGATGAACGCCTTGCGGTCGATGGCGTGCGAGATGGCGCGGCGCACGCGCACGTCCGACAACGGCGCCTTGCGGTTGTTGATGGCCAGGATGCCCTTGCCCGAGGTGCTGCCCACCACGACCTCGAAGCGCTTGTCGGCGCGGAACTGCGCCAGCGCCGGCAGCGCCGCGAAGCGCGGAATCACGTCCACGTCGCCGGCCAGCAGCGCCGCCACCTGCGCGGCGGGGTCGTTGATGAAGCGGAAGGTGGCGCGCTTGATGCGCACCCGCTCGGCGTCGCGGTGGGTGGGCGAGGCCGTGAGCACGATGCTGGAGCCGCGGTTCCAGCTGTCCAGCACGTAGGGCCCGGTGCCGATGGGCTTGGTGGCCGCCTGCGCCGCGGTGTCGGGGTGCAGGATCACGGCCGTGTTCTCGCCCAGGCGGAACGGCAGCATGGCCTCGGGCTGGTTCAGCACCAGGATCACGGTATGGGCGTCCTGCACCACCACGCTGGAGATGTTGTCGAACACCGCCTTCCGCGACCTGTTGGTGCTGTTGGGCGCGCGGGCGCGGTCGAAGCTGAACTTCACCGCGTTCGCGTCGAAGGGCTTGCCGTCCGAGAAGCGCACACCCTTCTTGAGGATGAAGGTGTAGGTGCGGCCGTCCAGGCCCTGGATCCAGCTCTCGGCCAGCAGCGGCGAGACGGCGCCGTCGGGCGCGATCTTCGTCAGGCCCTCGAGGATGTTGAGGTGCACGACCTCGCCGATGGCCGCCGCGGGGGCGGTGGTGGGGTCCAGGCCCGGCGAGGGCTCGAGCGTCATGCCGATGACGATGCGGTCGCGCGCGCCCTGGGCGGCGGCCTCGGGCAGCGTGGCGGCCAGCGGCGTGCCGGCGATCAGGGCGGTGAAGGTGCGGCGGTCCAGGCTCATGTCGCGGGGCTCCAGGGTGAGGCCCGGGCTGGCGTGCCCGGTGCCGGCGGCGGCCATTCTGCGCCAAGCCTGCACCCCCGCGCCCGGGGAGCCCGTTCCTAGAATCCCCCCATGAACTGGCTGCTGCGCCTGCTGGGCGTGCTGATCCTGCTGACGGTGCTGGTGCTGTCGTGGCTGCACATGCCCGACCGCCCGGCCGAGACGCTGGTGGCGCGCTGGGCCCCGGCGCCGTCGGACTTCGTCGATCTCGGCGGCCAGATCGTGCACCTGCGCGACGAGGGCCCGCGCGACGACCCGCTGCCCGTGGTGCTGGTGCACGGCACCAGCGCCAGCCTGCACACCTGGGAGGGCTGGTCCAAGGCGCTGGTGCGCCAGGGCCGGCGCGTCATCAGCTTCGACCTGCCGGCCTTCGGCCTGACCGGGCCCTTCACCGGCCGCTGGGCCGGCGAGGCCTACCACGGCGACACCTACGCCCGCTTCACGCTGGCGCTGCTCGACCAGCTGCGCGTGCAGCGCTTCGTGATCGGCGGCAACTCGCTGGGCGGCGAGGTCGCCTGGCGCACCGCCCACGCCGCGCCCGCGCGCGTGGCCGCGCTGGTGCTGGTCGACGCCGTCGGCCCGGCCTTCGTGCCGGAGTCGGTGCCGCTGGGCTTCACGGTGGCGCGCACGCCGGTGCTGCGCACGCTGAGCGAATGGACCCTGCCGCGCGAGCTGGTCGAGGAGAGCGTGCGCAACGTCTACGGCGACCCCGCCCGCGTGACGCCGGCGCTGGTGGACCGCTACTTCGAGCTCACGCTGCGCGAGGGCAACCGCGCCGCGCTGGTGCAGCGGCTGGCGCTGGTGAAGAGCGGCGAGCACGCCGAGCGCATCGGCACGCTGCGCCAGCCCACGCTGATCCTCTGGGGCGGGCGCGACCGCCTCGTGCCCCCCGCCGTGGGTCGCGAGTTCCAGCGCCTCATCCCCGGCAGCCGGCTCGTGGAGTTCCCCGAGCTCGGCCACGTGCCGCAAGAGGAAGACCCGGCGCGCAGCGTCGCGCCGGTGCTCGAGTTCCTGGCCTCGCTGAACCCGCCCCGGTGAACGCACCGCAGCGTAGGCCGCCGATCCGCCCCAACCCCCACCAGGAGCTAGCCATGAACCCGACCCGCCGCCACCTCGTCGCCGCCGCTGCCGCCGCCACGCTCGGCCTGCCCGCCATCGCCCGCGCGCAGGGTCGCACGCTGCGCATCCTGGTGGGCTTTCCGCCCGGCGGCGGCACCGACGCCATCGCCCGGCTGCTCGGCGAGGCGCTGAGGGCCGAGCTCGGCGCCACGGTGGTGGTCGAGAACCGGGCCGGCGCCGGGGGCCAGCTGGCCGCGCAGGCACTGAAGGCCGCGGCGCCCGACGGCAACACGGTCTTCATCTCGCACGACCACACCATCTCGATCCTGCCGCTGGTCTCGAAGACGCCGGGCTTCGACCCGGCGAAGGACTTCGTGCCCGTGGGCGGCTTCGCCAGCTTCGTCAACGCCTTCGCCGTCTCGCCCGGCACGCCGGCCAAGACCATGGACGAGTACGTGGCCTGGGTGCGCGGCAGCGGCGGCGGCAAGGGCACGGTGGGCGTGCCGGCGCCGGCCTCGACGCCGGAGTTCCTGGTCAAGGTGCTGGGCGGGCGCTACCAGCTCGACCTGGTGCCCGTGCCCTACCGCGGCAGCGCGCCCATGATGGGCGACATGCTGGGCAACCAGATCGCCGCCGGCGTGGGCTCGGTGCCCGACTTCATCGAGAACCACCGCGCCGGCCGCCTGCGCGTGCTGGCCGTGCTGGGCCGCGCGCGCCAGGCCGCGCTGCCGGAGGTGCCCTCGTTCGGCGAGATGGGCCTCACGGGCTTCGACGACCTGCCCTACTACGGCTTCTGGGCGCCCGCCGGTACGCCGGCCGCGGCCGTGGACGGCTTCGCGCAGGCCCTGGCGCGGGCCGCCAACCGGCCCGAGGTGCGCGAGCGGCTGGGCCAGCTGGGCCTGGCGGTGGACGTGATGAGCCCGCCGCAGCTGGCCGCGCGCGAGCAGGCCTACACCCGCAACTGGGCCGAGATCATCCGGCGCTCGGGCTTCCAGCCGCAGTAAGGCCCGCCGGAGGGTGGCCGGCGGCGCGGGCGCGCCGGGCGGCGGATACCAAGGTGTCATTCACGCGGGGGAGGGCGGCGGGTGGAATGCAGCCATCCGACGACGACGTCGAAACCACCCCGGAGGACCCGCACCATGAACATCACCGCCGCCGACTTCGCCCACAGTGCCCTTGGCGCCCCTGTCGCCCCCGCCGCCCACAACCCCGGCCGCATGGCCCGGCTGGCCGCCCTGGGCCACTGCCTGCTCGAGCGCCTGGAGACGCCGCTGCTCGTGGCCGACGCGCAGGGCTCGGTGCTCGAGGCCAACCCCGCCGCCACGCGCCGCATCGAGCGCCGCGAGGGCCTGTGGCTCGACGCCGGCGGCCGCGTGGCGCTGCGCCAGGCGGGCCGCTGGGTGCCGCTGTCGTACTGGGCGCACGCCCTGACCGGCGGCCAGGAGCTGACGCTGCCGCTGGAGACGGACGGCGGCGGCGCGCCGATGCAGATCACGCTGCGCGGCATGAGCGCGGGCGACGGCGTCCCCAGCGGCTTCGGCTGGATCGTCGCCACCATCGAGCGAGTGTCGCTGTCGCGCGCCGACGCCATGCGGCGCCGCTTCCGCTTCACCCAGACGCAGGCGCGGCTGGCCGAGATGCTGTGCGAGGGCATGCGCCCCACGCACGCCGCCGAGGCCCTGGGCGTGAAGATCTCGACCGTCCGCACCCACGTCGGCCAGATGTACGAGAAGACCGGCACCCACACCCAGGCCCAGCTGGTGGCGCTGCTGCACGCGGTCTGAACCCGCCGCCGCGGCGGGGGCTGCCGCTACAGTCCCCGCGATGACCGAGGACGACGCACGCCGCGTGCTGCTGCTGCGGGCCTACGAGAGCCCGCCCGGCCCGGCGCCCTGGACCGACGACGACCGCGCCTGGGCCACGCGCCAGGCCGTGGCCGCCGTGGGCGAGCGCGCGGCGCCCGGGCCGTTCGTGGCCGCGCGCGCCGCGCTGGCCCTG
>CAIKLM010000007.1 GCA_903828235.1 uncultured beta proteobacterium | reverse complement strand
TGCGATCCGTACACTTTGGCATTGGGCGACCTCCCTCGTTGGTTCGGTTCCATAGACGTCGAATACCTATGAAAACGCACAACGAAGGCAGGTCGCCTACTTCATGCCTCGTGAAACATCCAGGCTAGGAGCGTGGGCGGCAACAACCCTGCGGCGCGCTTGGCGAAGATCGCCCCGCCAGCGCGGTTGGGCCGGCTCTGGCACCGTCCGGCGTCATCACATCCCGGAGCCGCACCATGCTGTCGCCGTACGCAAGCCTCGCCGAACGCCTCGCACGCCTGTTCGAGATCCTCGCCAAGGGCACCCTGGCCCGCCGCCGGCCCGACAGCCAGGGCCGCTGACGGCAGCGGCTGCACGCCGGCGGCCGTGCACACTGGCGGGCGCGACGCCCGCCGTTCCTCGCGCTAGAACGCGCGGCCCAGTGTCAGGTAGGCCTTGGCCCCGCGCTGGGCATCCGGGGCATCGAGCGGCCAGGCCACCCCCAGCCTCAGCTGCAGCGGCAGCACGTACAGCAGCTTCGCCTCGGCCAGCAGCTCGAAGCCGGCGCCGCGGCTCAGCTCGGCCGGCCCGCTGCGACCGGCGCCCCAGGTGCCCCCGGCGTCCACGAACACGCTGCCCGACAGGCGGTTGATGCCCAGCGGCGGCACCATGCCGTGGCGGTCGATGTCGGCCAGCGGCAGCCGCAGCTCCAGCGACACCACGCGGGCGTTCGGCCCCAGCAGCGTGGTCTCGTCGCCCGAGTAGCCGCGCAGCGACAGACTGCGCTGGTTGAGCACGGGGCCGAACTGCAGCGCCTCGTCGGTGGCGCCGCCCAGCTGGAAGGGCTCGGTACGGCCCCGCGCCCGGGCCTCGGTGGCGCGCAGCGCCAGCACGGCGCGGCCGACGCCGACGTAGGCCCGCAGGTCGGCGCGCAGCACGGTGCCGTCGTAGCGCCGCGGGTCGCCGCCCTGCAGCGGCTTGTAGCCCTCCACCAGCAGCGTGCCCTGCCAGCCCCGGTTGGGGCCTTCGCTGCGCCAGTCGCCGGCGCTGCTGTCGACGTCGACCAGCGCCGCCAGCAGCCGCTCGTCGCGCCTGGGCGTGGTGCGCCCGGCCAGCAGGTCGACGCGCTCGGACCGGTCGGCCGCGGCACCCACGCCCAGGCTCACGCGCCGCTGCAGGCTGCCCAGCGGGAACTGGCTCAGCCACTGCGCGCGCGTCTCGCGGTCGAACAGCGTCACCTCGTCCTCGCGGCTGCCGGCGCGCCAGGCCCGGGCCACCAGGTTGCGCTGCAGCGCGATGCCGTGGCTGCCGAGGAACAGGTACTCCAGGCTGCCGACGAGCTCGCGCTGCGAGGTCTCGACCTGCAGCAGCCCGGCATAGCGGTGCCAGCCGAGCGCATCTCCGCCCGAGGTGCTCGCGCCGATGGCGGTGAGGCCGCGGTCGGCGATGACGGCCGGCAGCCACGAGCGCGGGTACATCGCCCGCAGCGCCGAGTAGGGCTGCCCGGGCTTCAGCACCGCGGCCGGCGCGTCGGCCGCGGGCGGCGCGGGGCCGGCAGCGACGCCCGCCTCGGCCACGGCGGGCAGTCGCTGCAGCACCGCCGGCTGGGCCAGTTGCACGATGGCGCTGCCCTCGGGCACCACGACGACGCTGGCCAGCACGCCGTCGGCGGCGCTGCCGGCGTGCAGCAGCACGCCCGTGTGCGCGTGCGTCAGGCGCTGCAGCTCGCCGCCCGACAGCCGCCAGACGTTGGTCACGCCGTCCTCGGCCAGGATCAGCTCCAGCCCGGCCGCGCCGCTTCTCAGGCCCTGGATGGGCGAGGTGCGGCGCAGCACGGTGCGGGGCGTGTCCTGCGGCCGCTCGAGCGCGAGCTCGAGCACGCGCCAGTCGCCCCCGCGACGCGACAGCAGGTGCACGCCACGGCCGTCGGCCGTCGGGGCCAGGTCGAGGAGCTCGCTGCCGTCGGCCGGCACGTGCAGCGGCTGCACGCCGCCGTCGGCGGCCACGCGCACCAGGCGGGTGGCGCCTTCGGTCAGCTGCAGGGCCAGCACGGCGTCGCCGGCCTGCACGGCGCGGCGCAGGTGGGCGCAGCGGGTCAGGCGGTGAAGCCGGTCGCCCTCCAGGCGGTAGAGGTCGTAGACGAGGTGCAGGCTGTGGCAGATGTCCGGCTGCGCCAGCAGCACGCGGCCATCCGGCGCCACGCTCACGCGCGCGCCGCCGTTGACGCGCGCCACGCGCTCGCGCCGGCCGTCGCGGCCCAGGCGCAGCAGCTGCGGGCCGTTGATGCCGTCGCTGGCCACGGCCAGCCAGCCCTGGCCGCCGGGGAGCGCCGCGATGGACTCGACGTCGAACAGCGGCCCGCCCAGCGGAACCCCCACCGCCTCGGGCCGCGCCTTCAGCGGCGCGGCGCGCTCGTCGACCTGGCGCTCGAGGTCGGCGATGAATTCGGCCCAGAGCGCGTCCATCGTCTTGCCGGTCACCTCCCAGGGCGCGCTGTGCAGGCGCGGCACGACGTTGCCGCTGTAGCGCTCGACCAGGCCGCCCACGGCGGCCGGCCCGTAGCGCCGCTGCAGGTATTCCATGAAGTAGGCGCCGTACAGGTACTGCTTGGACACCGGCAGGCGCCGGCCGTCGGCGTTGATCTCCCGCAGCGACACGAAGCCGCGCGCGCGCTCGGCGCGCAGCCAGGCCTCGAAGGCCGCGCCGCGCAGGCGGCCCTTGCCGGCGGCGGGCTCGCTCTCGGCCAAGACGGCCAGGCCCTCGATCATCCAGCCCGGCTGGAACAGGTTCGGGATGAACCAGGGCACATTGCCGAAGATGGCCTGCAGCACGCGCGGTGCGCCCCGCACCTTGTCCAGGTGCACCGCGTGCGTCAGCTCGTGCACCAGCAGCAGGTCGAACCAGTGGCTGTTGTCGAGCAGCTGGCCTTCGTCGGGCGGCGCCAGGAACACGCCCATGAAGCTGTAGGGCAAGGGCGTCGAGAAGCCGTTGGCGAAGTCGAACTCGCTGTACAGCACGATCTCGATGCGCGTGCGGGGCTGCCACTGCAGCGCCTTGGTCACGCGCGGCAGCGCCGCCTCGGCGGCGCGCGCCACGGCCTCGGCCTGCGCGCGCTGGCCGGCGCGGTGGTGCACGCGGAAGTTCGCGCTGTCGGCCGAGAACCAGTCCACGCGCGGGTCTGCCAGGGGCTGCGCCTGCGACGCCGCGCAGGCCAGGGCCAGAAGGGTCAGCGCGATCAGGCGAACGATGGGGTGCAGCATGGAGCGGGGCGTGTCGTCGGTCGAGGCCCGGATTTCAACATCCCGGGCGACCGTCGGCGAGCGCGGCGCTCAGGACACGAGGCGCATCCAGCCCCACAGCACCCCCAGGCTGAGCAGCGTCACCGGCACGCCGATGGCGGCGTGCTCGCGCCAGCCGAAGGGCACGCCGGCCTTCTGCGCCAGGTCGGCCACGATGAGGTTGGCGATGCTGCCCACCAGCAGCAGGTTGCCGGCGAAGGTGCTGGCCAGCGCCAGCAGCGTGCCCCCCTGGGCCCCGGCATCGCCCAGGTGGGGCAGCAGCAGCATCACCGCCGGCACGTTGGACACGGCGTTCGACAGCAGCACCCCCAGCACGAGCAGCGTGCCGGGCTCCGACAGCACCACGCCCTGCGCCCGCAGCGCGGCCACCGCCTCGCCGGCCAGGCCGCTCTGCGCGAGCGCGTGGTTCACGATGAACAGGCCGATGAACAGCAGCAGCAACGGCCAGTCGACGAAGCCCATCACCTGCGACGAGTGCAGCCGGCGGCTCAGCAGCAGCACGCCGGCGCCCACCAGCGCCGCCACCTCGCGCGGCCAGGGGGTGAACAGGAACACGCCGAACAGCACCGCCGCGACGAGCAGGCCCTTGGCCGACTGCAGCGCGTCGAAGGGCGGGTCGCCGGCCTCGGCTCCGGCCGCCGCCGGCTGCGGCGCCGCCGCCGCGCGTGCGCCCGGGCCGGCCGCCAGCCACAGCCACAGCAGCACCAGGCTGGCCAGCACGGGCGGCCAGGCTGCCGCCAGGTAGTCGCCGAAGGACAGTTCCATCACCGAGCCGATCAGCATGTTCTGCGGGTTGCCGATCAGCGTGGCCGCCGAGCCGATGTTGGCCGCGCAGGCCAGGCCCACCAGGAAGGGCACGGGGCGCAGCCCGCGCTGCAGGCAGATGCGCGCCACCACCGGCGTCATGGCCAGACAGACCACGTCGTTGGAGAACACCGCCGACAGCACCGCCGCGACGCCCAGCAGGGCTGCCAGCAGCGCCGCGCGCGGCATCGGCCGGCCGGCCACCGCGCGCGTGACGGCGGTGTAGAAGCCGCCCAGCCGCATCTGCGCCGACACCACCATGAAGGCAAACAGCAGCACGATCGTGGGCAGGTCCACCGCCCGCGCCGCCTCCTCCAGCGACAGGCCGGTGATGGCGATCAGGGCGATCGCGCCCAGCACCGCCACGCCGGTGCGGTCGATCTTCACGGCCGGCAGGCCGCCCAGGAACATGCCCAGGTAGACCACGCCGAACACCACCAGGACGGCGGTGTCCGTGCCCAGCGCGGTCAAGGCCGGCGCACCCGGTCAGCGCCGGGCGGGCGGCAGGTCGGTGCAGCTGCCGTGCGCCACCTCGGCGGCCATGCCGATGCTCTCGCCCAGCGTCGGGTGCGGGTGGATGGTCTTGCCGATGTCCACCATGTCGGCGCCCATCTCGATGGCCAGGGCCACCTCGCCGATCATGTCGCCGGCGTGCGTGCCGACGATGCCGCCGCCGAGGATGCGGCCGTGGCCATGGGCCTCGGGGCTGTCGTCGAACAGCAGCTTGGTGAAGCCCTCGTCGCGGCCGTTGGCGATGGCGCGGCCGCTGGCGCTCCAGGGGAACAGTCCCTTCTTCACCTTGATGCCGCGGGCCTTGGCCTCGTCCTCCGTCAGGCCCACCCAGGCCACCTCGGGGTCGGTGTAGGCCACGCTGGGGATGACGCGGGCGTCGAACTGCGCCTTCTCGTCGCCCGCGGCAACTTCGGCGGCCACGTGCGCCTCGTGCACGGCCTTGTGCGCCAGCATCGGCTGGCCGACGATGTCGCCGATGGCGAAGATGTGCGGCACGTTGGTGCGCATCTGCGCGTCCACCGGAATGAAGCCGCGCTCGCCGACCGCGACGCCGGCCTTGTCGGCGGCGATCTTGCGGCCGTTGGGCGTGCGGCCCACGGCCTGCAGCACCAGGTCGTAAGTGCCCTCGCTCTTCGTGCCGTCCAGGCCCTCGAACAGCACGCGGATGCCGTCGGGCGTGGCCTCGGCGCCCACCGTCTTGGTCTTCAGCATCAGCCGGTCGAAGCGGTGCGCGTTCATCTTCTGCCAGACCTTGACGAGGTCGCGGTCGGCGCCCTGCATCAGGCCGTCGAGCATCTCCACCACGTCCAGCCGCGAGCCCAGCGTGCTGTAGACCGTGCCCATCTCCAGGCCGATGATGCCGCCGCCGATGACGAGCATCCGCTGCGGCCGCTGACGCAGCTGCAGCGCGCCGGTGCTGGTGACGATGCGGTCGTCCTGCGGCAGGAAGGGCAGCTTCACGGCCTCGGAGCCGGCGGCGATGATGGCCTTGGCGAAGCGGATGGTCTGCGTGCCGCCGGCGGCGAGGCTCACGCTCAGGTGGTTCGGGTCGGCGAATTCGCCGCTGCCCTGCACCACCGTCACCTTGCGCATCTTGGCCATGGCGGCCAGGCCGCCGGTGAGCTTGCCCACGACCTTGTTCTTGTGCGCCAGCAGCTTGCCAAGGTCGACCTTGGGCTCCTCGAAGGCGATGCCCAGGTCGGCGAAGTGCTTCACCTCGTCCATCACCGCGGCCACGTGCAGAAGAGCCTTGCTGGGGATGCAGCCCACGTTCAGGCACACCCCGCCCAGCGTGGGGAAGCGCTCCACGAGCACCGTCTTCAGCCCGAGGTCGGCGCCGCGGAAGGCGGCCGAGTAGCCGCCGGGGCCGGCACCGAGCACGAGCAGGTCGCACTCGAGGTCGGCGGTGCCGCCGAAGCGGGCGGCCGCCGGGGCGGGCGCGGGCACCACCACGGCCGGCGCGGCGAGGGCCGACGCCACGGGCGCAGGGGCCGACACCGGGGCCGGGGCCGGGGCCGGGGCCGCCGCCCCGGCGGCCTCCAGCACGGCGATCACGCTGCCCTGGTTGACCTTGTCGCCGATCGCGACCCTGATCTCACGGACCACGCCCGCGTGCGACGAGGGGATCTCCATCGAGGCCTTGTCGCTCTCGACCGTGATCAGGCTCTGCTCGGCCCTGACGCTGTCGCCCGGCTTGACGAGCAGTTCGATGACGGCCACGTCCTTGAAGTCGCCGATGTCCGGCACCTGGATGTCGATCAGAGCCATGGGGGTTGTCTCAGGTAGTCAGGGTGAAGGTCTGCACGCGCACGGGGCCGGCAGAGCAGGTGTCGAACTCGCAGCCGGCCGCCACGCCCGCGGCCGCCACCTCGCGCGCGCCGCGGGCCGACGCCCAGACGGCGTGCATCGCGCCCAGCGCGAAGCGCCGGCCCGAGCCGATGGCCCAGAAGCGCTCGAAGGCGAAGACCTCGCGATAGCTCTCGACGCCGAAGATGCCGTGCCGGTTGGCCACGAGCACGCTGAACTGGCTGCTCTCGTAGGGGTCGTTGTCGTGCTCCTTCGTGTTCAGGAAGAAGCGCTCCTTCAGCCGCGGGTGCAGCGCCACGAAGGTGTCGAAGATGGCCTCGCGGCTGTCCAGCCGCAGCTGCCCGGGCTCCAGCGAGGCCAGCGCCTGCTGCAGCACCGGCGTGTGCGCGGTGCTGCCCACCGTGCCGAACCAGGAACCGCCGGCCTTGAACAGCTTGGCGTTGGCCTCGTAGCCGGCGGGCAGCCGCGTCTCGCCGAAGGTGACCAGCGCGTCGGACGCGATGGCCACGGTCCGGCCCTTGCGGGCGACGACCACCGTGCTCATTCAGAGCAGCACGCGGCGGAAATCCGCCAGCACGGCACCGAGGTAGGCGTTGAAGCGCGCGGCGGCCGCGCCGTCGATGACGCGGTGGTCCCAGCTCAGGCTCAGCGGCAGCACCAGGCGCGGCTGGAAGGCCTTGCCGTCCCAGCGCGGCTCGGTGTTGCTGCGGCACACGCCCAGGATGGCGACCTCGGGCGCGTTGATGATCGGCGTGAAGTAGCGCCCGCCGATGCCGCCCAGGCTGCTGATGCTGAAGCAGCCGCCGGACATGTCCGCCGGGCTCAGCTTGCCGTCGCGCGCCTTGGCCGCCAGCGCGCTCATCTCGGTGCTGATCTGCAGGATGCCCTTCTGGTCGGCATCCCTGATCACGGGCACCACCAGGCCGTTGGGCGTGTCGGCGGCGAAGCCGATGTGGAAGTACTTCTTCAGCACCAGCGTGTCGCCGTCGAGGCTGGCGTTGAACTCCGGGAACTTCTTCAGCGCCGCCACGCAGGCCTTGATCAGGAAGGCCAGCATCGTGACCTTCACGCCCGACTTCTCGTGCTCCTTGTTCAGCTGCACGCGGAAGGCCTCGAGCTCGGTGATGTCGGCATCGTCGTGGTTGGTGACGTGCGGGATCACGACCCAGTTGCGGTGCAGGTTGGCGCCGCTGATCTTCTTGATGCGGCCGAGCTCCTTGCGCTCGACGGCGCCGAACTTGGCGAAGTCGACGCTGGGCCAGGGCAGCAGGCCCGGGAAGGCGCCGCCGGCGGCCGCGGGTGCTGCGGCCGGCGCCTTGGCCTTCTGGGCGCCGGTCTGGGCGTCGCCGGCCATCACGGCCTTGACGAAGCCCTGCACGTCGGCCTGCGTGATGCGGCCCTTGGGGCCGCTGCCCCGCACCTCGGCCAGCGGCACGCCCAGCTCGCGCGCCAGGCGCCGGATGCTGGGAGAGGCGTGCGGCAGTGCCGTACTGGGGGCGGTGGCGGGCTGGTGTGCCGGCGCCGCGGCGGGTGCGGCAGAAGCAGGTGCGGCGGGTGCGGCGGGGGCTGCGGCCGGTGCGGCCGCCGGCGCAGGGGCTGCCGCTGCCGGCGCGACTGCGGGCGTCACGGCCGCGCCGCCGGCAGCCAGCAGCACGGCGATCGGCGTGCCCTTGGAGACCTTGTCGCCGACCTTGACCAGCAGCTCGCGCACGGTGCCCGCGTGCGACGACGGGATCTCCATCGAGGCCTTGTCGCTCTCCACCGTGATCAGGCTCTGCTCGAGCTTCACGGCGTCGCCGGGCTTGACGAACAGCTCGATGACGGCCACTTCGTCGAAGTCGCCGATGTCGGGCACCACCACCGTCACCGGGCCGGCTGCGGCCGGCGCGGCGGCGGGTGCGGCGGCGGGTGCGGCGACCGGCGCGGACACGGACGCCGCCACCGGGGACACGGCCGGGGCTGGCGCGGCCGCCGGCGGGGCGGCGACGCCGCCCGCGCCCTCGAGCTCCACGATCACCGAGCCCATGCGGACCTTGTCGCCCACCGCCACCTTCAGCGCCTTCACGACGCCGGCGTGCGACGACGGGATCTCCATCGAGGCCTTGTCGCTCTCCACCGTGATCAGGCTCTGCTCGGCCTTGACCACGTCGCCCACCTTCACCATCACCTCGATCACCGCGACCTCGGCGAAATCGCCGATGTCGGGCACCTTCACGTCGATCGACGCCATGTTGTCCGTCTCCGTAATGTGTTGTGCCCGGTCAGGCGTATAGCGGGTTGACCTTGTCGGCGTCGATGCCGTACTTGCGGATGGCCTCGGCCACCTTGGCGGCCGGGATCGAGCCCTCGTCGGCCAGCGCCTTCAGCGCCGCCACCACCACGTAGTGCCGGTTGACCTCGAAGTGCTCGCGCAGCCGGCTGCGGAAGTCGCTGCGGCCGAAGCCGTCGGTGCCCAGCACCTTGTAGGCGCGGCCCTTGGGGATGAAGGCGCGGATCTGCTCGGCGTAGGCCTTCATGTAGTCGGTGCTGGCGATCACCGGGCCGGCGTGCGGCGCCAGTTGCTGCGTGACGAACGGCACGCGCGGCTCCTCGGTGGGGTGCAGCAGGTTCCAGCGCTCGCAGTCCTGGCCGTCGCGCGTCAGCTCGTTGAAGCTCGGGCAGCTCCAGACGTTGGCGGCCACGCCCCAGTCGGCCTCGAGCAGCTCGCGCGCGGCCATGCTCTCGCGCAGGATGGTGCCGCTGCCCAGCAGGTTCACGCGCGGCGTCTTCTTGGCACCTTCCTGCAGCAGGTACATGCCCTTGAGGATCTGCTCCTCGGTGCCGGCCACCAGGCCCGGCATCGGGTAGTTCTCGTTCAGCAGCGTCAGGTAGAAGAAGACGTTGTCCTGCTTCTCGACCATGCGCTTCAGGCCATGGTGCAGGATCACGGCCACCTCGTGCGCGAACGTGGGGTCGTAGCTCACGCAGTTGGGGATGGTGCCGGCCAGGATGTGGCTGTGGCCGTCCTCGTGCTGCAGGCCCTCGCCGTTGAGCGTGGTGCGGCCGCTGGTGCCGCCGAGCAGGAAGCCGCGCGCCTGCATGTCGCCGGCGGCCCAGGCCAGGTCGCCGATGCGCTGGAAGCCGAACATCGAGTAGTAGATGTAGAACGGCACCATGATGCGGTTGTTGGTGCTGTACGACGTCGCGGCGGCGATCCAGCTGCTCATGCCGCCGGCCTCGTTGATGCCTTCCTGCAGGATCTGCCCGTTCTGCGCCTCGCGGTAGTACATGACCTGGTCCTTGTCGACCGGCGTGTACTTCTGGCCCTCGGGGTTGTAGATGCCGATCTGGCGGAACAGGCCCTCCATGCCGAAGGTGCGCGCCTCGTCCACCAGGATGGGCACCACGCGCGGGCCCAGGGCCTGGTCGCGCAGCAGCTGCGTCAGGAAGCGCACGTAGGCCTGCGTGGTGCTGATCTCGCGGCCCTCGGCGGTGGGCTCCAGCACGCTCTTGAAGGTGTCCAGGGCCGGCACGGTGAAGCTCTCGGTGCTGCGCGGGCGGCGCCTGGGCAGGTAGCCGCCCAGGGCCTTGCGGCGCTCGTGCAGGTACTTCATCTCCGGCGTGTCCTCGGCCGGCTTGTAGAACGGGATCTTCAGCAGCTCGGCGTCGGGGATGGGGATGTTGAAACGGTCGCGGAAGTAGCGGATGTCGTCGTCGGTGAGCTTCTTGGCCTGGTGCGCGGTGTTCTTGCCCTCGCCGGCCTTGCCCATGCCCCAGCCCTTGACCGTCTTGATCAACAGCAGCGTCGGCTGGCCCGTGGTGTTGTGGTGGGCCCGGTGGAAGGCGGCGTACACCTTGGCGGCGTCGTGGCCGCCGCGGCGCAGGTTCCAGATGTCGGCGTCGGACATCTTGGCCACCATCTCCAGCGTGCGCGGGTCGCGGCCGAAGAAGTTCTTGCGCACGAAGGCGCCGTCGTTGGCCTTGAAGGCCTGGTAGTCGCCGTCCAGCGTGTCCAGCATCAGCTTGCGCAGCGCGCCGTGCTTGTCGCGCGCCAGCAGCGGATCCCAGTTGCTGCCCCAGATCAGCTTGAGCACGTTCCAGCCCGAGCCGCGGAACTCGCCCTCCAGCTCCTGGATGATCTTGCCGTTGCCGCGCACCGGGCCGTCCAGGCGCTGCAGGTTGCAGTTGATGACGAAGACCAGGTTGTCCAGCTTCTCGCGGGCGGCCAGGCCGATGGCGCCCAGGCTCTCGGGCTCGTCCATCTCGCCGTCGCCGCAGAACACCCACACCTTGCGCTGGCTGGTATCAGCGATGCCGCGCGCGTGCAGGTACTTCAGGAAGCGAGCCTGGTAGATGGCCATCAGCGGGCCCAGGCCCATGCTGACGGTGGGGAACTGCCAGAACTCCGGCATCAGCTTGGGGTGCGGGTAGCTGCTGATGCCCTTGCCGCCGACCTCCTGGCGGAAGTTCAGCAGCTGCTCCTCCGAGAGCCGGCCCTCGAGGAAGGCGCGCGCGTAGATGCCGGGGGCGCTGTGGCCCTGGATGTAGAGCAGGTCGCCGCCGTGGGTGCCGCCAGCGTCGGTGTCGTCGGCGTGCCAGAAGTGGTTGAAGCCGGCGGCGAACATGTGCGCCAGGCTCGCGAAGCTGCTGATGTGGCCACCGAGGTCGCCACCGTCGGCAGGGTTCAGGCGGTTGGCCTTGACCACCATGGCCATGGCGTTCCAGCGCATGTAGGCGCGCAGGCGGCCCTCGAGTTCGAGGTTGCCGGGGCTGTGCTCCTCGTCGGCCGGCTCGATGGTGTTGACGTAGCCGGTGTTGGCCGAGAACGGCATGTCGATGCCGCTCTGGCGCGAGTGCTCGAGCAGCTGCTCCAGCAGGAAGTGCGCGCGCTCGGGGCCCTCAGCCTCGATGACCGCGGACAGGGCATCGAGCCACTCGCGGGTTTCCTGGGCGTCCAGGTCGTTGGCGGCCAGGCCCGGCGTGGACTGCGGCATCGCGGACATGTGTGTCTCCTCGTTCGGTGGGGTCGTGGAACGGCGGCCGAAAGTGTGTCACAGCACGCCCTGAATTTCAAATAGTGCCACCTCTTCCCGTAATGTGAAAACTTGGAGGCCACTGCGACCTCGCAGGCCCCCAAGTGAACCATCGTGCAGCCGGTCACTCGGGATAATCGGGCGATGCCCGAACCCAGCCCAGCGCCCCAGCCGTCTGCCACGGCCGCGCCCGCCCCGCTGCCGACCTCGCTGCCGCAGGCCAAGCGGCTGTTCGGCCAGTGGTGGCGCCGGCAATCACCGGCGCGCCAGGACCGCCTGGCCACGCTGGGCCCGTTGCTGTCGGTGCTGCTGTTCCTGGCGGCCATCATTTCGGCCTTCTGGTACTTGCGCAACGAGGAGATCGAGCGCGAGATCGAGTCCGTCCGGCGCGACACCGAACTGACGCAGCAGCAGATGGGGCTGCGCCTGATCCAGAACCAGGAAGCCCTGATCCGCATGGCGCGCGAGATGGTCACGCGGCCGCTGGAGGTCGAGGAGTTCGCGGCGATGGCCCAGGCCTTCACGCGCGAGCGCCCCGAGATCACGCACCTGACCTGGGTCGATGCGCGGCGCGCATCGCGCAGCAGCCACCTGGCCTTCAACTACCCCACCGGGCCGGGCGGCGAGACGCCGGCCCCCGCCCTGCCCCGGCCGGACGAGGCCAGCGAGGCCGAAAGCACCTTCCAGGCTGCGCGCGACAGCCGCGTGCCGGCGTACTCGCGCGCCTTCCCCGACGCCACCGGCGCGCAGGTTTTCCAGTTGCACGTGCCGCTGATGGACCGCAGCCTCTTCGGCGGCGTGCTGGTGGCCGAGTACTCGCTGGATTCGCTGCTGCGCCACTTCGTGCCTGCCGACGTGGCGCGGCGCCACGTGGTGGCCATCGTCAACGAGCAGGACCGCCAGCTCGCCGCCACCGTCACCCCCATGCCGGGGCAGGCGGCGATGCGCGCCCCCATCTTCAGCGAGGCCCCCCTGACACCCGCCTTCAACGGCCTGGTGCTGCGCGGCCAGGGCTGGCGCACCAGCATCGGCCTCGTCCACAACACGCTGTTCTGGATGGTGGTCGCGCTCTCGGTGCTGACCGTGTGGATGCTGCTGGGCACCTGGCGCCACATGCGCCGCCGCAGCCAGATCCAGGGCGCGCTGGTCCAGGAAACCAACTTCCGCCGCGCGATGGAGAACTCCATGCCGACGGGCATGCGCGCGATGGACCTGGAAGGCCGCATCACCTACGTCAACGCCGCCTTCAGCCAGATGACCGGCTTCTCGCCGGCCGAGCTGGTGGGGCGCCTGCCGCCCTTCCCCTACTGGCTGCCCGACCGCCACGACGAGCACATGCGACTGCTGCAGCTGGAGCTGCAGGGCCGCAGCCCCAGCGCCGGCATCGAGCTCAAGGTCATGCGCAAGGACGGCACGGTGTTCGATGCCCGCATGTACGTGAGCCCGCTGATCGACCCCAAGGGACAACAAACCGGCTGGATGACCAGCATGACCAACATCACCGAGGCCAAGCGCATCCGCGACCAGCTCTCGGCCAGCCACGAGCGCTTCACCACCGTGCTCGAGGGTCTCGATGCCAGCGTCAGCGTGCTGTCGGTGCAGCAGGGCGAGCTGCTGTTCGCGAACCGCAGCTACCGGCTGTGGTTCGGCGCCGACGCGCGCGGCCACCAGACCATGGCCGGCAACGCCGCCGACGCCAGCTTCCAGCTCGATGGCGACGACCCGGTCGACCACCTCTCGGGCCTGCCCACCCAGGAGCTCGCCGGCAGCGACGCCAGCCCGCGCGAGGTGTACGTCGAGAGCCTGGCCAAGTGGTTCGACGTCCGCGCCCGCTACCTGCAGTGGACCGACGGCCGGCTCGCCCAGATGCTCATCGCCACCGACGTGACGGCGCGCCGCCGCGCCCAGGAGCAGGCCGCCGCGCAGGCCGAGAAGGCCCAGGTCACCAGCCGTCTGATGACCATGGGCGAGATGGCCAGCTCGGTGGCGCACGAGCTCAACCAGCCGCTGACGGCCATCACCAACTACTGCAACGGCATGGTCTCGCGCGTGAAGTCCGAGTCCATCAGCCCCGAGGACCTGATCGCGGCGCTGCAGAAGACGGCCCGCCAGGCCGAGCGGGCCGGCCAGATCATCCACCGCATTCGCGCCTTCGTGAAGAAGAGCGAACCGCAGCGACAGCCCTCGCAGGCGCGCGAGATCGTCGAGGACGCGGTCGAGCTCGCCGGCATCGAGCTCAAGCGCCGCAACGTCGCCATCCAGACCTACGTCGCGCAGCGCCTGCCCGACCTGATGGTGGATCCCATCCTGATCGAGCAGGTGCTGATGAACCTGCTGAAGAACGCGGCCGAGGCCATCGACAACGCCCAACTGCCCCCGAGCCGCCGACACATCGAGCTTCGCGTCGTGCCGCGCCACACGCCGCAGGACGGCGGCTTCATCGAGTTCAGCGTCACCGACATGGGGCCGGGCATCCAGGACGAGGCCATCAACCGCCTGTACGAGGCCTTCTTCTCCACCAAGAAGGAGGGCCTGGGCATCGGCCTGAGCCTGTGCCGCAGCATCGTCGAGTCGCACCAGGGCCGGATGCGGGCGCAGAACCTCTACAATGGGGCGCAGATCGTCGGTTGCAGGTTCTCGTTCACGCTGCCCGTGGAGCCGCACCCGAAAGCCGACCACGCCGCCACGACCGCAGACACCGTCGCCGGTGCCCTGGCGCCCACGACGACCGGCCGCTGAGCCCCTCGCCCACCCCGCCCGAGACAAGCCCCGAATGAGCCTTATCCCGAAGAAAGGCACCGTGTACGTCGTGGACGACGACGAGGCGGTGCGCGACTCCCTGCAGTGGCTGCTGGAGGGCAAGGACTACCGCGTCAAGTGCTTCGACTCCGCCGAGTCCTTCCTCTCGCGCTTCGACCCCCGCGAGGTGGCGTGCCTGATCGCCGACATCCGCATGGAAGGCGCCAGCGGCCTCGAACTGCAGGATCGCCTGATCGAGCGCAAGAGCCCGCTGCCCATCGTCTTCATCACCGGCCACGGCGACGTGCCCATGGCCGTGACGACCATGAAGAAGGGCGCGATGGACTTCATCGAGAAGCCCTTCAAGGAAGACGAACTTTTGAGCCTGGTCGAGCGCATGCTCGAGCAGGCGCGCTCGGCCTTCAGCCAGCACCAGGAGCAGGCCAGCCGCGATGCCCTGCTGTCGCGCCTGACGACCCGCGAGGCCCAGGTGCTCGAGCGCATCGTCGCCGGCCGCCTGAACAAGCAGATTGCCGACGACTTGGGCATCAGCATCAAGACGGTCGAGGCGCACCGCGCCAACATCATGGAAAAGCTCAACGCCAACACGGTGGCCGACCTGCTCAAGATCGCGCTCGGCGCCCAGAGCAAGGCCTGATTCCCGCCACCATCCCCCGGGGCCGCTGCACGCGGCCCCTTTTGCTTTGGAACGCACCATGTCCGCCACCCTCATCGACGGCAAGGCCTTGTCCGAGCGGCTCCGCGGCGACATCGCCGGGCGCGCGGCGGCCCTTGCGTCCGCCGGGCGCCGGCCCGGCCTGGCCGTCATCCTGGTGGGCGACGACGCCGCCAGCGCCGTGTACGTCCGCAACAAGGTCAAGGCCTGCGCCGACTGCGGCTTCCACTCGGTGCTCGAGCAGTACCCCGCCAGCCTGACGCAGGCCGACCTGCTGGCCCGCGTGGCCGCGCTCAACGCCGATCCCCTGATCCACGGCATCCTGGTGCAGATGCCGCTGCCGCCCCACCTGGATGCGCTGCAGGTCATCGAGTCCATCGCGCCGGCCAAGGACGTGGACGGCTTCTCGGTGCACTCCGCCGGCTGTCTGCTCACCGGGCTGCCGGGCCTGCGGCCGGCCACGCCATGGGGCTGCATGAAGCTCATCGAGAGCACGGGCGTGCCCCTGCGCGGCCGCCACGCCGTCGTCGTCGGCCGCAGCAACACCGTGGGCAAGCCGATGGCGATGCTGCTGCTGCAGGCCAACGCCACCGTCACCGTCTGCCACAGCGGCACGCCCGACCTGGGCGTGCACACGCGCAACGCCGACGTCGTGGTCGTGGGCACCGGGCGGCGGCATACGCTCACGGCCGGCATGGTCAGGCCGGGGGCGGTGATCATCGACGTCGGCATCAACCGCGACGAGGCCGGCAAGCTGTGCGGCGACGTCGACTTCGCCCCGGTGCGCGAAGCGCTGGGCCCCAGTGGCTTCATCACGCCGGTGCCCGGCGGCGTCGGGCCGATGACCATCACCATGCTGCTGGCCAACACCCTGCAGGCCGCCGAAGCGGCGGCCTGACCATCGCGACCCCGAATCGACAAGCGACCATGGACCACACGACCAACCCGCTGCTCGCCCACGACGGCGCGCCCGACTTCGCCGCCATGCGCCCCGAGCACGTGACGCCCGCGCTCGACCGCCTGCTGGCCGATGCCGAGGCGGCGCTGGAGCGGGCCGTCAGCCCCGAGCTGCCCGCCGACTGGGACGCCCTGGCCGCCGTGCTCGACGTGGCCGTCGAGCGGCTGAACGTGGCCTGGGGCCACGTCTCGCACCTGCAGAGCGTGGTCGACACGCCAGAGCTGCGGGCGGCGCACACCGCCAACCTGCCGCGCGTCATCGAGTTCAGCACGCGCCTGGGCGCGGACCCGCGCCTGTTCGCAAAGTACAAGGCCGTCAAGGCCGCGCAGGGCGGGCAGCTCAGCCCCGCGCGGCGCAAGGCCCTGGACGACGCACTCCGCGCCTTCGTGCTGGGCGGCGCCGAACTGCAGGGCGCGGCACGCGAGCGCCATGCCGCGATCCAGGACCGCGCGGGCGAGCTCTCGCAACGATTCGGCGAACACGTGCTCGACGCCACCGACGCCTGGCACCTCGACGTGCCCGAGTCGCAGCTCGACGGCGTGCCCGCCGACGTGCGGCAGGCCGCGCGCGAGGCGGCTGCTGCCGCCGGCGTCGACGGCTGCCGCCTGACGCTGAAGCTGCCCTGCTACCTGCCGGTGATGATGCACGGCCGCCACCGCCCGCTGCGCCAGACGCTCTACCGCGCCTACATGACGCGTGCCAGCGAATTCGGCGACCCCAAGCACGACAACACCGCGCTGATGCACGAACTGCTGGAGCTTCGCCACGAGGAGGCGGCCCTGCTGGGCTACCCCACCTACGCCGATGCCGCGCTCGTCACCAAGATGGCGCGCTCGCCGGCCGAGGTGCTGGGCTTCGTGCGCGACCTGGCGCGGCGCGCGCGCCCTTTCGCCGAGCGCGAGCTCGCCGAGCTGCGCGCCTTCGCCAGCGCCGCGCTGGGCCTGGACGAGCTCGAGCCCTGGGACCGCGCCTACGCCAGCGAGCAGCTCAAGCAGGCGCGATACGCCTTCAGCTCCGAGGAGGTGCGGCAGTACTTCACCGAGCCCACGGTGCTGAACGGCCTGTTCCGCCTGATCGAGACGCTGTTCGACGTGCGCATCCGCGAGGCTGCGGCCCCGGTGTGGCACGACAGCGCCCGCTACCACGTGCTGGAGCGCGGCGACCGGGTCATCGCCGGCTTCTACCTGGACCTGCACGCCCGCCCCGGCAAGCAGCAGGGCGCGTGGATGAACGACTGCCGCGGCCGCTGGCAGCGGCCCGAGGGCGCGCTGCAGTTGCCGGTGGCGCACCTGGTGTGCAACTTCGCGCCGCCGGTGGGCGGCAAGCCCGCGCTGCTGAGCCACGACGACGTGCTGACGCTGTTCCACGAGTTCGGGCACGGCCTGCACCACATGCTCACGCAGGTCGACGAACTGGCGGTGGCCGGCATCAGCGGCGTCGAGCACGACGCGGTGGAATTGCCCAGCCAGTTCATGGAGAACTTCTGCTGGGAGTGGGACGTGCTGCAAAAGCTCACGGCCCACGTCGACACCGGCGAGCCGCTGCCGCGCGCGCTGTACGAGCGCATGCTGGCGGCGCGCCACTTCCAGACCGGGCTGCAGCTGCTGCGGCAGTGCGAGTTCGGCCTCTTCGACATGCGGCTGCACAGCGAGCCGGCCGTGGCCGCGGCCGTGCAGCGCGTGGCCACCGAGGTCAACGCCGAGGTGCAGCCCGTGCGCGCGCCCGACTGGGTACGCTTCGCGCACTCTTTCGGGCACCTGTTCGACGGCGGCTACGCAGCCGGCTACTACGGCTACGCCTGGGCCGAGCTGCTGTCGTCCGACGCCTATGCCGCCTTCGAGGAAGCCGGCGTGTTCGACCCGGCCACCGGGCAGCGCTTCCTCCGCGACATCCTCGAGGTCGGCGGCAGCCGGCCGGCCCTCGAGAGCTTCCGCGCCTTCCGCGGCCGCGATCCCAGCATCGACGCCATGCTGCGTCACCAGGGCCTGGTGGAAGCGTGAAGGGCGCCGATCGGCACTGCCCAGGGTCGCCGCCAAGCGTGAGGTCCGTCACGGGCGCAGGGCGGGCGGCGCGCGATTGCCGCGGGGGTGCCGCAGAGGCGGTAGATTTCGCAACCATGCCGAATGGAGCGCCGATGAAGCCATCCGTCCGCCGTATCGCACCGCTGCTGGCCGTCCTGCTGCTGGGCACGGGCCTTGCCCAGGCCCAGTACAAGGTCGTGGCACCCGACGGCAGCGTGACCTACACCGACCGCCCGCCCGCATCGCCCGAGTTGCGCATCACGCCCATGGGCCGCAACGCGGTCGCAGCGGCGGCACCTGCCCCCGAGCTGGCGCTGCCGCTCGAGCTTCGCACGGCCGTGCAGCGCCACCCGGTCACGCTCTATACCGGCGAGGGCTGCGCGCCCTGCGACACGGCGCGCCGCCTGCTGGTCCAGCGGGGCATCCCCTTCTCGGAGCGCCGCATCGTCACCGAGGAAGACACCGCCGCGCTCGAGCGCCTCGTGGGCGCCCGCTCGATCCCCTCGCTGATGGTCGGCAGCCAGCCGCTGCGCGGCTTCAGCGACGCCGACTGGACGAACTACCTCGACGCCGCCGGCTACCCGCGCCAGAGCCGCCTGCCGCGCAACTGGCAGCCCCAGCCTCCCCGGCCCCTGGTGGAACGCGCCACGCCGGTCGCGGCCGCGCCCGCCGAGCCGGCCGCCGCACCGGCCGAGCCCGACTCGCCGGCCCCGTCGGGCATCCGCTTCTAGGCCGGCTGCAGCCGCCGCGCCAGCCACGAGCCGGCGCCCACCGCGCCGCCCGCGGCCCAGAACAGCGCCGCCGCTCCCACCAGTGCCCCGCTGGCGCCGAACAGCAGCGGCAGCGCCGTGCTGGAGGCGTTGATCACCATCGAGCGCAGGGCCAGCGCTTCGCCGTGACGCGCGCCGGGCGTCACGTCGTGCAGCAGCGACATCACCATCGGCTGCACGCTGCCCAGCGCCAGCCCCAGCAGCACGGCGCAGACGCCCATCCAGGCCGGCGACGGCGCCAGCGGGTACAGGGCGAACACGACGCCGCAACCGAGCATGGCGCCACGCACCACGCTGGCCTCGCGAAGGCGGTGCGCCAGCAGCGGGATGGCCAGGCGCACCAGCGTCACCGACAGCGTGAACGCCCCCAGGATCAGGCCGATGGTGCTGGCGCTGAAGCCGCGCTCGTGGCCCAGCACCGGCACGGCGAAGGTGTGCACGTCCCAGCACATGGCCAGCAGCCCGTTCACCCACAGCAGCCGGCGGAAGGCGGGCAGGCGAAGAAGATCCCAGGCGGCGTGCGGCTCGGCATCGGTCGCGCCCCACGGCGCCTGCCGGGGCACCTGGCGCGCCGACACCAGGGTCACCAGGGGCAGCGCCAGCAGCAGCAGGTAGGCCGCCGCGAAGCCGCCGATGTCGATCATCAGACCCGCCGCCACCGGCCCCACCACGTTGCTGAACGACGGCGCCACGCCCAGCCAGCTGAAGATGCGCACGCGCTCGGTGGCCGAGCCGGCGGCATGGCTGGCCGTGCGCTGGATGGTGAGCATGCCGGTGTTGGTGCCCATCCCCGTGCCGGCCGCAGCCAGGCACAGCAGCGCGAAGCGCCAGCCCTCGGGCGCCCACACCGAGCCCAGCGCGCACAGCATGCCGGCCACCGTGACGGCCACCGCCAGCTTCATCGGCCGGTGGTAGCCGTGGCGGTCGGCCAGTCGGCCGACGCGCAGCGCGCTGAGCACCGCAGCGCCGGCGAACAGCGCCAGCAGCAGGCCCACGGCCCAGGGGCTGTAGCCCTCGCGCAGCGCTTGCAGCGGCGCCGCCAGCCGCAGCCCGGCCATCGCGGCGTGGATGCCCAGCTGGCCCAGCACAAGCGCCAGCAGCGTGCGCGCCGACACGCCCGCGGCGGCCTCAGGCATCGGGGCGCGGCTCGGCGGCCGGGTCGTCGTCCAGGCCCGGCAAGAGCTCGGCCACGCGCGGCTCGGGCAGCGACTCCACGCCGCGCAGCCGCCGCTCCATCGCCCGGGTGCGCACGGCCGCGGCGTCGATGGTGCTGGAGGCCTCGTCGAGCTTCTTCTTCGTCTTGGCCAGCACCTCGCCGAACTTGCCGAACTCGGTCTTCACGGCGCCCAGCACCTGCCAGACCTCGGCGGAGCGCTTCTCCAGCGCCAGCGTGCGAAAGCCCATCTGCAGGCTGGTCAACGTGGCCAGCAGCGTGGTGGGCCCGGTGAGCACCACCTTGTGCTCGCGCTGCAGGGCCTCGAACAGGCCGGGGCGGCGCAGCGCCTCGGCGTACAGGCCCTCGGTGGGCACGAACAGGATGCCGAAGTCGGTGGTGTGCGGCGGCGCCACGTACTTCTCGCGGATGCTGCGGGCCTCGGCGCGCAGCCGCGCCTCGATGGCGCGCGCGGCAGCCTCGGCGGCCGCGGCGTCGGCGCGCTCGTGGGCGTCGAGCAGCCGCTCGTAGTCCTCGCGCGGGAACTTGGCGTCGATGGGCAGCCACAGCGGCGCCTCGTCGCCGCCGCCCGCGCCGCGGCCGGGCAGCCGCACGGCGAACTCCACGCGCTCGCTGCTGCCCGGCACGGTGGCGACGTTGGCCGCGTACTGCTCGGGCGTGAACACCTGCTCGAGCAGGCCGGCGAGCTGCGTCTCGCCGAAGATGCCGCGCGTCTTGACGTTGCCCAGCACGCGGCTGAGCGAGCCCACGTCGCGCGCCAGCGTCTGCATCTCGCCCAGGCCCTTGTGCACCTGCTCCAGCCGGTCGGCCACCTGCTTGAAGCTCTCGCCCAGGCGCTGCTCGAGCGTGGCGTGCAGCTTCTCGTCGACCGTGGCCCGCATCTGGTCGAGCTTCTTCTCGTTGCCGTCCTGCAGCGCCAGCAGGCGCTGCTCCACCGCCTGGCGCACCTCGGCGATGCGGCGCTCGTTGGCCTCGGAGAGCTTGTGCAGATGCTCGGCCTGCGAGTCGGCGAAGCGTCGCAGCGCGGCATCCAGCGCCTGCTGCATCTGCGCGAGCTGCACGCGGAAGCCGTCGATCTGCTCGTTCTGCGTGCGCACCGCGTCGCCGCTGGCCGTCAGCAGCATCTGCTGGAAGCTGGCGAGGTCGCCGCGCGTGCCCTGGGACTGCGCCAGCAGGTCGTCGCGCTGCGCGCGCGACGTGCGGCCGAGCTCGTCGCGCAGCTCGCGCTCCAACCGCTCGAGCTGCGGGCCGGCGCTGTCGGGCGGGCGACGCAGCAGCAGCGCCAGCAGCAGGGCCAGGTTCAGCGCCAGCAGGGCCAGCGCGGCCCAGATCAGGGGTTCGGGCATGGGGCCGATTGTCTCAGCCCGGCGGCCTCAGCGACGCTGCAGGACCTCGGGGTTGATCGGCGTCTTCACCGTGCCGCCGGTGAGTGCCGCGATCAGGTTGTCGGCGGCCAGCTCGGCCATTGCGCGGCGCGTGGCCACCGTGGCGCTGGCGATGTGCGGCGTGAGCACGACGTTGGGCACGGACAGCAGGTCCGGGTGCACGGCGGGCTCGCCCTCGAAGACGTCCAGCGCCGCGGCGGCGATGCGGCGCTCGCGCAGCGCCGCGGCCAGCGCCGCGTCGTCGACGATGCCGCCGCGCGCCACGTTGGTGAGCGTGGCCGTGGGTTTCATCAGCGCCAGCTCGGCTGCGCCAATCGTGTGGTGCGCGGCCGGCGAGTACGGCAGCACCAGCACCAGGTGGTCGGCCTCGCGCAGCAGCGTGGCCTTGTCGACGTGGCGCGCACCCAGCGGCGCCTCCAGCTCGGGGGCAAGGCGGCTGCGTTTGTGGTAGATCACCGGCATGCCGAAGCCCAGCGCGCCGCGCCGCGCGATGGCCTGGCCGATGCGGCCCATGCCCAGGATGCCCAGCGTCGCGCCGTGCACGTCGGAGCCGGTGAACATGTCGTAGCGCCACTTCGTCCACTCGCCGCGGCGCAGGAAATGCTCGCTCTCGGCCATGCGGCGCGCCGCGGCCATCATCAGCGCGAAGCCGAAGTCGGCCGTCGTCTCGGTCAGCACGTCGGGCGTGTTGGTGCACAGCACACCGGCCGCCGTGCAGGCCGGCACGTCGAAGTTGTTGAAGCCCACGGCCATGTTGGCCACCACGCGCAGGGCCGGGCAGGCGGCCAGCACGCCGGCGTCGATGCGCTCGCTGCCGGTGGTGAAGGCGCCGGCCTTGCCCTGCAGCCGCTCGATGAGCTGCGCCGGGGTGTAGACGGTGTCGTCCTCGTTGGCCTCGACCTCGAAGTGCCGGGCCAGCCGAGACAGCGTCTCGGGAAACACGGCACGGGCCACCAGCACGGCGGGCTTGCTCATCGGCGGCATCCTCTCGGCGTCAGCCCAGGTAGCGGGTGAATCCGGCCACCGGCTCGCGCTCGGTGACCAGGGTGTTCTCGATGGCCGACGGGTCGGCCCAGCCCAGCGACATGCCGCAGACCACCGTCTGGTCGTCGCGCAGGCCCAGGTGGCGCGCGATGATGCGGTGGAACTGCGTGAAGGCCGCCTGCGGGCAGGTGTCCAGGCCGCGCGCGCGCGCGGCCACCATCACGTTCTGCAGGAACATGCCGTAGTCCAGCCACGAGCCCTGCTGCATCACGCGGTCGATCGTGAACATCAGGCCCACGGGGGCGCCGAAGAAATCGTAGTTGCGCGCGTGCTGCTCGTGCATGCGCGCCTTGTCGGTCTTGCCGATGCCCAGCAGCCCGTACAGCGCCCAGCCCACCTGCCGGCGGCGGTCGATGTAGGGGCTGCGCCACTCCGTGGGGTAGTAGGCGTAGGGCTCGGTGTGGCGCGCGCGCTCCTCGGGGTCGTCGTAGGCGGCGCGGATCTCGCGCGACAGCGCCGCCTTGGCCTCGCCCGTGAGCACGTGGACCTGCCACGGCTGGGTGTTGGTGCCGCTGGGCGCGCGGGCGGCCACGGCCAGGATCTGCTCGATCAGCTCGCGCGGCACCGGGTCTGAGCGATAGGCCCTGATCGAGTGGCGGCTGGTGATGGCGTGGTCGACGGCGTCGATGGATTCGGACGTGGGCTTCATGCGATGGGCGGGGGGCGGACCAGGGGTGCGAGCACGGCGCGCAGCGGCTCGGGCAGGGGCACGGGGCGGCGCGTGGTGCGATCGACGTAGACGTGGGTGAACTGCCCGATCGCGGCGGCCAGCGGCGCGTCGTCACCGAACAGGCCCAGGCCGTAGCGCACGCTCGAGCGTCCCAGCTGCTCGACGCGGATGCCGGCGGTGACGATCTGCGGGAAGGCCAGGCTCTCGAAGTAATGGCACTGCGTGTGCACCACGAGGCCGATCACGGGGCCGGCGTGGATGTCCAGCGCGCCGGCCTCGATGAGCAGGCGGTTCACCGCGGTGTCGAACAGGCTGTAGTGGACGACGTTGTTCAGGTGGCCGTAGACGTCGTTGTCCATCCAGCGGGTGGCGATGGCAGCGAAGTGCGCGAAGGCCTCGCGGCCCTGCGGCTGGGGGCGAACGCTGCTCATGCCACGGCCCGGTGCTCGGCCCGCCAGAGCTGCCACGACTGCAGCGCCAGCTCCAGCGTGCGGCGCTGCACCGCCACCGTGTTGTGGAGGTCGCGGCCGTAGCCGCCGGCCATCGACAGCGCCACCGGGATGCCGCGCGCCCGCAGCGCGGCGAGCACGCGCCGGTCGCGCTCGGCCAGGCCCTCGGCGCTGAGCTTCAGGCGGCCCAGGCGGTCACCCTCGTGGGGGTCGGCCCCGGCCAGGTAGAAGGCCAGGCCCGGCAGCGCGTCGGCCGTGCGCTCCCAGGCCGCGGCCAGCGCCGTGTCGAGCGCGGCGAGGTAGGGCTCGTCCGTGCAGCCGTCGGGAAGCTCCACGTCGAGGTCGCTGGGCTCCTTGCGGAACGGGAAGTTCCGGGCGCCATGCAGCGACAGCGTGAACACGGTGTCGTCGTCGCGGAAGATGTGCGCCGTCCCGTTGCCCTGGTGCACATCGAGGTCGATGACGATCACGCGCAGCAGCGCGCGTTGCGCCCTGTGCCACTCGGCCTGCATCAGACGGGCGGCCACGGCCACGTCGTTGAAGACGCAGTACCCCGACCCCTTGTGGGCGTAGGCGTGGTGCGTGCCGCCGGCCAGGTTGGCCGCCACGCCCTCCGGGCCCTGCCCGTTGCCGAACAGCGCGGTGCGCGCCGCCGCGATGCTGGCGCCCACCGAGCGGCGGGCGCGCTCGACCATGCGCTCGCTCCAGGGAAAGCCGATCTCGCGCTGCTGCGCCGCGGTGGTGGTGCCGTGCACCACGGCGTCGATCCAAGACGGCTCGTGCGCCAGCGCCAGCTCGCCGTCGCTCGCCGGGGGCGCCTCGCCAACGCGAATGCCGGGCATCGAGGCCTCCGCGGCCTCGCGAAGCAGCCGGTACTTCGTCATCGGGAACGGGTGCCCCGGCGGCAACGGAAGCACGAAGGTGTCGGAATGGAAGGCGCGCACGGCGGCGGATTCTAGGAAGATGACCCTAGTTTGCTGCGGCGCAACAAATAGTACTTGCCAGACCTAGTGCGAACCCTATACTTCGCACCATGTTGCAGCGCAGCATTCCGAGCTTAGCCAAAGCTGCCGGCGCTGCGCCACGGATTCCCTCTTGTTCAACCCCTGACGCCCTGGAGATCATCATGTCCACGCCCTTCACCCCCGAACAGCTGCTGGCCGCCCAGAAGGCCTCCGTCGAGACCCTCTTCGGCCTCACCACCAAGGCCTTCGAAGGCATGGAGAAGCTCGTCGAGCTGAACCTGCAGGTTGCCAAGGCCAGCCTGGCCGAAGCCGCCGACACCACCTACGCCGCCATGTCGGTGAAGGACGCCCAGGAACTGCTGGCCCTCCAGGCCGGCCTCCTGCAGCCGGCCGCCGAGAAGGCCACCGCCTACAGCCGCCACCTGTACGACATCCTGGCCGGCACCGGCGCCGAGTTCACCAAGACGGCCGAGGCCCAGATGGCCGACAGCCAGAAGAAGATGCTCGCGCTGGTCGACACCGCCGTGAAGAACGCGCCCGCCGGCACCGAGAGCGCCGTGGCGCTGGTCAAGTCGGCCGTGGCCGCCGCCAACAACGCCTACGAGAGCGCCCACAAGGCCGCCAAGCAGGCCGCCGAGGTCGCCGAGGCCAACTTCAACGCCGTGACGGCCACGGCCGTCACGGCCACCAAGGCCGCCACGCCGGCCAAGGCCAAGCGCGCCGCCTGACCGTCGGCACCGGCGCAGGCCGGTTCCGGACGCAGCCCCGCCCCGGCGGGGCTTTTTTTCGCCTTTCGCGACGGCACCGACGCAGTGCAGCGACGCGGCGTTGCCGGATAGGATTCGCGGGCGAGTCGTAGCCATGCAGCAGTCCCTCTCCTCCGAACCGCCTCGCCAGCGTGTCTACCGCAGCCGCGCCGCGCGCCCCATGGACCACGCGGCCCTGCGCCACCTGCTCGAGCAGTCGCGCACGCGCAACGCCCACGAGGGCCTGACCGGCCTGCTCGTCTACCACGACGGCTGCTTCCTGCAGTGGCTCGAGGGGCCCGCCGATGGTGTGGAGCGCGTGTGGCGTTCCATCCTTCGCGACGGCCGCCACATCGAGATCGAGGCGCTGCCCACGCCGTGGTCGCCGGTGCGGCTGTTCCCCGACTGGCGCATGCGGCTGGCCAGCGGCGAGCACCCGGCGGCCGAGGCCGACGCCGTGCCGGTCGACCTGCTGGCCATGCACCGGCTCAGCCAGCACACCGACATCGCGCCCGACTTCATGCAGGGCATCGCGTTCTGGCGCAGCCTGCCTTCCCCGGAGGAAATGGCCCTGGTGCTGTGCCGGGGCGAGGAGCCCGAGGTGAACCGCCTGCGCGACCGCGTGCTCGAACAGCGGCCGCCCCTCAGCGCCCTGGGTTGGCACGTGGTGGGCCCGGTTTCGCGCGCCATGGGCGAGATGTGGATGGACGACCGGCTCCAAGGCGCAGAGCTGGTGCTGGGCCAGGGCCGGCTGCAGCTGCTGGTGCGCCGCGTCGCGGGCCAGCGGCCGCGGCGCGCGCCGCGCCCGGGCGGCCAGGCTCTGGTGGTGCCCGCCCCGGGCGAGCAGCACCTGGCTGGCGCCACCTTCGCGGCGGTGGCGCTCGACGCCGCCGGCTGGGAGGTGAGCTTCGCGTTCCCACGCGACGACGCCGAGCTCGTCGCCGCGCTGCGCAGCCGGGACTACGGCGTGCTCCACCTGGCGCAGAGCGCGGTCTTTGCCCGCGAGGACCGGCTGGCCGACCTGGCCGCCACCATCCAGCGGGTGCGGCAGTCGCTGACGCGGCCGCTGCTGCAAATCCTCGTCAGTGGCCGCGCCTTCGCCGAGAACCCGGGCCTGAGCACCGTGGTCGGTGCCGATGGCGACGGCCTCGGCCAGGGCAGCGACGTCGGCGACCTGCAGGCCATGCTGCGCTGGGCCGGCGCCCGCGGCTGGCTGCCCGAGGCGGCGGCCGCGCAGGCCGCGGTCGACAAGCTGGCCCGGCAGTTGCTGCGCGGCCAGTTCCCCGAGTCGCACCCGGGCGACTGACCGAGCCGCCTGCGTCTCAGCCCGAGGCGGGCCGCGCCAGCTGCAGCAACTTGCCGCGGATCTCCGCCAGCTGCGCCTGCGCGGTCTCGCGCCCGGCGCGGATGGCGCGCACGCGGGCGGTGAAATCGGCGCTGCTCACGCCCGTCAACGGGGGACGCAGCACGATGTCGGCTTCGCGCAGCTCGAAGCGGTTGATGCTCTTGCCCATGATGGCGAAGGTCTGCAGCAGCAGGCGCAGCGTGCCGTCGGTGGCGGCCCCGTCCGGCGGCGTGGAGATGTCGACGCCGATCACCATCTCGGCGCCCATCTCGCGCGCAAATCGCACCGGCACGGGCGAGACAAGGCCGCCGTCCACGTACTCGCGCTCGGCGATGCGCACCGGCTGGAAGACGGCCGGCACCGCGCTGGAGGCGCGCACCGCCGTGCCCGTGTCGCCCCGGCGGAACAGCACGCCGGCCCCGCTGTCGAGGTCGGTGGCCACGATGCCCAGCGGCATCGGCATCTGCTCGATGAGCCGGCCGCCGGTCTGCTCGCGGACATAGCGCGCCAGCGCCTCGCCGCGGATGAGGCCCCGGCTGGGGAAGCTCCAGTCGGTGATGGCGCTCTCGTCCATGGTCAGCGCCATCGCGGCCAGCTCGGTGCCGCTCTTGCCGGCGGCGTACAGCGCCGCCACCAGGCTGCCGGCAGAGGTGCCGACCACCAGGTCGGCGCGGATGCCGGCCTCCTCGAGCACCTGGATCACGCCGATGTGGGCAAAGCCCCGGGCGGCGCCACCGCCCAGCGCCAGGCCCAGCCGGGGCGGTCGCTGCGGCACCGGCGGCGGGGGCGGTGGTGGTGCGGCGGGGGGCGTGGGGCCGGGGGCCGGTACGGTCTGGCAGCCGGCCAGGGCCAGCAGCGCAGTGCCCAGGAGTGCGCGTCGATGCATCTCGGCATTCTAGGAACGTGCCCTTGCGTCGCTCGCTCATATCGAAATTGGCATAAGAAGATTTCAAACTTGTATTTCCGGAGATGAAGGCTGATTCCTAGAGTCACGGCTCCCAGCCTCGGCGGCCCGGCATCGCCCTGGCCTGAGCCCCAGCCTCATGTACCGCTACACCGACTTCGACCGCCAGTTCGTGCGCGCCCGCGCAGCCCAGTACCGCGACCAGCTCCAGCGCCACCTGCGCGGCGAGCTGCCCGACGACGAGTTCCGCCCGCTGCGCCTGCAGAACGGCTGGTACGTGCAGCGCCACGCGCCCATGCTGCGCGTGGCCGTGCCCTACGGCGAGCTGTCGGCGCGCCAGCTGCGCCAGCTGGCGCGCATCGCGCGCGAGTTCGACCAGCACGAGGTGCTCGACGGCGAGGGCCAGCCCCGCCCGCGCGGCGGCTTCGGCCACTTCACCACGCGGCAGAACCTGCAGTTCAACTGGATCCCGCTGGAGCGCAGCGCCGACGTCATGGACCTGCTGGCCGAGGTCGACATGCACGGCATCCAGACCAGCGGCAACTGCATCCGCAACATCACCACCGACGCGCTGGCCGGCATCGCGCCCGACGAGGTGGTGGACCCGCGCCCCTACGCTGAGCTGCTGCGCCAGTGGAGCACGCTGCACCCGGAGTTCGCGTTCCTGCCACGCAAGTTCAAGATCGCCATCCACGGCGCCGCCGAGGACCGCGCCGCCACCGCCTGGCACGACATCGGCCTGACGCTGGTGAAGGACGCCGCCGGGGCCGTGGGGTTCCGTGTGGCCGTGGGCGGCGGCATGGGCCGCACGCCCGTGATCGCCACCGCGCTGAGCGACTTCGTGCCCTGGCCCGACATCCTCGTCTACATCGAGGCCATCGTGCGCGTCTACAACCTGCACGGCCGCCGCGACAACGCCTACAAGGCGCGCATCAAGATCCTGGTGCGCGCCGAAGGCCAGCGCTTCGTCGACGAGGTCAACCGCGAGTACGCCGCGCTGGCCGCCGACCCGGCGACGCCGCGCCTCGCGCAGGCCGAGCTCGACCGCGTGGCCGCCGGCTTCACGGTGCCGCCGCTGGCGGCCCCGCGCGCCGAGCCGCCGCACGAGCCCCTGCCGGCCTTCGAGCGCTGGCAGCAGCGCAACGTGCACGCGCACCGCATCGAGGGCTACCGCGCGGTGACGCTGTCGCTGAAGCGGCCGGGCCTGCCGCCGGGCGACGCGACGGCCGAGCAGATGGACGGCGCGGCCGCGCTGGCCGAGCGCTTCAGCGCCGGCGAGCTGCGCGTCACGCACGACCAGAACCTGCTGCTGCCCTGGGTGCCGGCGCACGAGCTGCGGGCGCTGTGGCTGGCGGCGCGCGAGGGCGGCTTCGCCACGCCCAACATCGGCCTGCTCACCGACCTGATCGCCTGCCCGGGCGGCGACCTGTGCGCACTGGCCAACGCGCGCTCCATCCCCATTGCCGCGGCGATCGCCGAGCGCTTCGACGACCTGGACCGCCTGCACGACATCGGCGACATCGACCTGCACATCAGCGGCTGCATCAACAGCTGCGGCCACCACCACAGCGGCCACATCGGCATCCTCGGCGTCGACAAGGACGGCAGCGAGTGGTACCAGCTCACCGTGGGCGGCAGCGACGGCAGCCTGCTGTCGGGCGCGGCCGTGCCGGGCCGGGTGATCGGCCCCAGCTTCGCGGCCGACGAGGTGCCGGACGCGCTGGAGGCCGTGATCGAGACCTACCTGGCCGAGCGCCATGGTGGCGAGCGCTTCGTCGACACCGCCCGGCGCCTGGGCCCCCTGCCCTTCCGCCGCGCTGCCGACGCCATGCGCCGCGCCACCGCCGCGGCCTGAGGAACACCCCATGCACTTCATCCCCGCCCACGACGACGCCACCGTCGGCGCGCTGGCCCTGCCCAACGACGCCGACGTGCTGGCGCACGCCGAGGCCGTCGCCCGCCACGGCGCCGTGGCGCTGCACTTCCCGAAGTGGACCGATGGCCGGGCCTACAGCCAGGCTGTGCTGCTGCGCGCGCGGCTGCGCTTTGCCGGCGAGATCCGCGCCACGGGCGAGGTGCTGGCCGACATGCTGCCGCTGCTGCGCCGCTGCGGCTTCGACGCCGTGCAGCTGCGGGCCGACCAGCAGCAGGCCCACGCCGAGCGAGCCCTGGGCTACTTCAGCACCCACTACCAGACCGTGCCGCCCGAGCGGCCGGCCGGCGGAGCCGCCCGATGAACGCCATCGACCTGCACGCCCGGGCCACGCCCGGCTTCGACCAGCGCGTCGCCGCCGCCTTGGGCCGCCTGGCGGCCGCCGCAGCGGCCCACCCGGGCCGCATCGTGCAGGCCACGAGCCTGGGCGCCGAGGACATGGTGATCACCGACCTGATCGCGCGCCACCGCCTGCCCATCGCGCTGGCCACGCTGGACACCGGCCGGCTGCACGGCGAGACGCTGGCGCTGGCCGACGCCGCCGAGCGCCGCTACGGCATCGCCATCGAGCGCTTTGCGCCGCCCGCCGAGGCCGCGCTGCAGTTCGTGCGCCAGCACGGCGAGCTGGCCATGCGCCAGGGCGTGGCCCTGCGCAAGGCCTGCTGCGCGCTGCGCAAGCTCGAACCGCTGGCGCGCCTGCTGGCGGGCCGCACGGCCTGGGTGACAGGCCTGCGGCGCGGGCAGAGCGATGCTCGCGCCGAGGTGCCCTTCGAGGACGCCGACGACGCCGGCCGCGCCAAGCTCAACCCGCTGGCCGACTGGTCGCTGGCCGACGTCTGGCACTACGTGGCGCAGCACGGCGTGCCCTACAACGCGCTGCACGACCGCTTCTTCCCCAGCATCGGCTGCGAACCCTGCACGCGCGCCGTCGCCGTGGGCGAAGACTTCCGCGCCGGCCGCTGGTGGTGGGAGGCCGAGTCCGCCAAGGAGTGCGGGCTGCACATGAGCACGCTGCCGGAGGCGGTGAACCCATGAACGCGATCCCGAGCCAGGCCCAGGCCCCGCGGGCCGACGCCGTCACCGACGGCCACCTCGACGCGCTCGAGGAGGAAGCCGTCTTCATCCTGCGCGAGGTCGTGGCCTCGTTCGAACGGCCGGCGCTGCTGTTCTCGGCCGGCAAGGACAGCTGCGTCGTGCGCCACCTCGCGCTGAAGGCCTTCAAGCGCCGCCGCGCCGACGGCGGCTTCGAGGGGCGCCTGCCGCTGCCGCTGCTGCACGTGGACACCGGGCACAACTTCCCCGAAGTGATCGCCTTCCGCGACGCGCTGGTGGCGGACAGCGGCGACCGGCTGCTCGTCGCCCACCTCGAGGACAGCATCGGCCGCGGCACCGTGCGCCTGTCGCAGCCGCTGGAAAGCCGCAACGCCCACCAGAGCGTGACGCTGCTGGAGGCCATCGAGGAGCACCGCTTCGACGCGCTGATCGGCGGCGCCCGGCGCGACGAGGAGAAGGCGCGCGCCAAGGAGCGCATCTTCAGCCACCGCGACGCCTTCGGCCAGTGGCAGCCCAAGGAGCAGCGGCCCGAGCTCTGGACGCTGTTCAACACGCGCCACCGGCCGGGCGAGCACTTCCGCGTGTTCCCCATCAGCAACTGGACCGAGCTCGACGTGTGGCAGTACATCGCCCGCGAGCGCATCGCGCTGCCCGCGCTGTACTACCGCCACGAGCGCGACGTGGTGCGGCGCCGGGGGCTGCTGGTGCCGGTGACGGCGGTGACGCCGCCGGCCGCGGACGAGCCCGTGCAGCGCCTGCCCGTGCGCTTCCGGACCGTGGGCGACATGACCTGCACCTGCCCGGTGGAGAGCCACGCCGCCGACGCCGCCGACGTGGTGGCCGAGACGCTGCGCGTGACGCTCAGCGAGCGCGGCGCCACGCGCATGGACGACCGCGCCAACGAGGCCGCCATGGAGCGGCGCAAGAAGGAAGGCTACTTCTGATGAACGCCCTGGCCCACCCCGAGCGTGCTGCGGTCGCCGCGCCGCCGCAGCCGGCGCTTCGCTTCCTGACGGCCGGCAGCGTCGACGACGGCAAGAGCACCCTGATCGGCCGCCTGCTGCTGGACAGCCGCGCCATCCTGGCCGACCAGCTCGAGCAGCTGCACGCCCGTGCCGCCGCCAGCGGCGAGGCCGCCGCCGACCTGAGCCTGCTCACCGACGGCCTGGAGGCCGAGCGCGAGCAGGGCATCACCATCGACGTGGCGTGGCGCTACTTCGCCACGCCGTCGCGCAAGTTCGTCATCGCCGACGCGCCGGGCCACGAGCAGTACACGCGCAACATGGTCACGGCCGCCGCGGGCAGCGACGCCGTCGTGGTGCTGGTGGACATCACCAAGCTCGACCTGACACAACCCGAGCCCGCGCTGCTGCCGCAGACCCGCCGCCACGCGCTGCTGGCCCAGCTGCTGCGCGTGGACCACCTGGTGTTCGCCGTCAACAAGATCGACGCCGTGGCCGACCCCGGAGTGGCCTTCGGCCGCGTGGCCGGGGCGCTGCAGCGATTCGCCGCGGCAGCGGCGCTGCCGCTGGCCGGCATCGTGCCGGTGTCGGCCCTGCGCGGCGACAACGTCGCCGGGCGCAGCCCCGCGCCCTGGTACGGCGGCCCCTCGCTGCTGGAGCTGCTCGAGACCATGCCCTGCGCGCACGAGCCGCGCCAGGCCCCTCTGGCCCTGCCCGTGCAGCACGTGGCGCGCCAGGGCGAAGGCGTGGGCGAGCAGCCGCGCGTGCTGTGGGGCCGCGTGGCCCGCGGCGAGGTCGCGGTCGGCGACCGCATGCAGGTGTTCCCCAGCGGCGAGACCGCCACCGTGCAGGCGCTGCTCGGCCTGGACGGCGAGGTCCAGGCCACCGGCGCCGGGCGCTCGGCCGGGGTCGTGCTGGACCGCATGCTCGACGTCTCGCGCGGCGACTGGCTGCTGGGCGGTGACGGCATCGCGCCGGCCCGCGCGCTGTGCGCCACGATGGCCTGGCTGGACACCGAGCCCGCCCAGACCGGGCGCCGCTACCTGCTGCGCCATGGCCACCGCTGGGTGCAGGCGCGGCTGCGCGCCGTGCGCCACCGGCTGGACATCCACACACTGGCGCACGAGCCGGCCGACGGCCTGCGCGTCAACGACATCGGCGAGGTGGAGTTCGAGCTGCAGCAGCCCCTGCCGCTGCTGCCCTACGCCGACAGCCGCGTGGGCGGCGCGCTGATCGTCGTCGACCCCGCCAGCCACCGCACCAGCGGCGCGCTGCTGGTGCGCGAGGCGCTGCCGGAGGCGCAGGGATGAGCGGCCGCGTCGTCTTCATCGGTGCCGGGCCTGGCGCGGCCGACCTGATCACGCTGCGGGGCGCCGCCCGCCTGGCCGAGGCCGACGTGGTGCTGTTCGACGCCCTCACCGACCCCGCGCTGCGCGCCCACGCGCCGCAGGCCCGCTGGCTGGACGTGGGCAAGCGCGGCTTCGGCTGCGCCACCGGCCAGGCCACCATCGACGCGCTGCTGGTGCGCCTGGCGCGCCGCCACCGCGTTGTCGTGCGGCTCAAGGGCGGCGACCCCAGCGTCTTCGGCCGGCTCGAGGAGGAACTCGCGGCGCTGGCCGCCGCCGGCATCGCCAGCGAGGTGGTGCCGGGCGTGACGGCCGCGTTGGCGGCGGCGGCGCAGCTGCAGCGCCCGCTGACGCGGCGCGGCCGCGGTCGCAGCGTGAGCCTGACCACCGCCATGACGGCCGACGCCGGCCTGGCCGGCGAGCCGCGCCACGCCGACACCGAGGTGTTCTACATGGCCGGCCGCCAGCTCGGGCGGCTGGCACGGCAGCTGCTGGCGGCCGGCTGGCCGGCGGGCACGGCCGTGGCCGTGGTGTCGCGCGCCGGCTGCGCCGACGCCGTCGCCAGCGAGCACCGCCTCGACGGCCTGGCCGCCGCCTCGGTGCTGCACGCCGGCCGGCCGGCGGTGGTGACGGTGGGCGTGGGCGCCACGGCCGTGGCGCCGGCGCCGCAGCCCGGCGCCGAAGCCCGCACGGCGCAGGGCCGGGCACCGGCGCACGCGCCCTAGCGCCCTAGAATTCGGGGCCTGCGAGAAAGCGGCGCTGCCCGGCCCAGGGCCGAGTCGCCCCGCAGCGCCTGTTCCACCAACGAGCCGCTTCATGACCCACGTCGTCCTCGATTCGTGCATCCGCTGCAAGTACACCGACTGCGTCGATGTCTGCCCCGTGGACTGCTTCCGCGAAGGGCCCAACATGCTCGTCATCGACCCCGACGAGTGCATCGACTGCGCGGTGTGCATCCCCGAGTGCCCGGTCAACGCGATCCTCCCCGAGGAAGACGTGCCCACCGAGCAGCTGGCCTTCATCAAGCTCAATGCCGACCTGTCGCGCAAGTGGCCGAGCATCACCAAGCGCAAGGCGCCGCTGCCCGATGCCGACGACTGGAAGGACCGCACCGGCAAGATCGACCAACTGATCCGCTGAACCCCGCTGCATGAGCACCGAACCCATCCAGACCGACGCCGTCATCGTCGGCGCCGGCCCGGTGGGCCTGTTCCAGGTCTTCGAGCTCGGGCTGCTCGAGATCAAGGCCCACATCATCGACAGCCTGGCCTACCCCGGCGGCCAGTGCATCGAGCTCTACCCCGACAAGCCCATCTACGACATCCCGGCCGTGCCCGTGTGCACCGGCAAGGAGCTGACCGACAACCTGCTCAAGCAGATCGAGCCCTTCGGCGCGAACTTCCACCTGGGCCAAGAGGTGACGCAGGTCGAGAAGCAGGCCGACGGCCGCTTCCTCGTCGCCACCAGCAAGGGGACGCGCTTCCTCACCAAGACCGTGTTCATCGCCGGCGGCGTGGGCAGCTTCCAGCCGCGCACGCTCAAGGTCGAGGGCTTGGACAAGTTCGACGGCACGCAACTGCACTACCGCGTGCGCAACCCGGCGCAGTTCGCGGGCAAGAACCTCGTCATCGTGGGCGGCGGCGACTCGGCGCTCGACTGGGCGCTGAACTTCGTGCAGGAAGGACCCAACAAGGCCGAGAGCGTCATCCTCATCCACCGCCGCGACGGCTTCCGGGCCGCGCCGGCCAGCGTGGCCAAGATGCGCGAGCTGTGCGACGCCTACGAGATGCAGTTCGTGGTCGGCCAGGTCACCGGCTACGACGAAGCCGACGGCCGGCTCACGCACATCAAGGTCACGGGCGGCGACGGCGTCACGCGCACGATGCCGCTGGACATGCTGCTGGTGTTCTTCGGCCTCAGCCCCAAGCTGGGCCCGATCGCGGAGTGGGGCCTGGACCTCGGCCGCAAGCAGATCACGGTGGACACCGAGAAGTTCGAGACCAGCACGCCCGGCATCTTCGCCGTGGGCGACATCAACACCTACCCGGGCAAGAAGAAGCTCATCCTCTCGGGCTTCCACGAGGCCGCGCTGGCCGCCTTCGGCGCCAGCCCGTACATCTTCCCCGAGAAGCGCGTGCTGCTGCAGTACACCACCACCAGCCCGAAGCTGCACAAGGTGCTGGGCGTCGAAACACCCGTGTTCGACTGACGCCGAATCGCGGGCTGCGGCTCGCTTAGACTCTCGCCCGGCTGCAGCGCATGCAGCCAATCGCTAGGGGTGTTGGCCCCGCCCGGGCAACCGGTCGGGGGCGACTGAGAAAGTCCCTTTGAACCTGATTGAGGTAATCCTCGCGCAGGGAAGCAGGCTCGAACGGCTCGCCGCAGCGCAGCCACCCGTGTTTGCCCACCTGCTCGTCGCTGGGAAACACGATGAGCATCTTCAAGAGCACCGCGCTGGCCGCCGCCGCAGCCACCGCGCTGGGCGCCGGGGCCGCGCTGGCACAACCGGCCCAGACCGTCACCATCACCGGCAGCAACACCGCCAACAGCGCCGGGATCGCCGGCTTCGGCAACATGCCGCTGGCGCGGTCGCCGCTGTCGGCCACGGTGATCTCGGCCTCGCAGCTGCAGGACGCGGGCATCGCGAGCCTGGCCGACATCACGCGGCTGGACGCCGGCATCACCGACGCCTACAACGCGCCCGGCTACTGGGGCCAGGTCGCCGTGCGCGGCTACACGCTGGACAACCGCTTCAACTTCCGCCGCGACGGCCTGCCCGTCAACGCCGAGACCGTGCTGCCGACGGCCAACAAGTCGGCCCTCGAACTGCTGAAGGGCATCAGCGGCATCCAGGCGGGCACCAGCTCGCCCGGCGGGCTGCTGAACTTGGTGGTCAAGCGGCCGACGGCCCGCGACCTCACGCGCGGCGGCGCCGAGTGGGTGCAGCCGGGCACGCTGGCCCTGGAGGCCGACGTCTCGCGCCGCGACGGCGCCATCGCGTGGCGGCTCAACGCCAACGGCACCCGCCTGGATCCGGCCACGCGCGACAGCCGCGGCAGCAGTCACCTGCTGGCGCTGGCCGGCGAGTGGACGGCGGCATCGGGCACGCGCCTGGAGCTCGAGGCCGAGACCAACCGCCAAAGCCAGCCCAGCACGCCGGGCTTCAGCCTGCTGGGCGGGCGCCTGCCCGATGCCGGCGACATCGACCCGCGCCTGAACCTGAACAACCAGCCGTGGACCTTGCCGGTGGTGTTCGAGGGCCGGACCGCCTCGGTGCGCCTCACCCAGGCACTGGGCGATTCGCTCGAGTTCGTGGCCCAGGCCATGCAGCAGCGGCTGCGCACCGACGACCGCATCGCCTTCCCCTACGGCTGCGACGCCGAGGGCGTGTACGACCGCTACTGCAGCGATGGCAGCTTCGACCTGTACGACTTCCGCAGCGAGGGCGAGCGCCGCACCACGACGTCGGGCGACCTCGCGCTGTCCGGCCGCAGCCTGCTGGGCGGACTGCGCCACCACTGGAGCGTGGGCGTCCTGGCCACGCGGCACGAGGCACGGTTCAACCGGCAGGCCTACAACTACGTCGGCGTCGGCCGCATCGACGGCACGGCGCGGGTGCCGCCCGATCCCGCGCTGACCGACGAGAACACCAACCGCGACGAGCGCAGCCTGGAGTGGCGGCTGCAGGACCGCGTCGAGCTGGGCACCGCCTGGCAGCTGTGGGCCGGCCTGCGCCACACGCGGCTGCAGCGCGAGGCCGTGCGCACCGACGGCAGCCGACCCACCGACTACACGCAGGGCTTCACGACCCCGTGGCTGGCGTTGTCGTGGCAGGCCACGCCGGCGCTGATGGCGTACGCCAGCGTGGGCCAGGGCGTGGAGAGCGAGGTCGCACCCAACCGCGCGCGTTACACCAACGCCGGGCAGGCGCTGCCGGCGCTGAAGAGCCGGCAGTGGGAAGCCGGCGTGAAGCAGCGCGGCGGCGCGCTGCACTGGCAGCTGGCGCTGTTCGAGATCCTTCGCCCGGTGTGGAGCGACGTGCGCAGCACCGACGGCCTGCCCACCGACAGCTGCAGCAACGCCCTGCCCTGCACCCGAAGGGCCGACGGCGAGGCGCGGCACCGCGGCCTGGAAGCCGAGGCCGAGTGGCGCGCCGGCGCGCTGAACCTGCGCGGCAGCGGGCTGTGGCTGCAGCCGCGCCGCACGGGCAGCGCCGACACCGCGCGCAACGGGCTGCAGCCCACCAACGTGCCGACGCGCAGCCTCAAGATGCAGGCGGCCTGGAACGTGGCGGCGCAGCCGGGCCTGGCGCTGCTGGCCTTCGCCAGCCACGAGGGCCCGCGCCAGGTGCTGGCCGACAACCGCGTGGCCACCGACGGCTGGACGCGCCTGGACCTGGGCCTGCGCTACGCGGTGGCCGCGGGCGGCGCGCGCTGGGTGTGGCGTGCCGGCATCGACAACGTGGCCGACCAGCGCGCCTGGAAGGAAGCGCCCTTCCAGTTCGGCCACGCCTACCTGTACCCGCTGGCGCCACGCACGCTGCGCCTGGCGCTCGACCTCACGCTCTAGGCCCGGCGCAGGGCCTGTTTCGGGCTATACTCATGGGCTGCATTCCCCGATAGCTCAGTCGGTAGAGCGCCGGACTGTTAATCCGTAGGTCCCTGGTTCGAGCCCAGGTCGGGGAGCCAAGACAAGTCGTTGATCTCAAAGGCCTTCTTCGGAAGGCCTTTGTCTTTTCCGGTCCGTCTGCACCGTGGCCACCGACCTGGTGGGTGCCCAGGCTGCACGCCGATCCAGCAGATGCTGCGGCCCGAGTTCAGCGCAGCCGTTGACGCCCAGCATCGCCAGGTTGCGGTCGAGCTCGGCCTGCAGCAGCGCGATGGCGGCGCTCACGCCACGCTCGCCATCGACGGCCAGCGCGTAGTTGAAGGGGCGGCCCAGGAACACGGCGCGCGCTCCCAGTGCCAGGGCCTTGGCCACGTCGGTGCCGCGGCGCACGCCGCCGTCCATCATCACCGTCATGTCGCCGGCCTCCTCGGCAATGGCCGGCAGCACGCGCAGCGGCGCCACCGCGCCGTCGAGCTGGCGGCCGCCGTGGTTGCTGACGATCACGCCGTCGAGGCCGTGCTCGCGCGCCAGCCGCGCATCGGCGGGGCTCAGGATCCCCTTGAGGACCAGCGGCCCGGCCCAGCGGCGGCGGATGTGCGCCAGGTGGCTCCAGTCGAAGTGCTCGCGGCCCGTGAAGTCGCGCTGGACGCGCGAGGACAGGATGGGAGCGCCGCGCTCGGCGAACGAGTTCTCGAAGTGCGGCATGCCGCGCTCGAGCAGCGTGCGCAGCAGCGTCGCCACCAGCCAGCGCGGCCGCAGCAGGCCGTCCCAGGCCAGCCGCAGGCTCGGCCGCAGCGGCGTTGAGAAACCGGCCCTGAGGTTGTTCTCGCGGTTGCCGGCCACGGGGATGTCCACCGTCACCACCAGCACCGGTGCGCGCGCGGCGGCCACGCGCGCCAGCAGGGCGTCGATGCGCTCCAGCGTGCCCGGCAGGTAGGCCTGGAACCAGGTCGCGGGCGCCGCCTCCAGCACCCGCTCCAGCGGCGTCAGTGACGAGCCGCTGAGCACCGCCGGAATGCCGGCCTGCGCGGCAGCCCGTGCCAGCGCCACGTCGCCGTCGAAGGCCGACAGCGCCGCGATGCCCATGGGCGCGATGCCGAAGGGGCTGGCGTAGCGGGTGCCGAACAGCGAGACCGACTGCGCGCGCTGCGCCACGTTTCGCAGCACCCGCGGCACGAGCGCCAGCTCGTCGAAGGCGCAGCGGTTGTCCTGGAGCGCCCGGTTGTCCTCGGCCGCGCCGGCCACGTAGCCGAAGATCGGCCGCGGCAGCACCTTCCGCGCGGCGGCCTCGAAGTCGTGCAGCGACAGCAGCGCACCCGTGCGGCCGGCGGGACGGCGGCCCTGGAACGCGGCCCAGGCCTGGCCGTCGGCTGGTGGCGGGGCGTGGGGTGTGCTGGTCATGGCGTCGGGGCGGAACGGCGGATCGCTCCGCACAATAGACGAGGCCCCTGATGTCGGGGCGGCATCAGGGGCCCAGGGGCTCGCGGCAGGCGCCGGGCGACGCGCCGCGGTGGCGTCACATGTGGTCGATCATCACCTGGCCGAAGCCCGAGCAGCTCACCTGCGTGGCGCCTTCCATCAGCCGCGCGAAGTCGTAAGTCACCTTCTTGCTGGCGATCGACTTCTCCATGCTGCTGATGATGAGGTCGGCCGCTTCCGTCCAGCCCATGTGGCGCAGCATCATCTCGGCCGAGAGGATCTCGGAGCCCGGGTTGACGTAGTCCTTGCCCGCATACTTGGGCGCCGTGCCGTGCGTGGCCTCGAACATCGCGACGCTGTCCGACAGGTTCGCGCCGGGCGCGATGCCGATGCCGCCCACCTGCGCGGCCAGCGCGTCGGAGACGTAGTCGCCGTTGAGGTTGAGCGTGGCGATCACCGAGTACTCGGCCGGGCGCAGCAGGATCTGCTGCAGGAAGGCGTCGGCGATCGAGTCCTTGACGACGATGTCCTTGCCCGTCCTCGGGTTCTTGAACTTGCACCACGGGCCGCCGTCGATGAGCTGCGCGCCGAACTCACGCACCGCCAGCGCGTAGCCCCAGTCGCGGAAGCCACCCTCGGTGAACTTCATGATGTTGCCCTTGTGCACGAGGGTGACGCTGGGCTTGTCGTTGTCGATGGCGTACTGCAGCGCCTTGCGCACCAGGCGCTCGGTGCCCTCGCGGCTGACCGGCTTGATGCCGATGCCGCTGGTCTCAGGGAAGCGGATCTTCTTGACCCCCATCTCCTCGATCAGGAACTTGATGACCTTCTTGGCCTTGTCGCTCTCGGCCTCGTACTCGATGCCGGCGTAGATGTCTTCCGAGTTCTCGCGGAAGATCACCATGTTGGTCTTCTCGGGCTCCTTCAGCGGGCTGGGCACGCCCTTGAAGTACTGGATGGGCCGCAGGCACACGTACAGGTCGAGTTCCTGGCGCAGCGCCACGTTCAGGCTGCGGATGCCGCCGCCGACCGGCGTGGTCAGGGGGCCCTTGATGGAGACGACGTAGTCGCGCACCGCATGCAGGGTTTCCTCGGGGAGCCACACGTCCGGCCCGTACACCTTGGTGCTCTTCTCGCCGGCGTAGACCTCCATCCAGTGGATCTTCCGCTTGCCACCGTAGGCCTTGGCGACCGCGGCATCCACCACCTTCAGCATCACCGGCGTGATGTCGAGACCGGTGCCGTCGCCCTCGATGTACGGGATGATGGGCTGGTCGGGCACGTTCAGCGAGAAGTCCGCGTTGACGGTGATCTTCTGGCCGGCGGCGGGCACCTTGATGTGCTGGTACATGGTGGAACGGGTCTCCTCTGGGACTGCGGGGCGCGCAGGCGGCCCGGGGCAGCCGCGCGTGTTCGAGCCCGAAATTCTAGTTCACGGGGTCTGTCAACCGACTGACGGCGCGGTGCGTTGTGGACGTCGCCGCCCTACGCGAGGGGGGTATCGACAAACCCATGCATTGCAAAGGAAAGACCGAGATGAACAAGCTCCTGGCCGCCCTGATCGCCGCCGCCTTCGCCACCACCGGCGCCATCGCCTCCGACGCGAAGAAGGACGACAAGAAGGCCGCCCCGGCTGCCGCCGCCGCCCCGGCCGCGAAGAAGGAAGAGGCCAAGCCGGCCGCCGCCGCCCCGGCTGCCAAGAAGGACGAGAAGAAGGCCGCCCCGGCTGCCGCCCCGGCCGCCAAGAAGGAAGAGCCGAAGAAGTAATTCTTCAGGCATCGCCAGACGACGCCCGGCCTGGCCGGGCGTTGTCGTTTCCGGGCTCCGTCGCGGACGGATCCGCGTCAGCCCAGGCCACACCAGGCGGCGATGGGCGGCCAGACGTCGTGCCCCAGCGCGAACAGCGCCGCCACCGCCAGCAGGGCGCCGGCGGCGCGCGCCAGCCGCCGTTCGAAGGCGGGGGCGTCGGCACGGCCCCGCAGCAAGCGCCACAGCGCGGGCGCGGCCAGCAGGCCGCCGGCCGAGGCCATCGCGAAGCCGCCCATGGCCGCCGCGCCGGCCCAGGCCGACTGCGTCATCGAGGCCACCAGCAGCGCCGACTGCAGCAAGCCGCAGGGCCAGGCCACCCAGAGGCCGCCGGCCAGGGCCGCTCGCGCCGGACGGCGCCACACCCGCACCGGCGCCGCCCCGGCCGCCAGCAGTGGGGCTCCGGCAGGCTCGGCCAGGCCCACGCGGCCGATCTGCCCCATCCAGGCCGGCTGCCGGCCCTGCACCAGCAGCCACAGGCCCAGCGTCAGCATGGCCACGTGGAACAGCACCCACAGCGGGCGCAAGGCTGGCGTCCACTGCGACAGCGCCGCCAGGCTGCCCACGCTGGCCGAGGCCACGAAGCCAGCCGCCGCGTAGCCGGCCACGCGGGCGCCCTGGAAGGCCCAGGCGCCAGCGCCCCGCGGGCCAGCCACGGCGGCACAGGGGGCGCTGCACATGGCCGCGCAGTGCGGCATGCCCGCCACCCCCAGCAGCAGCGCGCTGCCGATCAGGGCCCCGTCCATTGCCTCAGATGATGCGCGAGAAGCGCTCGCGCGCGCGGTCCGACTGCAGGTGGCGGTCGAACACCATGGCGATGGCGCGGATGAAGTACCAGCCGGTGGCCGTGACCTGGACCTCGCGGTCGTCCATCTGCACCAGGCCCATGCGCTGCAACTCGCGCAGCTGCTCGATCTCGGTCGCGAAGACCTCCGGCACCTTCACCAGGTGCGCGAGCTCGATGGATTCGAACTCCACGCGCCCCTGGCACATCAGCGCCATGATGACGGCCCGGCGCAGCAGGTCGTCGCGCGTGAGCGCCAGGCCCCGCACGACCGGGAAGCGACCCTGGGACAGTGCGTCCTGGTACTCCTCCAGCGTCTTGGCGTTCTGGCTGTAGGTCGCGCCGATGCGGCCGATGGACGACACCCCCAGCGCCACCAGGTCGGCGTCGGGCTGCGTGGTGTAGCCCTGGAAGTTGCGGTGCAGCCGGCCCTGTCGGCGCGCCACGGCCAGCGCATCGCCCGGCAGCGCGAAGTGATCCATGCCGATGTAGACGTAGCCGTTGCCGATGAACCCGGCGATCGCGTCGCCCAGCATGCGCACCCGCTGCTCGCCCCGCGGCAACTCGGCCGGGTGGATGCGCCGCTGCGGCTTGAATCGCTCGGGCAGGTGCGCGTAGGCGTACAGCGCAATGCGCGACGGCCGCAACTGCGCCACCTGCGCGATGGTGCGCCGGAACGACTCCGGCGTCTGCCTGGGCAGGCCGTAGATGAGGTCGGCGTTGATGGACTCGAAGCCCAGCTCGCGGGCCTCGCCGACGAGCTCCTGCAACATATCGAAGCTCTGAACGCGGTGCACGGCCTGCTGGACCTCGGGATCGAAGTCCTGCACCCCGAAGCTCACGCGGTTGAAGCCCATGCCCGCCAGGTTGCGCAGCCGCTCGCGGCTGGCGGTGCGCGGATCGACCTCGATGGACAGCTCGGCGCCCGGCAGCACGCGGAACGAGCGCCTGAGCAGTCCCATCAGCGAGCCCAGCTCGTCGTCGGAAAGGAAGGTCGGCGAGCCGCCGCCCAGGTGCAGCTGCGACACCGGCTGGCTGCCGCCCAGCTCGGCCACGTGCATCTCGACCTCGCGCTCGATCCAGTACAGGTACTCGGCGCCGCGGCTCTTGTGCTTCGTGATGATCTTGTTGCAGGCGCAGTAGTAGCACACCGACTCGCAGAACGGAATGTGCACGTACAGCGACAGCGGCGGCACGCCGCCGACGCGCGCGCCCACGGCGCGCTGGCGCAGGGCCTGCCGGTACTGGTCGGACCCGAAGGCCTCGACGAAGCGGTCGGCCGTGGGGTAAGAGGTGTAGCGCGGGCCGGGCACGTCCAGCCGGGCCAGTTGTTCGTCGGTGAGTCGGACGGCCTGGACGGCCGCGCTGCCGGCCGGCGAGACTGCCTGGGTTGCCTCGGTGCTCATGACGGCCAATGTGCCGGACGTCGCGTTACGGGCGCTTGATCCAGAGCAAGTGCCAAACGCCTGTCCTGCACGCCCGGTCTTGCGTGAACAACAGCACGGTTTGGGCGATACTCGGCCAGGAGTCAAGCCGCCATGCAGTCCCCCCCGTCCTCCGCCATCAAGCTCGAGCCGTTCAAGGTCGCCTGCTCCAGCTGCAACCTGCGCGAGTTGTGCCTGCCGGTCGGCATGTCCAACCAGCAGCTCGAGCGGCTCGACGACATCGTCGCCACGCGACGGTCGGTGCCGCGCGGCGAGTCGCTGTTCCACGTCGGGGACGCCTTCACGTCCCTGTACGCCGTGCGCACGGGATTCTTCAAGACCTGCGTGTCGTCTGAAGACGGCCGCGATCAGGTGACGGGCTTCCAGATGGCCGGCGAACTGCTCGGCCTCGACGGCATCGGCACCGACCGCCACACCTGCGACGCGGTGGCCCTGGAGGACTCCCAGGTCTGCGTGATCCCCTTCCACCAGCTCGAGGACCTGTCCCGCGAGTTGTCGGACCTGCAGCGCCACTTCCACAAGATCATGAGTCGCGAGATCGTCCGCGACCACGGCGTCATGCTGCTGCTGGGCAGCATGCGCGCCGAGGAGCGCCTCGCGGCCTTCCTGCTCAACCTGACGCAGCGGCTGCGCACGCGCGGGTTCTCGGCCAACTCGCTGATCCTGCGCATGACGCGCGAGGAGATCGGCAGCTACCTGGGCTTGAAGCTCGAGACGGTGAGCCGGGCCTTCAGCCGCTTCCAGGACGACGGCATCCTGTCGGTGAAGCAGCGGCAGATCGAGGTGCTCGACGCCGAAGCGCTGCAGCGGCTCGTCAACGGCACCGCCTGCTGAACGCCACCCGCGCGCCGGCTCAGCGCCCGGCGCGGGGAGCCGGGTTCAGTTCGGCAGTGCCCTGCTCCAGCAGCACCGTCAGCGCGCAAGCCGCGCTGGTGCACGCCCAGAACACGATGAAGGCGATCGAGTAGACCGCGGTGTCCGACAGCGGCAGCGCGGCGCCCGACAACGTGTGCAGCGAGCCCGGGTCGACGAAGGCGAAGACCAGGATCTCCAGCACCGCGGCCACCAGGAAGGCGGGCCAGAGGATGGCCGCGGCGCGGCGGGCGATGCGCTTCATGTGCCAGCGTGCCGCGTCGGCGATCAGGGCCGCGGGGTGGCGGCGTGGTTGCGGCCCTGCACCGCGGGCATCTCGGTGCTGCTGCGCGCCTGCGGCACGCTGATCACCGGGTCGGGGTTGGCGATGGCGATGGCCAGCGTGGCAAAGCCGGCCACCACCACGGCGGCCGGGCCTGCGATCACCATCCAGACGATGGGCAGGCGGTACCAGGGCGGGTTGTCTTGCGGATTCATGGGGGGGTCTCCGGGTGGGGGCCGTCGCCTCAGCGCGGCACGAGGAAGGTGGACTTCTCGACGACGCGGTGCCCGTCGGCGCCGTCCTGCGGGGCCAGGGTCACCTGGAAGCTGATCGGGTGCGCGCCGCTGCCCGCCTGCGCCGCCACCTCGGGGGGCACGCGCACCGCCAGCGCCACCCAGCGCGCCTCGGCCGGGGCCAGCGCGACGGGCTCGCGTCGGTCGATCTGCGCCCCCTCCAGGCCCTGCACGGCGACGGTGTAGCGCTGCTCGCGCTCGGTGGCGTTCATCACCTGAAGGCGGTAGACGTTCTCGACCCAGCCGTCCTCGACCACGCGCGCCAGCGCGCCGCGGTCGCGCACCACGTCCACCTTGAAGGGCGTGCGCAGCAGCAGCGCCACCAGCAGCGCCGTGCAGACGAGGCCCAGGATGCCCGTGTAGACCAGCACGCGCGGGCGGAACACCCGCTTCCACAGCGTGGCGCGCGGGGCACGCTCGGCCATGCCGCGCTCGGTGTCGTAGCGGATCAGGCCGCGGGGGTAGTTCATCTTGTCCATCACGCCGTTGCACACGTCGATGCAGGCGGCGCAGCCGATGCACTCGTACTGCAGGCCGTTGCGGATGTCGATGCCGGTGGGGCACACCTGCACGCACAGGCCGCAGTCGATGCAGTCGCCCAGGCCCTCGGGTCGGGCGCCGTCCTTCTTGCTGCGTCGCGCGTTCTGGCCGCGCGGGTCGCCGCGCGCGGCGTCGTAGGTGATGATCAGCGTGTCGGGGTCGAACATCGCGCTCTGGAAGCGCGCGTAGGGGCACATGTACTTGCAGACCTGCTCGCGCATGTAGCCGGCGTTGCCGTAGGTGGCAAAGCCGTAGAACAGCGTCCAGAACCACTCCCAGGGCCCCAGGCCCAGCGACATCACCTGCCCCGCCAGCGTCTGGATGGGCGTGAAGTAGCCGACGAAGGTGAAGCCGGTCCACAGGCCGATGGCGATCCAGGCCACCTGCTTGCCGCCCTTGCGCAGCAGCTTCTCCAGCGACCAGGGCGCGGCGTCGAGCTTCATGCGCTGCGCCCGGTCGCCCTCGAGCCGGCGCTCCACCCACATGTAGATCTCGGTGTAGACCGTCTGAGGGCAGGCGTAGCCGCACCACAGGCGCCCGGCCACCGTGGTGAACAGGAACAGCGCGTAGGCCGAGATGATCAGCAGGCCCGTCAGGAAGATGAAGTCCTGCGGGTACAGCACGAGACCGAAGATGTAGAAGCGGCGAGCGCCCAGGTCGAACAGCACCGCCTGGCGCGCGTTCCACTCCAGCCAGGGCAGGCCGTAGAACACCAGCTGCGTGGCCCACACCAGCGCCCAGCGCCAGCCCGCGAACCAGCCGCTGACCGCGCGCGCATAGATCTTCCTCTGCTTCTGGTAGAGGCTGACGATCTGCGCGGCGGGGTCTTCTGCCGGGGCAACCGGGCTCGGGCCTGCGGACATGCGGTGCTGCCGGGCGGCCTCAGTTCGCGGCGACCACGCGCGTGCTCTTCGACAGGCTCAGCACGTAGCCGCCCAGCACGTGCACCTGCTCGGGCGTGAGCAGCCGGCCCTGCGCGGGCATCGGGTTGTTGATGCCCTGCGTGATGGCGCGGACGATGGCCTGCTCGCCCCAGCCGTGCAGCCAGACCTTGTCGGTCAGGTTGGGCGCGCCCAGGGCCATGTTGCCCTTGCCCTCGGGGCCGTGGCAGGCCGCGCAGGTGGCGAACTTGGGCTTGCCGAGCTGCGCCGCGACGCTGTTGTGGGCGCTGCCCGACAGGCTCAGCACGTAGTTCGCGAGGTTCTTCGCGTCCTCGGCGGTGCCCACGGCAGCCGCCATCGCCGGCATGACGCCGACGCGGCCCTCGACGACGACCTTCTTGACGTAGTCGAGGTCGTTGCCGCCGAGCCAGTCGTTGTCGGCCAGGTTCGGAAAGCCCTTGGCGCCGCGCGCGTCCGAGCCGTGGCACATCGCGCAGTTGTTGAGGTACAGGCGCTGCCCGATGCCCATGGCCTTCTCGTCGGCCGCCAGCTGCTCGGCGTTCATGGCCACGAAGCGCGCGTACACAGGGGCCATGGCCTCGCGGGCCTTGGCCTGCTCGGCCTCGTACTGGCCGGCGCTGCTCCACTTGAGCAGGCCGGGTGCGCTGCCCATGCCCGGGTAGAAGGCCAGGTACACCGCGGCGAACACCACGGTGATGACGAACAGCCCCATCCACCAGCGCGGCAGCGGGTTGTTCATCTCCCTCAGGTTCTCGTCCCAGACGTGGCCGGTGGTGTTGTCGTTGGCCATCACGCGGCGCTTGGCCGCGATCGCCAGCAGCACCAGGCAGGCCAGCAGCGACACGGCGGTCACCACGGCCACGAACAGCGCCCAGCCGCTGTGCAGGAAATCGCTCACGGCTTACTCCTTGGTTCGGTTAGCGTCCCCGCCGGCGGCGGGCACGTCGACGTCGCCGCTCTCGGCGAACGGCAGCATCGCGGCATCGTGGTGATCGGCGCGGCGGCTGCGGCTCCAGGTGTGGACGAGCAGCGCGAGGAACAGCGCCAGTCCGGCCACCGTGACCGCGATGCGAAGGGTGTTCACGTCCATGGGTGTGCTCCTCGGCCTACTTGCGCGCGGTGCCCAGCACCTGCAGGTAGGCGATCAGGGCGTCCATCTCGGACTTGCCCTTGACCTGTTCGGCCGCCGCGGCCACCTCGGCGTCGGTGTAGGGCACGCCCAGCGTCTGCAGCGCCTTCATGCGCTGCCCGATCGACTTGTCGTCGACGACACCCGTCACCAGCCACGGGTAGGCCGGCATGTTGGACTCGGGCACCAGGTCGCGCGGGTTGATCAGGTGGACGCGGTGCCACTCGTCGCTGTACTTGCCGCCGACGCGGTGCAGGTCGGGGCCGGTGCGCTTGCTGCCCCACTGGAAGGGGTAGTCGTAGACGAACTCGCCGGCCACCGAGAGCTGCCCGTAGCGCAGCGCCTCGGCGCGGAAGGGACGCACCATCTGCGAGTGGCAGTTGTAGCAGCCCTCGCGAATGTAGACGTCGCGCCCGGCCAGCTGCAGCGGCGTGTAGGGCTTGAGCCCCTCCACCGGCTGCGTCGTGCTGCGCTGGAAGAACAGCGGCACGATCTCGACCAGCCCGCCGACGGCCACCGCCAGCAGGATCAGCACGATCATCAGGAAGTTGCTGGTCTCGATCTTCTCGTGACCGCTCGGGGTGTGTTGCTGTGCCATGGTGTGCTCTCCTGCGGTCAGTCAGGCGTGGGCCAGGGCCGGGGCCGGGGCCGGGACCGGGATGCGCGCATCCTCGGCACGCCCGCTCTTGACCGTCATCACCACGTTCCAGGCCATGATCAGCATGCCGCCCAGGTACAGCAGCCCGCCGACCAGCCGCACCACGTAGTACGGGTAGGTGGCCTTGACGCTCTCGACGAAGGTGTAGACCAGCGTGCCGTCGGGGTTGACCGCGCGCCACATCAGGCCCTGCATCACGCCGGCGATCCACATCGCGGCGATGTAAAGCACGATGCCGATGGTGGCCACCCAGAAGTGCAGTTCGATGGCCTTGACGCTGTACATCGTGGTGCGGCCGAACATGCGCGGGATCAGGTAGTACAGCGAGCCCATGCTGATCAGGCCCACCCAGCCCAGGGCGCCGCTGTGCACGTGGCCCACCGTCCAGTCGGTGTAGTGGCTCAACGCGTTGACGGTCTTGATGGACATCATCGGACCCTCGAACGTGCTCATGCCGTAGAACGACAGCGAGACGATCAGGAACTTCAGGATCGGGTCGTCGCGCAGCTTGTGCCAGGCCCCGCTGAGCGTCATGATGCCGTTGATCATGCCGCCCCAGCTGGGGGCCAGCAGCACCAGGCTGAAGACCATGCCGATGCTCTGCGCCCAGTCGGGCAGCGCGGTGTAGTGCAGGTGGTGCGGGCCCGCCCACATGTACGTGAAGATCAGCGCCCAGAAGTGCACGATGCTCAGCCGGTAGCTGTACACCGGGCGCTCGGCCTGCTTGGGGATGTAGTAGTACATCATCCCCAGGAAGCCCGCCGTGAGGAAGAAGCCCACCGCGTTGTGGCCGTACCACCACTGGATCATCGCGTCCTGCACGCCGGCGTAGGCGCTGTAGCTCTTCATCGCGCCCCAGGGGATGGCGGCGCTGTTGACGATGTGCAGCAGCGCCACGGCGATGATGAAGGCGCCGAAGAACCAGTTCGCCACGTAGATGTGCCGGACCTTGCGCACGCCAATCGTGCCGAAGAACACGATGGCGTAGCTCACCCACACCACCGCGATCAGCAGGTCGATGGGCCACTCGAGTTCGGCGTACTCCTTGCCTTGGGTGTAGCCCAGCGGCAGGCTGATGGCGGCCGCCAGGATGACGAGCTGCCAGCCGATGAAGGTAAACATCGCCAGGCCCGGCGCGAACAGCCGCGTCTGGCAGGTGCGCTGCACGACGTGGTAGCTGGTGGCGAACAGCGCGCAGCCGCCGAACGCGAAGATCACCGCGTTGGTGTGCAGCGGCCGCAGGCGGCCGTAGCTGAGCCAGGGAATGCCCAGGTTGAGCTCGGGCCAGGTCAGCTGGGCGGCGATGATGACGCCGACGAGCATGCCGACCACGCCCCACAACACGGCGGCCAGGGCGAACAGCCTGACCACGTTGTCGGCATAGACGGCCTGCCCGGATGCGGCAGCACGTGTGGTTGACATCGAACGGACTCCTCGGATGGGCCGCAGACGCCTGCAGCCTGTCCGGGCATTCTTCCGTTCAGTCCTCGCGGCGGGCTTGACCGGCGTCAAGCGGCCCGGGCTCGTCTGTCAGGATCCGTTCACCTTCGCGCTCGAGGTCCTCGAACTGGCCGCGGTTCAGCGCCCAGCGGAAGACGGCGATGATGCCCAGGACGATCAGCGCCGACAGCGGGATCAGCAGGTACAGGCTTTCCATGGGGCCCGCCTTCAGCGCGCGGCGCGCTGGGCGTTGACGATCACGACCAGCGAGCTCAGTGCCATGCCCAGGCCCGCGGCCCAGGGCGGCAGCCAGCCCACCAGCGCCAGCGGGATGCACGTGGCGTTGTACGCCGCCGACATCACCAGGTTCTGCTTCACGATGGCCACGGCGCGCCGGGCGCGCGCACGCGCGCGCACGATGTCGTCAAGGCGGCTGGAGGTCACCACGGCATCGGCCTGGGCACGCGCCACCAGGGCACCCTGCCCCATGGCCAGCGAGGCGTCGGCACGCGCCAGGACCGGCGCGTCGTTGACGCCGTCGCCCACCATCACCACGGGCCCGTCGGTGGACTGCAAGGCGGCCAGCGCGGCCAGCTTGGCCTCGGGCGTGGCCCCGGCCTGCACGCGCGCGATGCCCAGCCGCGCCGCCAGGGCCTGCGCGCGCGCGGCGCGGTCGCCGCTGAGCAGCGTCACCTGCACGCCCTCGGCCTGCAGCCGCGACACCGCCTCGGCCGCGCCCTTGCGCAGGGTCTCGTCGAAGTCGAAGGCGGCCTGCGCCACGCCGTCGCAGGCCAGCACCACGGCGTCGTCGCCGCCCTCGCCCGCAGCCCAGGCGGGCGAGCCCAGGCGCCACGCGCGGCCCTGCGCGTCGACGCCCTCGACGCCCGCGCCGGGCACTTCGCGGACGCTTGCCCAGCCCGCCGGAGCCTCGCCCAGGCCCGCGACAAGCGCGCGCGACAGCGGGTGCTGCGACCAGCCCGCGAGCGACGCCGCGTGGCGACGCAGCGTGGCCGCGTCGGCAGCCGGCTGCGCCAACGGCCGCAGCCGCACGCCGGCCAGCGTGGGACGGTCCTCGGTGAGCGTGCCGGTCTTGTCGAACACCGCGTGGCGCGCGCGGGCCAGCACCTCGATGGCATCCAGGCGCTGCAGCAGCACGCCCTCGCGCGCCATGCCGCGCGCCGCGGCCACCAGCGTGGCCGGCGCCGCCAGCGACAGCGCGCAGGGGCAGGTGACGATGAGCACCGACACCGCCACCCACACGGCGCGCGACGGATCGATCAGGCTCCAGGCCGCGGCACCGCCCGCCGCCAGCAGCAGCACCGTCCACAGGAAGGGCGGCGCCCAGCGGTCGGCCAGCCGCGCGGCGGCCGGGCGCTGCGCCAGCGCGCTCTTCATCATCGAGACGATGCCCTCGAGCCGCGTGTCGCCGCCAATGCGCTCCACCCGCACCAGCACCGGCGAACCCACGTTCACGCTGCCGGCCACCACCGGGCTGCCCTCGGCCTTGGCCACGGGCGTCGACTCGCCGGTGAGCAGCGACTCGTCGGCCTCGGTGCGGCCCTCGTGCAGCACGCCGTCGGCAGGGAAGGCCTGGCCCAGCGGCACGCGGACCACATCGCCCACGTGCAGGCGCAGCGTGCTGACGGCGCTCACGGCGCCGTCGGGGCCCACGCGCCAGGCGGTCTCGGGCAGCCGGGCCATGGCGCGCTCGAGCTGCTCGGCCGCGCGGCCCCGCGCCTTCAGCTCCACCCAGCGCGCGCCGAGCAGGAAGCTCACGAACATGGTCAGCGAGTCGAAGTAGACCTCGCGGCCGAACGGGCCGCCGGGGTCGAAGGTGGCGCCGGTGCTGGCCACGAACGTGATCAGCAGGCCCAGCGCGACCGGCACGTCCATGCCGATGGCGCGGGGGTCGAACAGGCGGCCCCGCCCGGCCAGCACGCTGCGCAGCGAGCGCCAGGCACCGGCGAAGAACGGCGTCGCCGAGAAGGCCATCACCGGCAGCGTGAGCATCCAGCTGCCCCAGTTCAGCAAGCGCAGCATCTCGGCGCCGAGCTCCTCGGGCGTGGCCACGTAGCTGGGCCACGCGAACATCATCACCTGCATGGCGCAGAAGCCGGCTACGAACAGGCGCCACAGGGCCTGCCGCGCCTCGCGTCGCCGCATCTCGCGCGCCGGCGCGGCGGCGTCGGGCACGGCGTCGTAGCCGGCGCGTCGCACGGCGGCGATCAGCTCCGAGGGGCGGGTGCGCTCGGGATCCCAGGTGACGCTGGCGCGCTCGCTGGCGGCGCTGACCTGAACCGCGGCCACGCCGTCGACGCGCGCGAGCGCGTTCTCGATCAGGCCGGCACAGGCGGCGCAGTGCATGCCCGCCAGCTGCAGCGAGCTCTCGGCGCGGCGCTCCCCCGCCGGGCCGCTGACCCAGCGCGTGAAGCGGCCGAACTCCAGCGGGTCGTCGACGACGTCGACGTCCGCTTGGGACGGAGAGGACAGGGATGCAGCCACACGATAATCTAGCCGGCACATCCGGCACGTTCCATGACATCGATCAAGCGCCTCACCGCCCTGGCCCCGATCCTGTTCGTCCTGGCCGCGGCCCCTGCCGCCGCGCAGACCGGCCCGCAGCCCAAGCTGCCCACCACGCCGCTGACCATCGGCATCCACGTCGTGCAGGCCGAGCTCGCCGTCACGCCCGAGCAGCAGGCCACCGGCATGATGTTCCGCACCAGCATGGGCACGAACGAGGGCATGCTGTTCGTGAGCCAGGAGCCCGGCGTGCGCTGCTTCTGGATGCGCAATACGCTGTTGCCGCTGAGCATCGCGTTCATCGCCGACGACGGCACCATCGTCAACCTGGCCGACATGACGCCCAGGTCCGAGCAGTCGCACTGCTCCGAGCGGCCGGTCCGCTTCGCGCTCGAGATGAACCAGGGCTGGTTCGCCAAGCGCGGCATCCAGCCGGGTGCGCGCTTTAGCGGCAAGCCGTTCCGGCCGTAGCCGGCGCCCGGGCCAGGGTTTTCGCAGGCGGCGCCTACGCCGCCGGGTGTGGGGCCGGTTCCCCGCCGACCGTCGGCGGACCGCCTGCGGCCTGTGCGGCCACCGGCGATGCGTAGGCGGACACCCCGTCGGCCAGTCCCGCGCTCCCGCCCTCTGGAAGCGGCAGCACCAGCGTGAAGACCGAGCCCTCGCCGGCCACCGAGGCCGCGTGCAATCGCCAGCCGTGCCGCAGCGCCGTGCCGCGCGCCATCGACAGGCCCAGCCCCATGCCCTGGCCCACCGGCTTGGTGGTGAAGAACGGGTCGAAGACGCGGTCCAGGTGGGGCGGTGCGATGCCGATGCCGTTGTCGCGCACCTCGATGATCACCTCGCGCTGCGCACCCGCGCCGCGTTCGCGCGCGGACAGCGCAATGATGCCGGGGCGCTTCGCCGACTCGATGGCGTCGTGCGCGTTGCCGAGTAGCGCCAGGAACAGCTGCTTGACCTCCGCCACCGCGCAGGCCCGCGTCGGCCGGATCCCGAAGTCGGTCTTCAGCGACAGCGCCACCCGGGCCGACGGCTCGAAGGTCTGCCAGGCCGACTCCAGCAGCGACACCACGTCGGCGTCTTCCACGATGCCGACGCCCTCCGGGTTCTCTGCACGCAGGCGCTGGATCACGCGCGCGATGCGATCGATCCCTTCGGAACTGGTTTGCAGCGAGGCCCGGATCTGCGCGAAGCGCGACTCGAAGGCCTGCACGATCGCGGGGTCGGTGTCCGCGCCGAGCAGGCTGTCGATGAAGCCGCGCAACGCGTCCACCTGAGCCGCCGCGTTCTGCCCGGCCAGCCGCGCGAAGTGCGCGGGGTTGTTGATCTCGTGCGCCATGCCGGCGGTGAGGACACCCAGCGAGGCCATCTTCTCCTGCTGCACGATGCGCGCCTGCGCCGCGTGCAGCGCTTGGAAGGTCTCGGCGTTGGCCAGCGCGATCGCGGCGTAGGCGCACAGGGTCTCGAAGATCGCCACCTCGCGCTCGCCGTAGGCCTGCGCGCGCGTCGACCGCACGGTCAGCACGCCCAGCAGCCGCTCGCCCGCGAACAGCGGCGCGCACATCACGCTGAGCGTCTGCGCGGCATCCGATGCCACGGCCACCTCGCCGGGCGCGAAGCCCTCCAGCACGACCCGCCGTTCACGGACGCAGCGGCGCGCCGGGTCGTCCGCGGACAGGACCGCGTCGGACTCGGGCAGGCGACGCCCACCCTCGACGCCGCACAGCAGGCTGCGCGTGGCCAGCGCCGAGTCGACGCGGAAAAGCGCGAACCCGTGCCCGTCCATCAGCCGTTGCAGGTGGCGGTGCAGCGTCGTGAACACCGCCTCGCGGTCGACGTTGCCGGTGACCTCGCGCCCGATCCGGCCCAGTTCTTCCAGCGTCGCCAGCGCCTCGGCCAGGCCGGCGGCCTTGCTGGCGCCGACTTCGGCCAGCAGCGCTTCCTCGCGCGCCTGGGCAGCCGCCTGCCTGGCGCGGAGCTGATCGGCCAGCGCGGCCTCGTTCTCGGCCTTGAGCTGCCGCAGCCGCACCGCCAACGCCATCGTCAGCAGCATCGTCCCGACGGCGAAGCCCAGGCTCGCCGAGTGCTCGGTCAGCAGCCCCCCCGGCACCACGCCGAACAGCCGCAGCACCGTCACGAACACGCCCAGGAGCTGGAACAGCCAGCCGAACAGAACGAAGCGCGCGACCGCCACGCCGCGCTTGTGTGCCAGCAGCGCGGTCACGGGCAGCAGCAGGCAGCTGGAGCCGATCAGCACGAGCAGGATCTGGATGCTCGTGCGATAGGTCAGCAGGCCGCTCAGCTGCAACAGGGACAGCAGTGCGCTCAGCGCGGCCAGGCCGAGCAGCAGCCGCCCTGTCGGGCACTGCCGCCGCCGGCTCTCCAGCACCTCGTAGGCGAACAGGCAGGATGCCGCGGCCCCCAAGGCCGCCGAGACACTCGATACCGTCGCCGTCAAGGCCGGCTGGGCAGGCCAGAAGTGGAGCTGCCCGAGGCCCTCTCCACTCACGAAGTAGGCCAGGTAGGAGGCCGAACTGACCCCGTATATGAAGTGGACGGACTCGCGGCTGACCGCGCCTGCGATAAGGTTGATCAGGAGCAGCGCCAGCATCAGGCCGATGAACGCGCCCTGGGCCAGCGAGACGCGACCGTCGTGGAGGTGGAACTCCGCCGGCTGCCACAGCGTCAGCGGCAGGCTGACGCTGCCCGCGCTGTGCGCCCGGATCCAGAGCGTGCCCTCGGGCGGCAAGTCCAGCGGGAAGACGTGGCGCGCGTGCGCGACGGGCCGCCGCTCCATGGGCAGCGCACTGCCGCCTTCGAGCGTGCGCACGGTGCCGTCGGGCAACTGCAGGTGCAGCCGGATGTGTTCCAGCGGCGCGTAGCCCAGCTCCAGCAGCCAGGACTGCAGCCCCGCCCGGTTGTCGAAGCGCAGGCGCAGCCAGTAGGCCGAGGTGCTGAGGCCAAAGGAGGGCACGGCGCTTCCGCTGGGGCGCCAGGGAAGCGCGTCGCCACGGGCGATGAGCTGCTCGATGTCCAGGCGGTGGTCCGCGTCCTCCAGCACGTCGAGCAGCAACCCGAGCGGTACCTGCCGCATGTCGGGCTGCAGCACGAGCGTCCGCTCCCCCTCGGCCGCCGGTGCCGGTGCCGCGACGGCTCGCGACAGCGCCAGCAGCAACAGCAGTGCCGGCAGCACCCAAGGGCCCAGGCGTCGCAGCGCGGCGAAAGCCAGCCTCATTCGCCGCTCCCGACGGCCACGGGCAGGTTCAGCCAGATCTCCGTGCCCTTCCCCAGCTCCGAGCGCACCTCGATGTCGCCCCCCAGCCCCTGCACGATCTCCAGGCAGATGCCCATGCCCAGCCCGGTGCCGCGCGCGGCGTCCTTGGTGGTGAAGAAGGGCTCGAACAGGCGCTGCCGCACCTCGTCGCTCATGCCGCAGCCGTCGTCGACGACACCCAGGCGCAGGCGCCCGGCCTGCAGGCGGCTGACGGCGCGCACCACACCCGGCTCACGGCTCCCTTCATCGGCCGCTCGGGCCTCGATGGCCTGGCAGGCGTTAACCAGCAGGTTCACGAAGACCTGCTGCAGCGGGCCGGGGCTGCAGCGCACCGGAGCCCGGTCGCGCAGGTCGAGCTCGAATCGCACCGACTGCCCGAAGGCCACCTTGACCAGCCGCACCGACCGCTCCAGCACGTCGGCGACGTCGATGTCATCCGTGGCTGCGGCCCCCGTGCGGGCATGCGGGCGCATGGCCTGCACCACCGCCGAGATGTGCCGGCAGCCGTCGCGCACGAGGCCGAGGTGCTGCTCGAGCCGCTCGAAGCGCCGCGTGAAGTCGGCGCGGATCTCCGGGTCGGCGTCGTCGTCGAGCAGGGTGTCGAGATGGGCGCGGAAACGGCCGAGCTCGTCGCGGAGGTTGTCCGCGCTGAGCTGGACGAAGTGGTTGGGATTGCTGACCTCGTGCGCAAGGCTGGTGCCCAGCATCCCGAGCGTGGCCAGCGGTTCCTGCGCCTGCAGTGCGTCCTGCAGCGCCTTCAGGCGGCGCTGCTGCTGGCCGGCCAGGCGGCGCAGCCGCGCGAGCTCGACGTGGGGCCGCAGCCGCGCCGCCATGTCGGCCGTGCCCAGCGGCGGACGCAGCCAGTCGCTGGCACCTTCGGGCAGCGCCGGCTGGGCCAGCACCTCGTCGGCCGGGTGGCCGCAGATGAACAGCGCGCCGCCCTGGGGCAGCCAGCGCTGGCGCGCCTGCCGGCAGGCGGCGGGGCCGTGGCTGCGCAGCGCCGCGGCGTCGATGAAGACGAGATCCGGCCCCTCCCGGCCTGGCTGGCCGACTGCGGCGTCACCGGGCGCGGGAACGTGCTCTACGTCGCAGCCCTGCGCCGACAGCCACTGCGCCAGCAGGCGGGCTTCGGTGGCGTCAGCCAGCAGCAACAGGGCCCGCGGCGTGGACGGTTCGTCCGACGGGGCCAGGGCTGTCGGTTCCGCGGCTGAGGGCTGCATGGGCGACAGCCTCAGGTGGTGACCGCCTGGCCGGCGGGGGCCTGGGCCCGGGCCTCGGCCCAGGCCTGCAGCTCCGCCGCGGGCAGCGGGCGCGCGAAGAGGTAGCCCTGCACCACGTCGCAGCCCAGCTCGCGCAGCTTCTCCAGGTGGGCCTCGGTCTCGACGCCTTCGGCGATGACCTTCAGCCCCAGCGTGTGGCCCAGCGTGACGACGGTGCGCGTGATGGCCTCGTTGTCGGGGTGGCTGAGCATCGGCCTCACGAACGACTGGTCGACCTTCAGGTTGTCGAGCGGGAACGACTTCAGGTACGTCAGCGAGGAGTAGCCGGTCCCGAAGTCGTCGATCGACAGCCGCAAGCCCATCGCGCGCAGCGCCTTCATCACCGAGATGCAGTGCTCGACGTCGGCCACCGAGACGCTCTCGGTGATCTCCAGCTCCAGCGTCTCGGGGGGCAGCCCGTGCTCGGCCAGCGCGCCGCTGACCTGCTGCAGGAAGTCGGGATGGTGAAACTGCGCGGCGGAGATGTTCACCGCCACCACCAGCGGCAGGCCGGCCGCGCGCCAGGCAGCGCCTTGGCGGCAGGCCTCGTGCAGCACCCAGTGGCCGAGCGCGACGATGTGGCCGTTGATCTCGGCCAGCGGGATGAAGTCGATGGGGGGCACGAGCCCGTGCCGCGGGTGCTGCCAGCGCAGCAAGGCCTCGACGCCCACGAGGCGGCCGGTCTGCAGCTCGAGCTGCGGCTGGTAGAACAGCCTCAGTTCGCCGCGCCTGGCGGCGCCGCGCAGATCCTGCTCGAGCGTGAGCATGCGTTCCGAGCGCTGGTTCATCTCGGGCCGGTAGAAGATGGCGCTGCTGCCCGCCACCTGGGTGGCGTGCAGGAAGGCGGCATCGGTGTTGCGCATCAGCTCGGTGGGGCCGGTGCCGTGCTCGGGGTGCAGCGCCGCGCCGAGCTTGAGGTTGAGGTGGACCGCCACCCCGTGGATCTCCAGGGGCTCGTGCAGGCTCTCGATCAGCGCCCGGGCGAAGCGCTCGACCGACGGGTGCCCGCCCGGCGCGGGGAGAATGGCCGCGAAGATCGCGCCGTCGAAACGGTAGATGCGCGCCCCGGGAAATTCGTCCCGCAGCCGCTCGGCGCTGTCCTGCATCCGTCGGGCCGCTGCCGCCAGCAGCTCGTCGCCGAACGCGTAGCCATGGCCGGCCACGACGGGCTTGAACCGGTCGAGCTCCATCATCAGCAGCGCCAGCGGCTCGGCGGCAGGCCGCCCACCGACGAGCGCACGGGCCAGGTCGCCATCGAGTGAGCGCCGATTGGGCAGGCCGGTCAGCGGGTCGTGCAGCGCCTGGTGCTGCAGGATCCTGTTGGTCTGGTCGACCCGCTGGCGCAGTTCGTAGGCCTCCACCGCGCGCTTGACGGTCAGCAGCAGATCGTCGCGGTCGACCGGCTTTGAGACGTAGCGGTAGATCTCCGCGCGGTTGAGCGAGTCGAGGATCGCCTGCAGGTCGGAATAGCCCGTGAGGATGATGCGCAGCGTCTGCGGCATCAGCGACTTGAGCCGCTCCAGCAACTGGGTGCCGGTGAGCCGCGGCATGCGCTGGTCGCTGATGACCAGTGCAATGCCGTCGCGGTCCTGCATCGACAGCAGCGCCTCGTAGGCCGCTTCACCGTCGGCTGCGGTCAGGACTTCGTAGTCGTCGCCCAGCAGGGCCGACAGCGCCGCCAGGTTGGCGGGCTCGTCGTCCACGAGCATGATCCGCACGCGCGACTCGCGGGCCGCGGGCACGGCATCGGATCGCTTCTTGACGCTGAACAGTGGCATGGGTGGCTCTCCTGAGGCACCGGTCGGTCCTCCGCGGCGCACGCGGCTGCCCGCCCGGGTGGCCGACGCAGCCCGATCGTGACGGCAAGCCGCACCGGCGGAGCACCCAAAAAGTCGACCAAAAAGCGCCCAGTTCCGGCCGATCGGCCCGCGGGCCGCTCAGGCCGCCAGCCGCACCGTGAAGCGCATGCCGTCGACCTGCGGCCGCGTCGCTGCCTCGAGCGTGCCGCCCAGCCGCGTGACGATCTCGTGCGCGATGGCCAGCCCCAGGCCGGTGCCCCCGTCGCTGCGGAGGTCGGCGCGCTCGCCACGCCAGAAGGGCTCGAACAGCCGCGGCAGCTCGTCAGGGCGCACCCCGGGGCCGTCGTCCTCCACCACCACCTCGGCGCCGCCGCCGTCCAGCGGCACGACGCGCAGCCGGATCTGCCCGCCGCCGTAGCGCCGCGCGTTGTCCAGCAGGTTGGCTACCACCTCGCCCAGCCAGATGGGGTGTGCGCGCGCCGGCACGGGCCGCCCGGGCGCGTCGAGCTCGATCTGCCGGCCTTGGCGGAGTGCCTCCAAGACCTGAGGTTCGGCGGCCTCTCGCACCAGGGGCACGATGTCCATCGTGGCCTGCTCGCCCTGCAGCGTGAGCGAGGTCTCCGAGCTGGCCAGACTCAGCAACTGGCCGATCAGGCGCGACAACCGCTGGGTCGAACTCTGCAGCTCGGCCAGCAGCGCGCGGCCGGGCTCGACGCCGGCGCGCTGAAGCTCGCGCTCGAGTTCCTGCGCGAGCACGCGGATGCCGGCCACCGGCGTGCGCAACTGGTGCGCCGCGTCGGCCACGAATCGCCGCTGCAGCGCCACCGAGTGCTGCACGTCGAGCATGAGGTCGTTGATGCGCTCCACCATGGGCAGCGCCTCGGCCGGCACGCGCTGCAGCGGCAGCGGCCGCCAGTCGTGCAGCTCGCGCAGGCCGATCTCGCCACTGAGCCGGCGCAGCGGCCGCAGGCCGCGGTTGACGCCCCAGCCCAGAAGGCCGAAGGTGACCAGCCCCAGCGCGAGCGCCGGCAGCACGATGGCCAGCTGAAGGTCGCGCACCAGCGCCGCCCGCTTGGTGGTGGTCTCGACGACGATGATCGAGACCCTCCGGTCGATCATCGGGCTGGTCACCGAGAACACCGCGCCTCGGACCGGCTGGCCCTGGTAGCGGGCGTCGAAGAGCTGCGGCTGCTCGAGGCTGGCGACGTCGAAGGGCGGCACCGGCACCGCGGCATCGCCGGCCAGCACCATGCCCTCGATGTCGACCATCACGAAGCCGTTGCGGTCCACGCTGTCCCAGGTCAGCAGCTCCATGATCTGGCGGCTGACGTCGAGCAGCGGCCCCCGGTCGGACCAGATCACGCGGGCCGCGATGGCCGAGGCCTCGTCGCGCAGCGAGCGGTCGAAGGCCTGCTGCGCCGCATCCCGCGCGATGTACGCAGCGCCGGTCACCGCCACGCCCAGCCCCACCAGCCAGATCCAGGCCAGCGGCACCAGCAGCCGCCGGGCCAGCGTGGGCACCTGCGACGCCCTCACCGCCCGCCCCTCGGAGCCGCCCGTGCGGGGGCGGCACCCACGGCGCAGCCCGGGACGGCGCAGCCCGGGCTGCTCATGACGGCGACGACTCGGCCGCCTCCATCACGTAGCCGAAGCCGCGCACCGTGCGGATGACGACGCCCAGCTCGCCGAAGCGCTTGCGCAGGCGGTGCACGTAGACCTCGACGGAGTTCTCGCTGAAGTCCGACTCCCAGCTCGAGAGTCGCGCCACGATCTGCTCCTTGGGCACGACGCGCCCAGCGCGCTGCATCAGCAGTTCCGTCAGGGCCAGCTCGCGCGGCGACAGCGCCACCCGCTCGCCGCGGTGTCGCAGCTCGCGGTCGGCCACGTGAAGCACCAGTTCGCCCAGCGACAGGGTGTTCTCCGCCCGACCGGCGGCGCGCCGGCCCAGGGCACGCAGCCGCGCCAGCAGCTCGGGCAGGTCGAAGGGCTTGACGAGGTAGTCGTCGGCACCGGCGTCGAGCCCGGCCACACGGTCGGCGAGCTGGTCGCGAGCGGTCAGCAGCAGCACGGGCATCGTCGCGCCGCGCTGGCGCCAGTGGCGCAGCACCTCCATGCCACTGCGGCGCGGCAGGCCCAGATCGAGCACGGCCACGTCGTGCTCGGCGGTCAGGCCGGCGTGGCTGGCCTGCTCGCCGCAGGCCAGCACGTCCACGCGCCAGCCCTCGGCCTGCAGCGCGTGGCGCATGCCGACGGTGAGCGCGTGGTCGTCCTCGACGAGCAGGACCCTCATCGCGCCACCGACCGGCCCGGGATCAGCCGAAGTTCTTCTGCGCGAATTCCCAGTTCACCAGCTTGTCGAGGAAGGTCTCGACGAACTTGGGGCGCAGGTTGCGGTAGTCGATGTAGTAGGCGTGTTCCCACACGTCCACCGTCAGCAGCGCGGTGTCGCCGGTGGTCAGCGGGGTGCCGGCGGCGCCCATGTTGACAATGTCGACGCTGCCGTCGGCCTTCTTCACCAGCCAGGTCCAGCCGCTGCCGAAGTTGCCGACGGCGCTCTTGACGAAGGCCTCGCGGAAGGCGGCGTAGCTGCCCCACTTGGCGTTGATCGCCGCGGCCAGCGCGCCGGTGGGCTCGCCGCCGCCATTGGGCTTCATGCAGCTCCAGAAGAACGTGTGGTTCCAGATCTGCGCGGCGTTGTTGTAGACGCCGCCGGAGCTCTTCCGGACGATGTCCTCGAGCGACATGCTCTCGAACTCGGTGCCCTTCTGCAGGTTGTTGAGGTTCACCACGTAGGCGTTGTGGTGCTTGCCGTGGTGGAACTCCAGCGTCTCCCGGCTGTAGTGCGGGGCCAGGGCGTCGATGGCGTACGGCAGCGGCGGCAGGGTGTGTTCCATGGTGTCTGTTGCTTCCTGATGGGGTGGCGGATTCCGGGGTGGGCGCGATTGTAGGCAGCGCACCTTCAGCGGGGCGGTGGCAGGGCTTCGACGCGCAGCACCTCGGCCTCGGCCGTGCCGTCGGCCCAGGTGGCGCGCACGGCCTGCCCGACCCGCAGGCCGGCCACCGACACCACGGGGCGGCCGTCGAGCGTCTGCACCCAGGCGTAGCCGCGGCGCAGCACGCGTGCGGGGTCGTGCGCTTCAAGCCGAGCCGCGGCCGCCGCCAGACGCAGCGGCTCGGTGTGGAGCCGCTCGCGCAGTGCGCGCCGGGCCCGCTCGCCCAGGCGGCCCAGCGCGTCGTAGCGCTGTTGCAGCGTCAGCAGCGGCGCGCGCGCCAGGCGCTGGGCGCGCGACTCCAGGCCCTGGCGCTGCGCCGCCAGCGCGCGCGCCGGCGTGCCCAGGCGCGCGGCCAGCGTGTCG
>CAIKLM010000006.1 GCA_903828235.1 uncultured beta proteobacterium | reverse complement strand
TCCAGCGGCGGCTCGGCGCGCTCGTCCAGCGTGCTGGGCCGGAAGCGCGAGGGCGCCGGGCCGCTGCGCGGCCGCGCCTGGCGCACGCGCCACCAGCCGTGCAGCGCCAGCGCCAGCAGCACGGCGCCGGCGGCCAGGGCAAGCGCGGTGGCCAGCGTCATGGCGCGGCCTGTTCCCCTCAGGCCGCCTCGGCCATGCCGAGCGCACCCTGCATGTCCACCGCCACGATGCGGCTGACGCCCTGCTCCTGCATCGTCACGCCGATCAGCTGCTGCGCCATCTCCATCGCGATCTTGTTGTGGCTGATGAACAGGAACTGCGTGCCCTGGCTCATCTTCGTCACCAGCTTGGCGTAGCGCTCGGTGTTGGCGTCGTCCAGCGGCGCGTCCACCTCGTCGAGCAGGCAGAACGGCGCCGGGTTGAGCTGGAAGATCGCGAACACCAGCGCGATGGCGGTCAGCGCCTTCTCGCCGCCGCTGAGTAGGTGGATGGTGCTGTTCTTCTTGCCCGGCGGCTGCGCCATCACCTGCACCCCGGCGTCGAGGATCTCGGTGCCCGTCATCACCAGCCGCGCCTGCCCGCCGCCGAACAGGCTGGGGAACATCAGGCCGAAGTGCTCGTTGACCTGGTTGAAGGTGCTGGCCAGCAGGTCGCGCGTCTCGAGGTCGATCTTCGCGATGGCGTCCTCGAGCGTGCGGATGGCCTCGTTCAGGTCGGCGTTCTGGGCGTCGAGGAAGGTCTTGCGCTCGCGGCTGGCCGTCAGCTCGTCGAGCGCGGCCAGGTTCACCGCGCCCAGGGCGTTGATCTCGCGCTGGATGCGGTCGATCTCGGTCTGCAGGCCCCAGAGCTTGACGCCGCCCTCCTCGATCGAGCGCCCCAGCGCCTCGACGTCGACCTGCGCCGCCGCCAGCTGCTCGAGGAACTGCGCGCCGCCCAGCTGCGCGGCCTGCAGCTCCAGCTGAAGCTTCGTGATCTGCTCGCGCAGCGGCTCCAGGCTGCGCTCGAAGCCCAGGCGCTGCTCGTCGGCGCGGCGCAGCTGCGCGCTCAGGTCGTCGTAGGCGCTGCGCGCCAGGCCCAGCGCCTGCTCGCGCTCGAGCTTGACGGCCAGTGCGCCCTGCAGGCCGCTCTGCGCCGCGGCGTCGTCGAAGCCGCCCAGCTCCAGCTGCAGTTGCTCGCCGGCCTGCACGTTGGCCTGCACCTGCGCGGCGGCGGTCTCGATGCCGCGGCGCAGCTCGGCCTGGCGCGCCACCAGGGCGCGGGCCTGGAAGCCGGCTTCCTGCGCCTGCCGCTCCAGGCTGCGCTGCTGCTCGCGCCGGTCGGCCAGCGCGCGCTCGGCGGCGATGACGGCGTCCTCGAGTTCGGCGTGCTTCTCCTGCGCGCTGCCCAGCGCGATGTCCAGCTCCTCGAAGCGGGCCTCGCCAGTGGCGCGGCGCTCCTCCAGCGCCTCGAGCTGCGCGTCGATCTCGGCGAGCTCCTCCGCCAGCTGGCTGCTGCGGCTGCTGGCCGCCTCGGCCTGCTGCGTCAGGCGCAGCAGCTCCACGTGCAGCGCGTGGGCGCGCTGCTGGGCATCGGCGGCCTCGCGGCGCACGCCGGCCAGGCGCTGGCTGGCGTCGGTGTAGGCGGCTTCCAGGCGCACCTGGCGGGCGCGCGACTCGTCGGCGATCAGGGCCTGCGCTCGCTGCTGGCGGTCGAGGTTCTCGATCTCCTGCGCGCGCGCCAGCAGGCCGGCCTGCTCGCTGTCGGGGGCGTAGAAGGCCACCGCGTGCTGGCTCACCGCGTGGCCTTCGCGGGTCATGATGACCTCGCCGTGCGTGAGCCGGCTGCGCTGGGCCAGCGCGGCGTAGAGCGACTCGGCGGTGTACACGCCCTCCAGCCAGTCCGACAGCAGCGCCTGCAGCGAGGCGTCGCCCAGCTTCAGCTGCTCGGCCAGCGGCGGCAGCGTGCGGTGGGTGCTGGCGGCGGCGCCCGCCGGCAGGGCGTAGAAGGCCAGCCGCGCCGGCGGCGCATCGGCCCCGAAGGCGCGCACGGTGTCCAGCCGGCCCACGGCCAGCGCGCCCAGGCGCTCGCGCAGCGCGGCCTCCAGCGCCGTCTCCCAGCCCGGGGTGATGTGCACCTGCTTCCACAGGCCGGGCAGGCCGGAAAGGCCGTGCCGCTCGAGCCAGGGCTTGAGCTTGCCCTCGGTCTGCACCTTGTCCTGCAGCGCGCGCAGCGCGGCCAGCCGCGCGGCGATGTCGGTGAGCTTCGCGGCCTCGGCCGTGGCGGCGTCCTGCGCGGCGCGGCGCTGCTCGTCGAGCTGCGGCACCTGCTCGGAGAGCTCGGCCAGCCGGGCGTCGGCCTCGTCGCGGCGCTCGTTGGCGGCGGCCTCGTCGGCGCGCAGCGCGGCGATGCGCGCCGTGTCGGGCGCGGCCAGGCCCTTTTGCTCGGCCGCCAGGCGCTCGCGGCGGGTCTTCAGGCCGCGGCCTTGCTCCTCGGCGTTGCGGCTGTCGGCGGCCAGCAGCTGGATCTGCTGCTGCACCTCGGCGGCCTTGGCGCGCTGCGCGTTGGCGGCCTGCTGCGCGGCGCGCACGGCCTCTTCCGCGTCGGGCAGCGCGAAGCCCTGTTCCTCGGCCTGCGCGTGCAGCAGGCCGGCCTGCTCCTCGGCGGCTTCGATGTCGCCGGCGATCTCGTCCAGCTCGGCCTGTGCCTCGGCCTGGCGCGCCGCCCACTGCGCGTTCTGCGCCTGCAGGTCGGCCAGCCGCGCCTGCGCGCGCTGGCGGCCCTCGACGACGTAGCGGATGCGCTCCTCGAGCCGGCTCACCTCGAGCGCGGCCTGCGCCAGCTCGCCCTGGCGCGCGTGCAGCACGTCGTTGGCGGCGTAGTGGGCCTGGCGCACCTGCTCCAGCTCGGCCTCGGTGTGGCGCAGCTCGGCCAGCCGCGACTCCAGCGCGTTGGTCGCCTCGGCCACGGCCTGCTGCACGCGGGCCTCCTCGGTGGCGGCGTCGCGGTGCTTCAGGAACCACAGCTGGTGCAGCTTCAGCGTGCCGGACTCCTGCAGGCTGCGGTACTGCGCCGCCACCTCGGCCTGCTTCTCGAGCTTGTCGAGGTTGGCGTTCAACTCGCGCAGGATGTCGTCCACCCGCGTGAGGTTCTCGCGCGTGTCCTTCAGCCGGTTTTCGGTCTCGCGGCGGCGTTCCTTGTACTTGGACACGCCCGCGGCCTCTTCGAGGAACAGGCGCAGTTCCTCGGGCCGGCTCTCGATGATGCGGCTGATGGTGCCCTGGCCGATGATGGCGTAGGCCCGCGGCCCCAGGCCCGTGCCCAGGAACACGTCCTGCACGTCGCGGCGGCGCACCGGCTGGTTGTTGATGAAGTAGCTGCTGGTGCCGTCGCGCGTGAGCGTGCGCTTGACGGCGATCTCGGCGAAGGTGTTCCACTGGCCGCCGGCGCGCGCCAGCGTGTTGTCGAACACCAGCTCGACGCTGGCGCGGCTGGCCGGCTTGCGGTTGCCGCTGCCGTTGAAGATGACGTCCTGCATGGACTCGCCGCGCAGCTCGGAGGCCTTGCTCTCGCCGAGCACCCAGCGCACGGCGTCCATGATGTTGCTCTTGCCGCAGCCGTTGGGCCCGACCACGCCCACCAACTGGCCCGGCAGCTGGAAGGTGGTGGGCTCGGCGAAGCTCTTGAAGCCCGAGAGCTTGATCTGCGTGAGGCGCATCGGGGGTGGCCGTTCCGCGCCACGGCAATGCCGCGCGCAAGTGCTTGATTCTTAAAGTAAAAAGCGCTCCGTTCCGGGGCGCTGGCAGGGCGCGATGATAGCATCGGCTCCATGCCGCCCGCCCTTCGAGAGCTGCCCGCCGAACCCTCTGCACCGGCCCCGTCGGCCCCCGTGGAAGGGCGGCCGGCGTACCAGAAGTTCGCCGTGCGCGTGGCGGCCAGCCGCATCGACGGCCAGGGCGCCTTCGCCGACGAGCCCATCCCGCCGCGCCTGAAGATCGGCGAGATCCGCGGCGAGAGCATCAGCGTCGCCGAGGCGCGCATCCGCGCCACGCGCCACGAGCGCATCATGATCGTCGAGCTGTCCGAGCGGAAGGCCATCGACTTCAGCCGCAGCAGCGACCCCATGCGCTACACCAACCACAGCTGCCGGCCCAACGCGCGGCTGGTCATCCGCAACGGCCGCGTCGAGTTCTATGCGCTGCGCGCCATCGCAACGGGCGAGGAGCTCACCGTGGACTACGGCGAGACGCATCACGAGGGCCGGCTGGCCTGCCGCTGCGGCGCGCCGGGCTGCCGGGGCGCGCTGTAGCGGCGCGCTGCAGCGGCGGCGCGGCCGCGGTCACTTCAGCGTGTTCGCCAGGAAGGCCTGCAGCCGTTCGCTGCGCGGGCGCCGCAGCACCTCGTCGGGCGCGCCTTCCTCCTCGACCCGGCCCTGGTGCAGGAACATCACGTGGCGGCTGACCTCGCGCGCGAAGCCCATCTCGTGCGTCACGACGATCATCGTGCGGCCCTCGGCGGCCACGCCCCGCATCACGCGCAGCACCTCGCCCACGAGCTCGGGGTCCAGCGCCGAGGTCGGCTCGTCGAACAGCATCACCTGCGGGTCCATCGCCAACGCGCGCGCGATGGCCACGCGCTGCTGCTCGCCGCCGGACAGGTGCGCCGGGTAGGCCTCGCGGCGGTGCCACACGCCCACGCGCTGCAGGTGGTGCTCGGCGCGCTCCAGCGCCTCGGCGCGCGTCAGGCCCAGCACCTGCATCGGCGCCTCGATGACGTTGGCCAGCGCCGTCATGTGGGCCCACAGGTTGAAGTGCTGGAAGACCATCGCCACGCGGCTGCGCCAGCGCAGCAGCTGCGCGGCGTCGGCGGCGCGCAGCGTGCCGTCGCGCGCCGGCACCAGGCGCAGCGTCTCGCCGGCCAGCGCCAGCGAGCCGGCGTCGGGCTGCTCCAGCAGGTTCAGGCAGCGCAGGAACGTGCTCTTGCCCGAGCCGCTGGCGCCGATGAGGGCCACCACGTCGCCCTGTCGCGCCTGCAGGTCCAGGCCCTGCAGCACCTCGTGGCTGCCGAAGCGCTTGCGGATGCCGGCGGCCTGCAGCAGCGGCGCGCCGGGCTTGGCGGGGGTGGCGGGGGTATCGGGAAGCTCGTTCATCGGCATCGTGCGCATCAGGGGCTGAGCAGCGGGCCCGTGCGCGCCAGCGTGGTGCCGGCGATCTTGGCCAGGCGCTTGCCGGGCAGCGCCCAGCGCGTGGCGCACCGGGCGTAGAGCACGCCGGCCGAGCGGGCCGTGAGCGCGTGGCGCTCGCCGCTGTCGATGTCCACCAGGTCGGCAACGACGTCGCCGGCGGCCACCAGGTCGCCGGGCGCGCGGTGGAACACCACCACGCCGGCCGCCGGGGCGGTGACGGGCTCGCTGCCGGCCAGCGGCGTGGGCTCGCACAGCGCCGGCGGCAGCGGTGCCGGCCGGCCGGCCACGATGCCGCGGCGGCGCAGGAACTCCACGATGGCGTCGGCGTCCTGCGCCGCCCAGTCGTGCCGCGTGTCGGCCTCGCCGCGCAGCTCGACGGTGGCGCTGAAGCAGCCCAGCGGCAGCGGGTGCGGCGCCATCGCCTGCTGCAGCAGCAGCCAGGGCCGGCTGCAGGCCTCGTCGAAAGGCGAGTCGCCGCTGTCGGTGGCCAGCAGCACCGCGCGCGCGCCCAGCAGCGCGCCCAGCTCGGCCGCCCATGCGGCCTGCGGCGACAGCGCGTACAGGTGCATCGCGGCCTCGCCGTCGCAGTGCAGGTCGAGCACCACGTCGCTGTCCACGGCCAGCTGCAGCAGCCGGCGCTTCAGGTCCTTCGCGGGGTTGTCGGCGGTCAGCGCGGCGGCGGCCTCGGCCAGCGCCTGGCGCGCCACGGCGGCATTGGCGGCGGCGTCGTCGCCCAGCCGGCCGTGCAGCCGCGTCGCCGCGGCCGCGGCCAGTTCGGCGTAGCCACGGTTGTAGTTGAGGCCGTCGCGCAGGTCGAAGCGGCCCAGGTGGTGGCCCAGCAGGTGCTGCGCCAGGCCCAGCGGGTTGGCCCAGGGCAGCAGCTGCACGCGCCCGAGCAGCTGCCCCTCGGCCTCGAGCCGCTGCAGCCGCTCGCGCAGCGCCTGCGCCACCAGCAGCGCGGGCACCTCGTCGGCGTGCAGCGCCGCCTGGATGGTGGCCTTGGGGCCGTCGGCGGGCCCGAAGTGCAGGACGCGCAGGCTGTGTCGCAGGCCCGGCGTGCCGCCGGCGAGCTCGAGGGTCTGGGTGTGCATGGCGGGTCCGTCAGGCGGCAGCCGGCCGCGCCACGGCGGCGGCGCGTTCCGGGCGCAGGTGGCGCAGCAGCCGCCGCTCCAGCAGCCGGAAGGCGCCGACGAGGGTGAAGGTGAGCGTGAAGTAGATGACCGCGGCCATGCCGAAGGCCTCGACCGGCAGCAGGTGGTTGGCGTAGAGGTCGCGCGCCACGCGCGTGACGTCCACCAGCGTCACGGTGCTGACGATGGCCGTGGCGTGCATCATGCCGACGACCTCGTTGCTGTACTGCGGCAGCGCGCGACGCAGCGCGCTGGGCAGCAGGATGCGCCGGTACAGCCGCCAGCCGCCCAGGCCGTAGGCGCGCGCGGCCTCCACCTCGCCGGCCGGCGTGGCCCTCAGCGCGCCGGCGAAGATCTCGGTGGTGTAGGCCGTGGTGTTGAGCGCGAAGGCCAGCCAGGCGCAGAACCAGGCCTCGCGCAGCAGCGGCCAGAGGATGCTCTCGCGCACGGCCTCGAACTGCGCGAGGCCGTAGTACACGAGGAACAGCTGCACCAGCAGCGGCGTGCCGCGGATCACGTAGGAGAACAGCCATACCGGCCGCGACAGCCAGGGCGACCGCGACACCCGCGCGATGGCCAGCGGGATGCTCAGCACGAAGCCGGTGCCGACGCTGATGCCCAGCAGCAGCAGGCACACGCCGATGCCGTGCGCGAAGGCCGGCAGGTGCTCCTGGATGACGGGCCAGTCCATCGTCAGAACTCCACGCGCCGCACGCCCAGGCTGAAGCGGCGCTCGAGCCAGCCCAGCGCGAGGATGGACACGGTGGTCACGGCCAGGTACAGCAGCGCCACCGCCAGGTAGAACGTGAACGGCTCGCGCGTGGCCGCCGCGGCCAGGTTGGCGCGGTGCACCATGTCGTCCAGCCCGATGATCGACACCAGCGCCGTGGCCTTGACCATCACCAGCCAGTTGTTCGAGAACCCCGGGATGGCGTGGCGCACCATCTGCGGCAGCACGATGCGGCGCAGCACCTGTGCCCGCCCCATGCCGAAGGCCTGGGCCGCCTCGGCCTGCCCGCGCGGCACGGCCAGGATGGCGCCGCGGAAGGTCTCGGTGAGGTACGCGCCGAAGATGAAGCCGATGGTCAGCACGCCGGCGGCGAAAGGCGGCACGTCGATGTAGTCCCAGCCGCGCGCCGCGCCGATGTCGTTGAGCAGGATCTGCCCGCCGTAGAAGATGAGCAGCATCAGCACCAGGTCGGGCAGGCCGCGGATCAGCGTGGTGTAGGTGGCCGCCACGGCCCGCGCCGCGCGCGAGGCCGAGAGCTTGGCCACCGCGCCGGCCAGCCCGAACACGCAGGCCACGGCCAGCGAAGCGGCCGCCACCGTCAGCGTCGACGCCAGCCCTTGCAGCAGCGCCGGTCCGTAGCCGTGCAGGAAATCCATGACGTGGGGGGCGGGGCTCAGTTGCCCGAGATGTCGAAGTCGAAGTAGCGCGCGGCCAGGCGCTGGTAGGTGCCGTCGGCCTTGATCTTCCTCAGCGCCGCGTTGATGCGGCCGACGAGCTCGGTCTCGCCCTTGCGCACCGCCACGCCCACGCCCGAGCCGCCCTCCAGCCGCACCGTGGGGCCGACCTGCGCGAAGCCCTTGCCCTGCGGCGTCTTGAGGAAGGCCTCGCCCGAGACGACGGTGGAGCCGAAGGCGATGTCGCCGCGGCCGGCTGCCAGCTCGAGGTACACGTCGGTCTCCTTGTTGACAAGCAGCACCTCGCTGCCGGGGTAGCGCTGCGCCACGTACTGCGCGCGCGGCGTGTTGCGCAGCACGATGATGCGCCGGCCCTTCAGGCTCTCGGGGCTGGCGTCCTTGAAGGCGCCGGCGCGCGCCACCCAGCGGCTGGGCACGTCATAGTACGGGTCGCTGAAGTCGGCGGCCTTGCGGCGCTCCTCGGTGATCGTCATCGACGCGACGATCATGTCGAACTTGCGCGCGCGCAGCGCCGGCATCATGCCGTCCCACTCCTGCTGCACCAGCTGGCACTTCACCTGCATGGCCTCGCACAGCGCCCGCGCGATGTCGATGTCGAAGCCGCTGAGCGTGCCGTCGGGGGCCATCCTGGAAAAGGGCGGGTAGTTGCCCTCGACGCCGACCCGCAGCGTGCCCTGCGCGGCGGCGGGCAGGGGCAGGGCGGCGGCCAGCGCGGCGCCGCACAGCAGCAGGCGGCGGGTGATCGGGTGTCGTGATTGCATGGCGGGTCTCCCAGGGTCGGTCGCGGGGTGGCGGGCGCCACCCCCGGCGCGGCGCGGTTGTAGCAGCGCGCCGCCGGGGCGCCCATGGGGCCGGACGCGGGCTGTCGTGCCCAGGCAAGTCCGCGTCGCTTGCGCGATGGGCCGCCGTGGCGCACGCCGGCACGTTCAGGCCGGTTCGCGCGGCCCCTGCACGGGCCAGGCCCGCACGCGGTCGCCCGCGGACACCTGCAGCCGCCGGGCCGCGGCGCGCGTGAGCACCAGGTGCTGCGCGGCCTCCCGGG
>CAIKLM010000005.1 GCA_903828235.1 uncultured beta proteobacterium | reverse complement strand
GCGGCCTTGGCGGCCTGGGCCGGCAACGAGGCGGCGGCCCGCAGCGCGCTGCCGGCGGCGTCCACCGACTGCTTCACAACGGCGCCGGCCAGGCCCCTGGCGCCGTCCTGGGCGCCGTCCTTCAGCGCCTGCGCGGCGAGCTCCGAGAACTGCTGCGTCAGCGCGCCCCACCACTGCATGGGGTCGACCACGGGCGCGGCGGGCGCCGCGGCGGGCTTGGCCCGCGGGGCCGCCTTGCGGCGCGGCCGGGCCGCGGGCTCGGGCTCGGGCTCGGCCTTCGCATCGGGCACCGGCGCCGACGCGGCGAACGGCTTGATCTTCAGCGACTCCGACAACTCGGCCAGCGGCAGGTTCATGCCCTTGAGCGTGGCCAGCGTCATGCGCTGCACCTCCAGCGCCTGGATGGTGGTGGCCAGCAGCCGGGCGTTCTGCTCGAGCCAGAACTGAACGGTCTTGAGCTCCTGGATGCGCTTGTCCAGCTCGGCCGGGTCCAGCGTGGGCGCGATCCACTGGCCGACGTTGGGAAGGCCGGCCCCGGCGTTCTTGAGCAGTCCCTGCAGGAAGTCGAAGCCCGGCACGTGGCGGGTGAAGTCGGCCGCTGAACTCATGGGCAGGTTCCCTTTCGGCGCTGGCGCGGCACTCAAAAACGGCCGCGCGGCTGATTGTGCGCCAGCAGCTCGCGTCAGAACCGGATCCGCTCGACCCTGAATCCCTGCCGCTCCAGCAGGCGCGGCAGCGACTGCGGCCCCACCATGTGCAGGGCACCCACGGCGGCGAACACGCGCCGCCCCTCGCGGTGCTGGGCCACGATCCCCTCGGCCAGCGCGGCGTTGCGCGCGTCGGTCAGGCGCGCCATGAGCGCGCGGTCGACCTCGTTCATCTCGCACTCGCACCAGGCGGCCGGGTCCTGCAGCGTCGCCAGGTCGCCGTGTTCCCAGGCCCTGGCCAGCCGGCCCAGCACGCGACGGGCGCTCTGGTCCTCGAGTTGCGCCAGCGCCTGCTCGAAGAGCTGGCGGGCCTCGCCTTCGTCGGCCGGCACCAGGGCGCGCACCTGCAGCTCGGGCGTCTCCAGGGCCACCACCCGGCGCCCGGCGCCGCGGGCCTGGGTCGCCAGCACCAGCTCGGCCGAGAACGCCGGGTCCATGCCGAGCCAGCGCGCCTCCATCACGGTCAGCGTGGTCACCTGCAGCAGCGGGTGCAGCGTGGCCAGGGCCTCGGGGGCCATGCAGGCGCGGCGGTAGGCCTGGTCGAGGCGATCGCGCAGCGCTGCCGGGAAGCGCCGCGGGTGCGCCACGGCCGCCATGGCCGCGGCGAGGGCGGGGTCCAGCGGGTCGATCTCGAGCGCCACGACGTCGCTGTCGCGCAGCGCCGCGGCGGTGCGCGGGCCCAGCTTGCGCCAGTGCGGCTTGCCCACGTGCAGCGTGCCGTACAGGTGCAGCGTGCGGCCGTCGCGCGTGGCGCGCCACAGCAGCCCGCGGTCGCGCGCGGGGGCGCCCTGCTCCGCGGCGCTGGCCTGCGGCAGCGCCGGCG
>CAIKLM010000004.1 GCA_903828235.1 uncultured beta proteobacterium | reverse complement strand
CGCGCGCGGCCGCTCGGCGCGGCCGGCCGGTCGGAAGCGGTTGTCGCCGGCGGCGCGCGCCGGGGCGGCGGGCGCGTCGAGCTTCATCGTCAGCGCGATGCGCTTGCGGGCCAGATCCACCTCCACCACCCGCACCTTCACGATCTGGCCCGTGCGGACCACCTCGCGCGCGTCGGCGACGAACTTGTTCGCCAGCTGGCTCACGTGCACGAGGCCGTCCTGGTGCACGCCCAGGTCGACGAAGGCGCCAAACTGCGCCACGTTGCTGACCGTGCCTTCCAGCACCATGCCGGGCTGCAGGTCCTTGATGTCGGACACGCCCTCGTTGAAGCGCGCCACCACGAAGTCGGGGCGCGGGTCGCGGCCGGGCTTCTCGAGCTCGGCGAGGATGTCGCGCACGGTGATGGCGCCGAAGCGCTCGTCGGCAAAGGCCTCGGGGCGCAGCGTCTTCAGCACGTCGGCCTTGCCCATCAGCTCGTGGACCGGGCGCCGGGCGGCCGCCAGCAGCTTCTCGACCACCGGGTAGGTCTCCGGGTGCACGCCGGTCATGTCCAGCGGGTTGTCGCCGCCGCGGATGCGCAGGAAGCCCGCCGCCTGCTCGAAGGTCTTGGGTCCCAGGCCCGTCACCTCCAGCAGCTGGCGCCGGTTCGCGAAGGCACCGTGCGCGTCGCGCCAGCGCACGATGCCGGCCGCCACCGCCGGGCTCAGGCCCGACACGCGCGCCAGCAGCGGCGCGCTGGCGGTGTTGAGGTCCACGCCCACCTTGTTGACGCAGTCCTCGACCACGGCCTCCAGCGTGCGCGCCAGGCCGCTCTGGTCGACGTCGTGCTGGTACTGGCCCACGCCGATGCTCTTGGGGTCGATCTTCACGAGCTCGGCCAGCGGGTCCTGCAGCCGCCGCGCGATGCTGACGGCGCCGCGCAGGCTCACGTCGAGCTCCGGCAGCTCCTTGCTGGCGACCTCGCTGGCGCTGTACACCGAGGCGCCGGCCTCGCTGACCACCACCTTCTGCAGCGTCACGTCGGGCGCCAGCCGCGCGATGCGGGCGACGAGGTCGGCGGCGAGCTGGTCGGTCTCGCGGCTGGCGGTGCCGTTGCCGATGGCGATGAGGTTCACGCCGTGCGTGGCCACGAGGCGGCCCAGGGCATGCAAAGAGCCCTCCCAGTCGCGGCGCGGCTCGTGCGGGAACACGGTGTCGGTGGCCAGCACCTTGCCGGTGTCGCTGACCACCGCCACCTTGACGCCGGTGCGGATGCCCGGGTCCAGGCCCATCACCACCTTCTTGCCGGCGGGGGCGGCCAGCAGCAGGTCGCGCAGGTTGTCGGCGAAGACCTTGATGGCCACGGCCTCGGCCTGCTCGCGCAGGCGCGCGAACAGGTCGCGCTCCAGGCTCAGGCTGAGCTTGACCTTCCAGGTCCAGGCCACGCACTTGCGGATCAGCTCGTCGCCCCGGCGGCCCTGGTGGCTCCAGCCCAGGTGGCGGGCGATGCGGCCCTCGGCCATGGACACCGCCGGCGTCCCCTTCTGGGACGCGGGCTTGCCGGGCGCCGCCTCTTCGTCCAGCACCAGCTTGGCGTCCAGCCACTCCTGGCTGCGGCCGCGGAACACCGCCAGCGCGCGGTGGCTGGGCACGGTGCGGATGGGCTCGGCGTAGTCGAAGTAGTCGCGGAACTTGGCGGCGTCGGCGTGGTTGCCGTCCTTGCCGTCGACGAGCCGGCTCTGGAACAGGCCCTCGCTCCACAGCCAGTCGCGCAGCGTGCCGACGAGCGCGGCGTCCTCGGCCCAGCGCTCGGAGAGGATGTCGCGCACGCCGTCGAGCACGGCCGGCGCATCGGCGAAGCCGCCGTCGGCGTTGACGAAGGCCGCGGCCTCGGCCAGGGGCTCCAGCGTGGGGTCGGCGAACAGCCGGTCGGCCAGCGGCTCCAACCCTGCCTCGCGGGCGATCATGCCCTTGGTGCGGCGCTTGGGCTTGAAGGGCAGGTAGAGGTCTTCAAGCTCCTGCTTGGTGGGCGCGGCCTCGATGGCGGCGCGCAACTCGGGCGTCAGCTTGCCCTGTTCGCCGATGCTGCGCAGCACCGCGTTGCGGCGCTCCGACAGCTCGCGCAGGTAGACCAACCGCACCTCCAGCTCGCGCAGCTGGATGTCGTCGAGGCCGTCGGTGGCCTCCTTGCGGTAACGGGCGATGAAGGGAACGGTGGCGCCGCCGTCGAGCAGCTCGATGGCGGTGGCCGCTTGCGCCGGCCGGACCTTCAGTTCGGCGGCGATCTGCAGGGCAATCGGATCCAAGGGACAGGGGGCTGAAAACGCGAAGCCGCGCAGTGTACGGGGGGCTTCGACAGGCTCAGCCCGACCGGACCTGGCCGAGCCAGTCGGCCGCGCCCTCGCCCGCCGCGCGGCCCGTGGCGAAGCAGGCGGTGAGCAGGTAGCCGCCGGTCGGGGCCTCCCAGTCGAGCATCTCGCCGGCGCAGAACACGCCCGGCCGGGCCCGCAGCATGAAGCGGGCGTCCAGCGCGTCGAAGGCCACGCCGCCGGCGCTGCTGATGGCCTCGTCGATGGGCCGGGCCGCCGTCACCGTGACGGGCAGCGCCTTCACCAGACGTGCCAGGTGCGCCAGGTCGTGCCGCGCGGCGGGCTCCCGCTGCATCACCACCTCCCACAGCAGCGCCGCCTTGGCCGCACCGAGGTTCAGGCGCGACTGCAGGTGCGAGCCCAGCGAGCGGCTGCCGCGCGGGTGGGCCACCTCGCGCGCCACCCAGGCGGCGTCGCGGTCGGGCAGCAGGTCGAGCGTGAACGTCGCGTGGCCGTCGCGCGCCAGGGCGTCGCGCAGCCAGGCCGAGGCAGCGTAGACCAGGCTGCCTTCCACGCCCCCGGCGGTGATCACCATCTCGCCGCGCTGCTCGAAGCCCTCGCAGCGCAGCAGCACGCCCTTCAGCGGCGAGCCGGCGTGCTCGCGCCGCAGCTTGTCGCTCCAGGCCACGTCGAAGCCGCAGTTGCTGGGTTCGAGCGGCGCCAGCGCCACGCCGGCATCGCGCAGCCAGGGCCACCAGGCGCCGTCGGAGCCCAGGCGCTGCCAGCTCGCGCCTCCCAGCGCCAGCACCGTGGCGCGCGGCCGCTGCACCACGGGGCCCTGCGGTGTGTCGAAGCGCAAGGCCCCGTCCGCAGCCCAGCCCTGCCAGCGGTGGCGCATGTGGAACTGCACGCCCTGCCCGCGCAGCCGGTGCAGCCAGGCGCGCAGCAGCGGCGCGGCCTTCAGGTCGCGCGGGAAGACGCGGCCGCTGCTGCCGACGAAGGTCTCCACGCCCAGCGCCGCGGCCCAGTCGCGCAACGCCTGCGCCGGGAAGGCGTCAAGCGCGGCCTGCAGGCCTGGCGTGCGCCCGCCGGCGCAGCAGCGGTAGCGCGTGGCGAAGCGCGCCGCGTCCTCGCCGTGCGTGAGGTTCAGGCCGCCCTTGCCGGCGAGCAGGAACTTGCGCCCGGCCGAGGGCATGCCGTCGAACACGTGCACGGCGTGGCCGCGCCCGGCCAGGGCCTCGGCCGCCATCAGGCCGGCGGGGCCGGCGCCGACGACGGCGACATCGAAGGAGAGCGCTTGCATGGCGGCGCGACTGTACGGCGCGGCGCGATGCCGCGGCCGTCGCGACGGCCGCGACAATGCCGGCCCATGGATGGGACGTTCGCGGTCGTGATCGCCGGCGCGGTGGCCGCCGGCTTCGTGCAGGGGCTGTCGGGCTTCGCCTTCGGCCTGGTGGCCACCTCGATCTGGGCCTGGTGGCTGCCGCCGCAGATGGTGGCGCCGCTGTCGGTGTTCGGCGCGCTCGTCGGCCAACTCATCGCCGCAGCCACCGTGCGGCGTGGCCTGCACTGGCCGCGGCTGTGGCCGCTGCTGGCCGGCGGCCTGGCCGGCATCCCGCTGGGCCTGCTGCTGCTGCCGCGGCTGGACGGCCCGAGCTTTCAGCTCGCCGTGGGCCTGCTGCTGGCGCTGTGGTGCCCCGTGATGCTGTTCTCGGGCCGCATCCCGCGGCTGCAGCGCGGCGGCCGCGTTGCCGACGGTGCGGCCGGCCTGCTGGGCGGCCTCACGGGCGCGGTGGCCGGCTTCGCCGGGCCCATCCCCACGCTGTGGGCCACGCTGCGCGGCTGGGATCGCGATGCGCTGCGCGCGGTGGTGCAGAACTTCAACCTCGCGATGCTGGTCGTGACGCTGGCGGCCTACGCGGCCAGCGGGCTGGTCACGCGGGCGATGGCACCGTTGCTGCCCTGGGTGGCCGGCGCCGTGCTGCTGCCGGTGCTGCTGGGCGCGCGCGTGTACGCCGGGCTCGCCACCGAGACCTTCAAGCGCGTGGTGCTGGCGCTGCTGGCGCTCACCGGCGCGGCGCTGCTCGTGCGCGCGCTGCCGCCGCTGCTGGCACGCCTGGGCTGAACGTCCCTGCGCCGGCAAAGGCCCAGACGGCGCTCGGATTCACCCGCGTCCTCTACTCTCCACCACCGCCCTTTCGAGGAGTCCTCCATGAGCACGATGACCGACCGCCAGCGCGAGCGCCTGGCCGAAGACCTGCGCAACGTGATCCACGACGCCGAGGAGCTGCTGAAGCTGACGGCCCAGGACGCGGGCGACGAAGCCGCGGCGCTGCGCGAGCGCGTGCGCTCGCGGCTGCTCGACGCCAAGGACAGCCTGCTGCAGCTGCAGGAGGGCGCGGTCGAGCGCGCCAAGGAAGCCGGCCGCAAGGCCGACGACTACGTGCACGACCACCCCTGGCAGGCCATCGGCATCGCCGGGGCGGTGGGCGTCGTCGTGGGCCTGCTGATCGGCCAGCGCTGAGCACCCCCATGGGCGGCCCCGGCCTGCTCGACCGGATCCGGCGCCTGGGCGGCAGCGGGCTCGAGTGGGCCGAGCTGCGCCTGGCGCTGCTGGCCAACGGCCTGGCCTTCGAGAAGCTGCGCCTGGTCGAGGCCCTGGCCTGGCTGGCCGCCACGCTGGTGAGCGCCACCGTGGGCGTGCTGCTGCTGGTGGCGCTGGCGCTGCTGCTGGTGGACGAGGCCTGGCGGCTGCCGCTGCTGGGGCTGCTGGCGCTGGGCTTCCTGGGAGCGGCCGCCTGGGCCTGGCGCACGGCGCTGGACCGGCTGCAGGGCGGCGAGCCGCCGTTCGCCGCGCTGCGCGAGGAGCTGGCCCGCGACCGCGCCGCCCTGATGCCGGCGGACGACGAGGCCCGCCGATGAGCGCGCCGGGCCGCTCCCAAGCGCTCATCCCGCAGTGCGCAGCACGGAGGGTAGTCCAGTGAGCGCCCTGAGCCGGCGCCGCCGGGCCCTGCAGCTGGAGCGCGAGGAGCTGCGACTGCGCTGTGCCGCGCAGCGCAGCGCCTGGGCGCGCCAGGGCGTGGGCGCCCTGCCCGGCGGCGAATTCGCCGGCCGCGCCGTGCTCGGCATGCGGCTGGCCTCGCGCTGGGTGCGCGCCCACCCGGCGCTCGCGGCCACCGCGGCGGCGGGCCTGCTGCTGCTGCGCCCGCGGCGCGTGCTCGGCTGGGCTGGCACGCTGGTCACGCTGTGGTCGCTGTGGCAGCGCGCGCAGCCGCTGCTGGCGGCGCTGCGACCGCCGCCACGGCGCTGATGCGGGCCGGGCTCGGCCCGGGCCGGCCCCCGGTGCTCAGCCGCCGCGCAGCTGCCGGCGCAGCTCGGCGCCGATCTCGGGCTTGGCCGCGAAGGGGTCGGTCGGGTTGCGCGGCGTGACGATGTCCTCCAGCCGCACCTGCACGCCGCCCAGGGCGTGCGGGTGGCTGTAGACGTAGAAGCGGTTGTCGTCGCAGGCCTCGAACACCGACTGCACCACCTGCGCCGCCGTCACCTTGCCGCTGCCCACGGCCTTGTCGCTCATGGCCTGCGCGATGAGCTGGCTCTTCGTGGGCCGGGCCGCGGGCATGTCGGCCGGGCGGTTGCGTTGGCTGCGGCTGATGCCGGTGGGCACGAAGTAGGGGCACAGCACGTGGGCGTGCACCTGGTCCGTCACCAGGGCCAGGTCCTGGTACAGGGTCTCGCTCATCGACACCACGGCGTGCTTGCTGACGTTGTAGACGCCCATGTTGGGCGCGTTCAGCAGGCCGGCCATGCTGGCGGTGTTGACGATGTGGCCCTGCCAGGCCGGGTCCCTTGCGGCGGCCTCCAGCATGGCCGGCGTGAACACGCGCACGCCGTGCGCCACGCCCATGAGGTTGACGCCGATCACCCACTCCCAGTCGGCCGCGGTGTGCTCCCAGATCAGCCCGCCCGCGCCCACGCCGGCGTTGTTGAACACGAAGCTGGGCACGCCGAAGCGCGCGAAGGTGGCCTCGGCCAGGGCCTCCACCTCGGCGGCCTTGGACACGTCCAGCCGGAAGGGCAGCACCTCGGCGCCAAGGGCCTCGATCTGGCCCTGCGCGGCGGCCAGCGCATCGGCCTGCACGTCGGCCATCACGACCTTCATGCCGCGCTGCGCGGCCCGCTTGCTGGCCTCGAAACCGAAGCCGCTGGCGGCGCCGGTGATGACGGCGATGCCGCCGGCTCGGAGAGTCATGGTTGCTCCTGTTCGCGAGGCCTGAGCATCTCGCAGTGGGGGATGTCGTCTTCCAGGTAGTCGGCGCCCGTGCGCGCGAAGCCGAAGGCGGCGTAGAAACGCTCGAGGTGCGACTGCGCGCTGATGCGGATGCCCTGCCCCGGCCAGGCCGCGGCGCAGCGCGCCACGCCCTCGGCCACCAGCCGCCGGCCCAGGCCGGTGCCGCGGGCCTCGGGGCTGGTGATCACGCGCCCGATGGACGGCTCGGCGTACTTCACGCCGGGGTCCACCACGCGCAGGTAGGCCTGCAGCACGCCCTGGCCATCGCGCCCCAGCAGGTGCCAGGCCTGCCGGTCGAGGCCGTCGGGGTCGAGGTAGGGGCCCTGCTCGAGCACGAACACGCGGCAGCGCAGCGCCAGCGCGTCGTAGAGGTTGTCCACGCCGAGCCCGCCGAAGCGCGACCAGGTCCAGTCCGGCGCCATGGCCCGCTCACACCAGCCGGACCACCTGCTTGCCGAAGTTGCGGCCCTTCAGCAGCCCCAGGAAGGCCTCGGGCGCGGCTTCAAGGCCCTGCGCCACCGTCTCGCGGTACTTGATGCGGCCCTCGGCCACGCCGGCGCCGAGTTCCTTCAGCGCCGCGGGCCACAGGGCCATGTGCTCGCTGACGATGAAGCCCTGCAGCTTCAGCCGCTGGGTCAGCAGCAGCCGCGCGTTGGTGATGGCCAGCGGCTGCCCCTCGTAGCCCGAGATCAGGCCGCACAGCGCCACGCGGCCGAAGGCGTTCATGCGGCTGAGGATCACGTCGAGGATCATGCCGCCCACGTTCTCGAAGTTGCCGTCGATGCCCTTGGGCGCGGCCGCGTCCAGCGCCGCGCCCAGCGAGGCGGCGTCGCGGTGCGCGCGGTGGTCGATGCAGGCGTCGAAGCCGAGCTCGTCGACCACGTAGGCGCACTTCTCGGCGCCGCCGGCAATGCCCACCACGCGGCAGCCCCGGGCCTTGGCCAGCTGGCCCACCACGCCGCCCACGGCGCCGCTGGCGGCGCTGACGACGACCGTCTCGCCCGTCTTGGGCTCGATGATCATGTTCAGCCCCACCCAGGCGGTGACGCCGGGCATGCCCACGGCGCCCAGGTAGGCCGACAGCGGCACGCGGCCGGCGTCGACCTTGCGCACCATGCCGGGCAGCCGCGCGTCGAGCACGGCCTGCTCCTGCCAGCCGCCCATGCACACCACGGTGTCGCCGGGCGCGAAGCCCTCGTGGCGCGACTCGGCCACCACGCCCACCGTGCCGCCGACCATGACCTCGCCGATGCCCACGGGCGCGGCGTAGCTCTTCGCGTCGTTCATGCGCATGCGCATGTAGGGGTCGAGGCTGAGGAAGTGCACCTGCACGCGCACGTGGCCCTCGGGCACGGCGGGCGTCTCGGTGCTCTCGAGGCGGAAGTGCTCGAGGCCGGCCTCGCCCTGGGGGCGGGCGGCCAGCACGATGCGGCGGTGGGTGCTCATGGGGTGTCGTCTCCGTGGTCGGTGTTGCGCTGCAGCGCCTTGGATGCGCGGCCCTTGGTCGGCAGCGCGCGAAGGTACTTGAAGGTGGCGGTGGCGTGGGCGCAGAGGTGCTGGTCTTCGTCGTAGACGTGGCCCTCGGTGAAGGCCATCGTGGTGGTGCGGTGCAGCAGGTGGCCCACCGCGCGCAGCCGGCCCTCGGCGGCGCGCAGGAAGCTGGTCTTCATCTCGACGGTCACCACGCCCGGTGCCGTCGCAGGGTCCACCGAGTGCGCGCTGCGCGCGGCGTGGGCCATGGCCACGTCGAGCATGGTCATCAGCACGCCGCCGTGCGCCACCTCCCAGCTGTTCAGGTGGGCCTCGGCGAGGTCCACCTGCAGCTCGGCGCGGCCGCTGCCGAAGTGCCAGAGCTCCAGCCCCAGTTCCTCGACGAAGGGGATGCGCAGCGGGAACGCCAGCGGGCCCTGCGTGTGCCGCATCGGTCGCTCAGCCCCCGTGGCAGGCGCTGACGCCGCCGTCCACGGCCAGGATCTGCCCGGTGATGTGCTTGCCTGCCGCGCTGGCCAGCAGCAGCACGGCGCCCTTCAAGTCGTCGTCGTCGCCCAGGCGCTTCAGAGGGGCGGCCTGCGCCAGCTTCTCGGCACCGAAGTGCGCCAGCACGCCAGCCGTCATCTTGCTGGGGAAGAAGCCCGGCGCCAGCGCGTTGACGGTGATGCCGTAGGCCCCCCACTCCGCCGCCAGCGTGCGCGTGAAGTTCACCGCCGCGCCCTTGCTGGTGCCGTAGGCGATGAACTTGACGTCCATGCTGCCGCCCAGCCCGGCGATGCTGGCGATGTTGACGATGCGGCCGCGCCGGGCCGGGATCATCCAGGCCTTGCCGACGGCCTGCGCGAACAGGAACAGGCTGCGGATGTTGAGGTTCATCACCTTGTCCCAGGCCTCGAGCGGGTAGTCCTCGGCCGGGGCGCCCCAGGTGGCGCCGGCGTTGTTGACGAGGATGTCGATGCGGCCCAGGCGCTGCATGGTCTCGCTGACCACGCGCTGCACGTCCTCGGGCCGTGAAGCGTCGGCGGCGATCCAGCGCGCGTCGATGCCGCGGGCGGCCAGGTCGGCGGCGGCCTCCTCGAGATCGGCCGCCGTGCGACTGGTGAGCATGATCTTCGCGCCGGCCTCGCCCAGCGCCTCGGCCATCTGCAGGCCCAGGCCGCGCGAGCCGCCGGTGACGAGGGCCACCTGGCCGGTGAGGTCGAACAACTGTTGAACGGGCGTGCCCATGGCGATGTCTCCGGTGCGGGGTGTCGAGGCGAAGTGTTCAGGGGCCGGGGCCGCGCCGCGCGCGCACCACCAGCAGGGCCGCGCCCACGGCGGCGACCGCGCCGCCGCCGATGACGAAGCCCCAGCCCAGGCCGGCGTCGGCGCGCAGCACGAACAGGCCCAGGCACAGCGCGAGCAGGCCGCCGTAGACCAGCACCCAGATCAGCTTGTCGAGCGCGTCGTTGCTCATGGCGGCCGGGAGGCGGGCCTCAGAACCACTCGTCGCGCATGGTGCGCGCGGTGTCGTCGCGGCTGGCCACCACGGCCAGCCAGGCGTCGACCTTGGGCAGTTCGTGCGCGAAGAAGAAGCGCATCGCGGCCCGGTTGCCGTCCTCGCGGGCGTGGCCGCGCGCAGCCAGGGCCACGTCCAGCCACAGCCAGGCCAGCACGACGTGGCCGAAGGCCTGCAGGTAGGGCACGGCGTTGGCCAGCGCCTCCTCGGGCACGCCGGTGGCCCACGCGGCCTTGGTGGCCGCGCCCAGCTTCTGCAGGGCCGCTGCCAGCCGGTTGGCCGGCTCGGCCAGGCCCTCGGCATGCCCGGCGCGCTCGAGCGTGGCGGCAATGCGCGTGGCCAGCAGCTTCAGGCCCGCGCCGCCGTCCATCACCACCTTACGGCCCAGCAGGTCGAGCGCCTGGATGCCGTGCGTGCCCTCGTGGATCATGTTCAGGCGGTTGTCGCGCCAGTGCTGCTCCACCGGGAAGTCGCGCGTGTAGCCATAGCCGCCCAGCACCTGGATCGCCAGCGAGTTGGCCTCCAGGCACCACTCGCTGGGCCAGCTCTTGGCGATCGGCGTCAGCACCTCCAGCAGCAGCCTCGCCTCGGCGGCTGCGGCGGCCTCGCCGGTGTGCGCCTCGTCGACCAGGCGGGCGCAGTACAGCTCCAGGGCCAGGCCGCCCTCGACGTAGGCCTTCTGCGCCAGCAGCATGCGCCGCACGTCGGCGTGCTGCACCAGCGGCACGGGCGGCTGGGCGGGGTCCTTGCCGGCGCCGGTGATCGGGCGGCCCTGGGTGCGCTGGCGCGCGTAGTCCAGGCTGGCCTCGTAGCCGGCATAGCCCAGCATCACGGCGCCCAGGCCGACGCCGATGCGCGCCTCGTTCATCATGTGGAACATGCAGCGCAGGCCCTCGCCGGGCTGGCCGACGAGGTAGCCGATGGCGCCGGGGCCGCCCCGCACCGGGAAGCGGCCCTCGCCGAAGTTCAGCAGCGTGTTGGTGGTGCCGCGGTAGCCGAGCTTGTGGTTCAGGCCGGCGAGCGCGACGTCGTTGCGCTCGCCCGTCAGCCGCCCGTCGGCGTCCACCAGCTTCTTGGGCACGATGAACAGCGAGATGCCGCGGGTGCCCGGCGGCAGGCTGCCGTCCTCGCGCGGGATCTTCGCCAGCACCAGGTGCACGATGTTCTCGGTGAGCTCGTGCTCGCCGCCGCTGATCCACATCTTGTGGCCGCGCAGGCGGAAGCGCGGGCCCAGCGCGTCGGCCTCGTAGCCCTCGCCGTCAGGGACGGCGCGCGTGGCCACGTCGCTCAGCGACGAGCCGGCCTGCGGCTCGCTCAGGCACATGGTGCCGAACCAGCGCCCGGCGAACTCGGTCCTGGCGAAGACCTCGCGCTGGCGTGGCGAGCCGTGCGCCATCAGCAGGTTGGCGTTGCCGCTGGTGAGCATGGCGTAGCCGCCCATGGCCACGCTGGCCTTGCTGAAGAAGGCGTTGGCCGCCATCTCCACCACGCAGGGCAGCTGCATGCCGCCGATGTCGTAGTCCCGCGCCGCGGCGAGCATGCCGCTGCCGACGTACGCGGCCATCGCGGCGTGCGTGGCCTCGGGCAGGACCACGCGCTCGCCGTCCGGACCCGACACCACATGGGGCTCCTGCGTGTCGGCCAGCCGGTTGAAGGGCGCGAACTTCTCGCGCGCGATGCGTTCGCAGGTGTCGAGCACGGCGTCGAAGGTCTCGCGCGAGTGCTCGGCGAAGCGGGGCCGCTCGAGCAGCGAGCCGATGCGCAGCCAGTCGTGCAGCAGGAAGTCGACGGTGGTTCGCATGGGGTCAGTCGTCCTTGGGCACCAGGGCCATCGTGGCCGAGGCCTTCATCACCAGGGTGCGCGTGCCGTCGGCGGCCTCGCCCCAGACCTCGGCCTCGGTGAAGCTCAGGCGGCGCCCGGCCTTCACCACCCAGGCCTCGCACACCAGGCGCTCGCCGCGCCCGGGGCGCAACTGGCTGGTCTTGAGCTCGGCCGTCAGCGCCCAGTGGCCCTCGGGCGCCAGCGTCTGCGCGGCCGAGCCCATGCTGTGGTCGGCCAGCGTGGCCATGGCACCGGCGTGCACCTGGGCGGTGTGCTGGAACAGCTGCTCGGTCACCGGCAGTACGGCGGTCACGCGGCCGGGGGCTGCCGCGACCGGCTGCACCCCCAGCCCGCGCAGGAACGGCGAGGCAGCGAAGAAGCTCTTCAGCGTGGCCAGATCCATGGGATGACGAGCGCCAGGATTCAGCGCAGGTCGAACACGAACTCGACGCGCAGCAGCCACGCCGGATCCACACCCGCGGGCCGGCTGAAGCGCTTCAGCGCGTTGGCGCCGAGCTCTTTCATCGCCGTCTCGAACTGCTGGCGGAACTTGCGCGAGCGGCGGTCGCCCACGGTGTCGCCGCTGGCCACGCCGTAGAGCGCCTGCTCGGTGATCTCCAGCGTCTTCCACTCCATGCGCTCGACGGCCGGCGTGTAGCGCAGCTCGACGCGGCCGGTCAGACCCAGCGCGATGGAGGAACGCGGGTACTCGGCGTCGCCCACCAGGAAGGCCAGCACCCCGGCCACGTAGGCGCAGGCCTCGGCCCGGCCGGCCGGCCAGCCGCGCAGCGCGCGGACGAAGGCCTCGGGGTCAGCGCGCTCGGCGTCGCCCACCCGGCAGTCGTCCGGGAGCACCGCGCCGCTGGCCCGCTGTACCCACCACAGCGCGGCGCCGATATCGCGGTTGTCACGCGCCAGGCCGGCCACCAGTCGCAGCAGCCCAGCTCCGTGGCCGGCCTCGTGCGCCCGCAGGTACATGCGCTCGGCCTGCTCCCAGCTGGCCTTCAGGCACAGGCCTTCCTCGTACATCGAGCCGGCCAGCACGTAGATGCCCGGGTAGCGGGCCTTCAGGCCGCTGTTGAGGTGCTTCACCGCGAACGCGCAGTCGCGGTGGTGGAAGCCCAGCATCACACTGGAGATGGTGTCGGCCTCGGCCCGGCTCTCCTCGGGCCTCGGGACGGCGGCCGACGCACCGGCCAGCAGGGCCAGAAGCAGTGCCGCCAGCGCCCGCACCCAGACCGGCCGGAGCGCCACGGTCACAGCACCTCGAAGATGCCCGCCGCGCCCATGCCGCCACCCACGCACATGGTGATGCACACCCGCTTGGCGCCGCGGCGCCGGCCTTCGATCAGCGCATGGCCGGTGAGGCGCTGGCCGCTCACGCCGTAGGGGTGGCCCAGCGCGATGGCGCCGCCGTTGACGTTGAGGCGGTCCATCGGGATGCCGATGCGGTCGGCGCAGTACAGCACCTGCACGGCAAAGGCCTCGTTGAGCTCCCACAGGTCGATGTCGTCCACCGTCAGGCCCAGGCGCTTGAGCAGCTTGGGCACGGCGAACACCGGGCCGATGCCCATCTCGTCGGGCTCGCAGCCGGCCACCGCGAAGCCGAGGAAGCGGCCCAGGGGCTTCAGGCCCTTCTGCTGCGCGTAGGCCTCGCTGACCACCACGCAGGCGCCGGCGCCGTCGGAGAACTGGCTGGCGTTGCCCGCCGTCACCACGCCGCCGGGCACGGCCGAGCGGATGCCCTGCACGGCCTCGAAGGTGGTGCCCGGGCGCAGGCCCTCGTCGGCGCTGACGGTGACCTCCTTGCTGCGCAGGCCCATCACCGCGTCGGCCACGCCGGCCGTCACCGTCACGGGCACGATCTCGTCCTTGAATCGGCCCTGCTCCTGCGCCGCACAGGCCTTCTGCTGGCTCTCGGCGCCGAAGCGGTCCATGCGCTCCTTGGCCACGTTGTAGCGCTTGGCCACCTGCTCGGCCGTCTGCAGCATCGGCCAGTAGATCTCGGGCTTGTGCTCCTTGAGCCAGCCGTCCTGGAACATGTGCATGTTCATCTCCTGCTGCACGCAGGAGATGCTCTCGACGCCACCGGCCACGTACACGTCGCCCTCGCCGGCGATGATGCGCTGCGCGGCCAGCGCGATGGTCTGCAGGCCGCTGGAGCAGAAGCGGTTGACGGTGGCGCCGCTGACGGTGATGGGCAGGCCGGCGCGCAGCGCCACCTGGCGCGCGATGTTCCAGCCGGTGGCGCCCTCGGGGTTGGCGCAGCCCATCAGCACGTCGTCCACCGCGCCGGGGTCGATGCCGGCACGCTCGACGGCAGCCTGCACGGCAAACCCGCCCAGCGTGGCGCCATGCGTCATGTTGAAGGCGCCCTTCCAGCTCTTGGCCAGGGGCGTGCGGGCGGTCGAGACGATGACGGCGGATGTCATGGTGCGGCTCCTCGTTCGTGCGGGGTCGGGTGAGGCGGGTCAGGTGAACGAGCGGCCTTCGGCGGCCAGTCGGGCCAGCAGCGGCGCGGGCGTCCAGAACCCGGCGTCGTCGTGCGGGTTGGCGGCGAACTTCTTCATCGTCTGCACCACGTTGAACAGGCCCTGGCTGTCGGCGTAGCACATGGGCCCGCCGCGCCACAGCGGGAAGCCGTAGCCGGTGAGGTAGACCATGTCGATGTCGCTGGCCTTGCTGGCGATGCCTTCCTCCAGGATCTTGGCCGCCTCGTTGACGAGCGAGTAGACGAGCCGGTGCACGATCTCGTCGTCGCTGATCCTGCGGGGCGCGATGCCCAGCGTCCTGCGGTGCTCCTCGATCATCTTGACGACCACGTCCGACGGGATGGCGTCGCGCTTGCCCGGCACGTAGTCGTACCAGCCAGCACCCGTCTTCTGGCCGTAGCGGCCCAGCTCGCACAACAGGTCGGCCGTCTTGCTGTAGCGCATGTGCGGCTTCTCGACGTAGCGGCGCTTGCGGATGGCCCAGCCGATGTCGTTGCCCGCCAGGTCGCCCATGCGGAACGGGCCCATCGCGAAGCCGAACTTCTCGACCGCCTTGTCCACCTGCGCCGGCGTGCAGCCCTCTTCCAGCAGGAAGCCGGCCTGCCGGCTGTACTGCTCGATCATGCGGTTGCCGATGAAGCCGTCGCACACGCCCGAGACGACCGCCGTCTTGCGGATCTTCTTGGCCACGGCCATCACCGTGGCCAGCACGTCCTTGGCCGTCTTCGCGCCGCGCACCACCTCGAGCAGCTTCATCACGTTGGCCGGGCTGAAGAAGTGCATGCCGACGACGTCCTGCGGCCGCTTCGTGAAGGCGGCGATGGCGTCGACGTCGAGCGTGCTGGTGTTGCTGGCCAGGATGGCGCCGGGCTTGCACACCTCGTCCAGCGTCTTGAACACCTTCTCCTTGACGCCCATCTCCTCGAACACGGCCTCGATCACGAGGTCGGCGTCGGCGATGTCGGCGTAGCTCAGCGTGGTGGACAGCAGCGCCATGCGGCCGTCGTACTTGTCCTGCTTGAGCTTGCCCTTCTTGACCTGGGCCTCGTAGTTCTTGCGGATGGTGGCCACGCCGCGGTCGAGCGCCTCCTGCTTCATCTCGAGGATGGTCACCGGGATGCCGGCGTTCAGGAAGTTCATGCTGATGCCGCCGCCCATGGTGCCGGCGCCGATGACGGCCACCTTGGCTACTGCGCGCTGCGGCGTGGCTTCCGGCACGTCGGGGATCTTGCTGGCCGCGCGCTCGCCGAAGAAGGCGTGGCGCAGCGCCTTGCACTCGGGCGTCATCATCAGCGCGATGAAGGTCTCGCGCTCGTAGGCCATGCCTTGGTCGAAGGGCTTCTTCAGCGCCTGCTCCACCGCGTCCACGCAGCGGGCCGGCGCGGGGAAGTTCTTCGCCATCGCCTTGACCGTGTTGCGCGCGAACTGGAAGTAGGCGTCGGGGTTGGGGTGGCTCACCGGCAGGTCGCGCACCCGCACGCGCGGCTCGCCGGCCTTGGCCGCGGCCAGCGCCACGGCGGCGTCGACCACGCTCTGGCCCGCGGGCACGATCTGGTCGAACAGCTTCTGGCCGGGCAGGCTGGCCAGGATCTCGCTCTTGACGGGATCGCCGCTGACGATGATGTTCAGCGCCGTCTCCACCCCCACAACGCGCGGCAGGCGCTGCGTGCCGCCGGCCCCGGGAATGAGACCGATCTTGACCTCGGGCAGTGCCACGTCCACCCCCGCGGCGGCCACGCGCCAGTGGCAGCCCAGGGCCAGTTCGAGCCCGCCGCCCATGCAGGTGCCGTTGATGGCGGCCACCACCGGCTTGGGGCAATCCTCCAGCAGCCGGATCAGGCTCAGCAGGTTGGGCTCGGCAATGGCTTTCGGGCTGCCGAACTCCTTGATGTCCGCGCCGCCCGAGAAGGCGCGGCCGGCGCCGGTGACGACCAAGGCCACCACGGCGGGATCGGCGACCGCCTGCTCCACGCCAGCAGCCACGCCGGTGCGCGTGTCGTAGCCGAGACCGTTGACCGGGGGGTTGTCGAGCGTGATGACGGCAACGTTGCCGCGGGTCTCGTAGCGGGCAGCCATGGGGCCTCCTTCAGCAGGACAAAAGTGAACGGTCGTTCGATTCTAGGAGCGTGCGTCGGCGGCAGGCTGTCCCGCCCGCGACGGTGGCTCAGACCTCCAGCCACTCCTTGCGGATGTAGGCGTTGGCGCGCAGTTCGGACGGCGTGCCCTCGAACACGATCTGGCCGTGGCCCATGACGAGGCAGCGGTCGGCCACCTCCAGCGCGATGGTGAGCTTCTGCTCGACCAGCAGCACGCTGATGCCGCGCCGCTTGAGCTCGCGCAGGTACTCCGCCACCAGCTCGACGATCTTGGGCGCCAGGCCCTCGGTGGGCTCGTCGATCATGATGAGCTCGGGGTCGCCCATCAGCGTGCGGCACAGCGTCAGCATCTGCTGCTCGCCGCCACTGAGCACGCCGGCCTCGGTGTACTGGCGTTCCTTCAGGCGCGGGAACAGCCGGTACATGTCGTCGAAGGTCCAGCGCGGGTTCTTCTGGCCGCTCTTCTGGCCGAGCATCAGGTTCTGGTGCACGGTGAGCGTGGGAAAGATGTCGCGGTTCTCGGGCACGTAGCCGATGCCGGTGTGCGCGATCTCGAAGGCCTTCAGGCCCTGCAGCTCGCGGCCCTTGAACTGCACCGAGCCCTGCAGGTCCACCAGGCCCATCACGGCCTTGACGGTGGTGCTGCGGCCGCTGCCGTTGCGCCCGAGCAGGGCCACGATCTCGCCGTCGCGGACCTGGAAGTTCACGCCGTGCAGGACGTGGCTCTTGCCGTAGAAGGCGTGCAGCTTGTCGACCTGAAGCATCAGTGCGCCCCCGCAACCTGCTGATCGGCCAGCACGCTGCCGAGGTAGGCCTCCTGCACGCGCTCGTTGGCGCGCACGCGCTCGGGCGTGTCGAAGGCGATGACCTCGCCGTACACCAGCACCGCGATCTTGTCCGCCAGGCCGAAGACCACGCCCATGTCGTGCTCCACGGTCAGCAGCGTCTTGCCCACCGTGATCTCGCGGATCAGGTTGACGAAGCGCGCCGTCTCGCTCTTGCTCATGCCGGCCGTGGGCTCATCGAGCAGGATCACCTGCGCGCCGCCGGCGATGGTGATGCCGATCTCCAGCGCCCGCTGCTCGGCGTAGGTCAGGTTCATGGCCTGGACATCGCGCCGCTTGTGCAGCTTGATCATCTCCATGACCTCCTCGGCCCGCTCGTTGGCGTCGTGCGCGTCGGCCAGGAAGCGCCAGAACGAGTACCGGTAGCCCAGGCTCCACAGCACCGCGCAGCGCAGGTTCTCGAACACCGACAGGCGCGTGAACAGGTTGCTCACCTGGAAGCTGCGGGCCAGCCCCAGGCGGTTGATCTCATAGGGCTTGAGGCCGTCGATCTTGCGGCCACCGAGCAGGATGTCGCCGCTGGTGCTGCCGAAGCGGCCGCTGATCAGGTTGAACAGCGTGCTCTTGCCCGCGCCGTTGGGGCCGATGATGGCCACGCGCTCGCCGGGGCGCACCTGCAGGCTGGCGCCGCGGATGATCTCGGTCTTGCCGAAGCTCTTGCGCACGTCGCGCAGTTCGAGGGCGAACTCGGTCACAGGGCGGCCTCCCGGCGCTTCACTTCCTTCTCGATCCATTCCTGGGTCGCGTCCCACTCGCGCACGAACTGCCGGCGCGTCAGCTCGAACAGCGCCACGCCCACCGCCAGCACGAAGGCGGCGCCGAACCAGCTGTCCAGGCTCTTGGCGTTGAGCTTGACGCCCATGAACTTCATCTCGGGACCCAGCGCCTGGTTGAGCTGAAGGTGGTACACCATCTCGATCATCGCGCCCGAGCCAGCCAGCACGACCAGACCCGTGCCGGCCAGCGCCAGGTAGCTGCCGAGCAGCGGCCGCAGCTTGCCGAACGCGGCCACACGCAGGTTCATCATGATCAGGCTCGAGATACCGCCCGGCGCGTACATCACCATGAAGGTGAAGACCAGGCCCAGCCACAGCAGCCAAGCCAGCGTCAGCTCGGACAGCAGCACCAGGGCCAGCACCATCAGCACCGCGCCGATGATGGGGCCGAAGAAGAACACCGCGCCGCCCAGGAAGGTGAACAGCAGCAGCGCCCCCGAGCGCGCGGCGTTAACGACCTCGGCGGTGACGATCTCGAAGTTCAGCGCCGCCAGACCACCCGAGATGCCCATGAAGAAGCCGCTGGCGATGAAGGCCGTGTAGCGCACGTACTGCGTGTTGTAGCCGACGAACTCGACGCGTTCGGGGTTGTCTCGAACGGCGTTGAGCATGCGACCCAGCGGCGTTCGCGTGAACGCGAACATGGCCACCGTGCACACGAAGGTGTAGATCGCGATCAGGTAGTACAGCTGGATCTGCGGCCCGAAGGTGATGCCCAGGAACTTCTCGCCGGCGACGCGGTTCCCGCTGATGCCGCCCTCGCCGCCGAAGAAGCCGGGGAACATCAGCGACATCGCCCACACCAGCTCGCCGACGCCGAGGGTGATCATCGCGAACGGCGTGCCGGCCTTCTTGGTCGTCACCCAGCCCAGCAGCACCGCGAACAGCATGCCGAAGACACCGGCCACCAGCGGGATCAGGCTCACCGGCACGGCCAGCTTGCCGGCGGAGACCAGGTTCAGCGTGTGGATCGCGAAGAACGAGCCCAGGCCCGAGTAGACCGCGTGGCCGAAGCTGAGCATCCCGCCCTGCCCCAGCAGCATGTTGAAGGCCAGGCAGCCGATGATGGCGATGCCCATCTGCGACAGCATGGTGTGCGACAGGCTGCTCGTCCACAGCAGCGGTGCCACGCAGAGGATCAACGCGTAGGCGCCCCAGACGATCCAGCGCCCGACGTTCCAGGGCCGGAAGCGGTAGTGGGGACGGCCCTCGTGCATGCGTGCCATCGCCTCAACCCTCCCGCGTGCCGAACAGGCCCTTGGGCCGGAAGATCAGGATCAGCACCAGCAGCAGGAAGGGCAGGATCGCCGCGATCTGGCTGATCTTGACGCTCCACACCGCGTAGCCGAAGGTTTCGGGGGTGACCGCCATGCCGATGGCCTTCAGGCCGTCGGCGATGCTGCGGTCGCTGCCCACCGCGAAGCTCTCGATCACGCCGAGGCCGACGCTGGCGACGAAGGCACCGGCCAGCGATCCCATGCCGCCGATCACGATCACCGCGAACACGACCGCACCGACCGCCAGCGCCATCGACGGCTCGGTGACGCGCAGGGCGCCGCCGATCACGCCGGCCAGCGCCGCCAGCGCCGTGCCGCCGCCGAAGACGAGCATGAACACGCGCGGGACGTTGTGGCCGAGCGACTCGACAGCCTCGGGGTGCGTCAGCGCCGCGGTGATGACCAGGCCCAGGCGGGTGCGCGTGAGCACCAGCCACAGCGCGATCAGCATCAGCACCGCCACCCCCATGCCGAAGGCGCGGAAGGCCGGGAAGTTGGTGCAGATGGCCCCGGCGACGCTGGCGCAGACGGGTGGCTTGTCGCCCCAGGCGATCGACAGCGAGTCGGGCAGGTCCACGATCGTGAACAGCGGCCCGCGCAGGCTTTCCGGCGGCAGGAAGTTCAGCGCCTGGCGGCCCCAGACGAGCTGCACGAGCTCGAGGATGATGTAGCTCAGGCCGAAGGTGATGAGCAGTTCCGGCACATGCCCGAACTTGTGCACCCGCCGCAGCGCAAAGCGCTCGAACAGGGCCCCCAGCACGCCGACGACGGGCGGCGCGATCAGCAGCCCCCACCAGAAGCCCACGGCCTGCGTGATGGTGTAGGCGACGTAGGCGCCGAGCATGTAGAAGCTCGCGTGCGCGAAGTTCAGCACACCCATCATGCTGAAAATCAGCGTCAGCCCGGAGGCCAGCATGAACAGCAGCAGGCCGACCGACAGGCCGTTGAGGAGCGAGATCAGGAAGTAGCTGGCGTCCATCGTGTCGACGGCATCGGGCGCGCCGGGGTCGCTGGTAAAGCAAGCGCGGCGCCCGAGGGCGCCGCGCCAGTCGGCTCAGTCGCGGAGGGCCATCAAGGCCGCTTCATCTGGCACGAGGTCGGCGTCGCGGCCACGAAGGCCGGGATCTCCTTGACCGGCTGGAAGTTCCAGCCGGTGTTCTCGACGCTGTAGGGGTTCTTCGCGTCGGCCTTGCGCCACTCGGTGATGAACAGCGGCTGCAGCAGCTGGTGATCGGCCCGGCGCATCTCGACCTCGCCGGCAAAGCCCCGGAACTTCATGCCGCTCATGGCCGCGGCCACCTTGACGGGATCGGTCGACTTGGCCCGGGTGATGCCTTCAATCAGCATCGCGATGCCGTTGTAGGTGGCGTAGGTGTAGTAGTCGTCGTTGAAGCGCTTCTTGAAATCGTCCTGCATGCGCTTGATGGGGTCGGGCAGGCTGTTGTGGCCATAGGCCACCACGCGCACCGGCCCGCCCACGCCCGCGGCCAGCGCGGTGGGGGTGCCGCTGACGCCGGCGTAGTACGTGTAGAAAGCCGCGTTCAGGCCGGCGTCCTTGGCCGCCTTGACCAGCAGCGTCAGGTCCTGGCCCCAGTTGCCGGTGACGATGCTGTCGGCGCCGCTGGCCTTGATCTTGGCAACGAAGGGCGCGAAGTCCTTCACCTGGCCCAGCGGATGCAGGTCCTCGCCGACGATCTTCACGTCGGGGCGCTTGCGCGCCATGATTTCCTTGAAGAAGCGGTTGACCTGCTGGCCGTGCGCGTAGTTCTGGCTGATCAGGTAGACGTTCTTGACGCTCGGCACGTCCTTCATGTAGCTCGTGAGCGCCTCCATCTTCTGGGAGGTGTCGGCGTCGAGCCGGAAGTGCCAGTACGAGCAGCGCTCGTTGGTGAGCGCGGGGTCGACGGCGGCGTAGTTCAGGAACACCACCTCCTTGCCCGGGTTGCGCTCGTTGTGCTTCTGCACGGCGTCGAGGATGGCCGCGGCGGCGCCCGAGCCGTTGCCCTGCGTGACGTAGCGGATGCCCTGGTCGATGGCCGCCTTCAGCGTGTTCAGGCTCTCCTGCGGGGAGCCCTTGTTGTCGAACGGGACGATCTCGAACTTGACGCCGGCGCTGTTCTTCTTGCTCAGCTCCTCGGCCGTGAACTGCCAGCTCTTGAGCTGGTTCTGGCCGACGTTGGCAAACGGGCCCGACAGGGGGTCCATGAAGGCGATCCTGACGGTCTGTCCGGCTTGCGCGAACACCAGCCCCGTGCTGAGCAGGGCGGTGGCGGCCACCGTGGCACCGAACAGGCGGCGCTTGAAATGCAGGGGCATGACGTGTCTCCTTGAGGGTCTCGGGGGTCGCGGGGGTCGCGGGGATCGCGGGGATCGCGTAACGTGGCGGAAGGTAACGGATGCCGAAAGCCCTGCTCCTCAGGACGTTCCCGCAGTGGTGTCGCCGGCGGGACAACACGCCGGGGCCACGGGTATCCCGCGCGGACGACAATCCGGGGCATCGTGGCGGCCTCCGCCGCCAGCTTGCCTTCGCCATGAGCCACCCCCACGACCACGACGACCCGCGCTACCCGGTGCGCAAGCCCGACGCCGAGTGGCGCAACCAGCTCGACCCGATGCAGTACCAGGTGGCGCGCCACGCCGCCACCGAGCGCGCCTTCACCGGGCGCTACTGGGACCACTGGGAGGACGGCCAGTACCGCTGCGTGGGCTGTGGCACGGTGCTGTTCGAGAGCGACACCAAGTTCGACGCCGGCTGCGGCTGGCCCAGCTACCACACGGCGGCCGGCGCCGAGGTCATCGAGCGCGTCGTCGACAAGAGCCACGGCATGGTCCGCGTGGAGGTGCGGTGCCGCACCTGCGGCTCGCACCTCGGACACGTCTTCCCCGACGGTCCCGAGCCAACCGGCGAGCGCTACTGCATCAACTCCGCCGCCATCGACTTCACGCCGCGCGACGGCGGCGAGACGCGGCTCTGAGCACGGCCATGACCGCCGAGGAACTGGCCGCGCGCCTGCAGGCCGCCCTGACCCCCGAGCGGCTGGAGGTGCAGGACGACAGCCACCTCCACGCCGGCCACGCCGGGGCCCGCGAGGGCCGGCACTTCAGCGTGCGCATCCGCAGCGCGCGCTTCGCCGGGCTGTCGCGCGTGGCGCGGCACCGCCTCGTTTATGATGCCCTTGGCCCCCTAGCCAGCCAGGGCATTCACGCGCTGGCGCTGGACGCCAGGGCAGCCGGCGACGACTGAACTTCGCGCCACCGCCGCGGTCCGACGCGGCACCTTCCACCGGTCGCAACTCCCTCACCCATGCAGCTCAAACCCATTGCCGCCGGCGCGCTCGTGCTCGCCACTCTCCTGTCCGCCCTGCCGGCGGCCGCGCAGAACATCGCCATCGTCAACGGCAAACCGGTGCCCAAGGCGCGCATGGAGACGCTGCTGCTGCAGGCCACGCGCAGCGGCCAGGCGGTCACGCCCGAGATGGAGAAGCAGGCCCGCGACCAGCTCGTGCTGCGCGAGATCTTCGCCCAGGAGGCCGAGAAGCGCGGCATCGGCGGCTCGCGCGAGTTCCGGGCGCAGATGGAACTGGCGCGGCAGAGCCTGCTGATCCGCGAGCTGTTCGAGGACCACAAGCGCAAGAACCCGATCACCGACGCCGCGGCCAAGGCCGAGTACGACAAGTTCAAGGCTCAGGCCACGGGCACCGAGTACCGCGCTCGCCACATCCTGGTGGAGCAAGAGGCCGAGGCCAAGGCCCTGATCGCGCAAATCAAGGGGGGCGCCAGCTTCGAGGAGCTGGCGAAGAAGCACAGCAAGGATCCCGGCTCGGGCGCCAACGGCGGCGACCTGGACTTCGCCAAGCCCGACAGCTACGTGCCCGAGTTCGGCCAGGCCATGGTCCGGCTGCAGAAGGGGCAGATGACCGACGCGCCCGTGCGCAGCCAGTTCGGCTGGCACATCATCAGGCTCGATGACACGCGCGAGGCTCCCTTCCCGGCTTTCGCCGACGTCAAGGAGCAGGTCAAACAGCGGCTGGAGCAGCTGCAGGTGCAGGCCTTCCAGGAAGAGATGCGCAAGCGGGCCAAGACCGACTACAAGTTCGACAACTGAGCCCCTGCCCCCGAACACCCGACTCCCGCGACCTGCAGCGGGAGCCGCGGGGCGGTCAGGGCAGCAGTACGGTCGAGCCGGTCGTCTTGCGCGCCTCCAGGTCGCGGTGCGCCTGCCCGGCTTCGGCCAGAGGATAGCGCTGGTCGATGCGGATCGTGACCGCCCCGCTGCCCACCACCGCGAACAGGTCGTCGGCCATGGCCTGCGTCGCCTCGCGCGTGGCGATGTGGGTGAACAGCGTCTGCCGCGTGACGTAGAGTGAGCCCTTGGGACCCAGGATGCCGGGCGCGAACGGCGCCACGGGGCCGCTGGCGTTGCCGAAGCTGGCCATCAGGCCGAAGGGGCGCAGGCAGTTCAGGCTGCCCTCCCAGGTGTCCTTGCCCACCGAGTCGTACACCACCTTCACGCCGCGGCCGCCGGTGATGTCCTTCACGCGCGCCACGAAGTCCTCGCGGCTGTAGTCGATCATGTGCGCAGCCCCGTGCGCCAGCGCCAGCTCGCACTTGGCGGCGCTGCCCGCGGTGCCGATGAGCTGCAGCCCCAGCGCCCGGGCCCACTGGCAGGCGATGAGGCCCACGCCACCGGCTGCGGCGTGGAACAGCACGAAGTCACCCGGCTCCAGGCCTTCCACGGGCCGCGTCTTCTTGAGCAGGTACTGCGCCGTCAGGCCCTTGAGCATCATGCCGGCCGCGGTGTCGAAGCCGATCGTGTCGGGCAGCTTCACCACGCAGCGGGCCGGCATCACCCGCGCCTCGCTGTAGCTGCCCGGCGGGTTGCTGGCGTAGGCCGCGCGGTCGCCCGGCTTCAGGTGCGTGACGCCCTCCCCCACGGCCTCGACGACGCCGGCGCCTTCCATGCCCAGCGTCAGCGGCAGCGGGTTGGCGTACAGGCCGGTGCGCTGGTAGACGTCGATGTAGTTCAGGCCGCAGGCGTGGTGGCGGATGCGGATCTCGCCGGGACCGGGTTCGCCCACGGGCAGCTCCACGAGCTGCATCTGCTCGGGGCCGCCGAAGGCGGTGATCTGGATGGCGCGGGGCATGGGGGTCTCCTCGGATGCGTCGGATCTGCAGTGGTGCGATCTTGGGCCCGAAGGGTACGCCAAGCCACGCGCCCGACGGCGGCGCCGGGCCATCCCGCCCCATGGCACGATCGGGTCGCCTGATGAAGCGCCTCGCCCACGCCCCCAACCTTGCGCTGGCCACGCTGTGGACCGACATGCTCGGCAGCGCCGGCATCGACTGCCAGGTGATGCGCGCCAACGCCTGCTCGATCGCCGGGGAGATCCCGCCCGACCAGAGCCAGCCCGAGATCTGGGTGCTCGACGACCGCTCGCACGCCCGGGCCCTGCAGGTGCTGGACGAACTTCGCCATGCGCCGCACCGCCACTGGGCCTGCCCCGGCTGCCAGGAGATCATCGACGGCCCGTTCGAGCTGTGCTGGAACTGCGGCACGCCGATGCCGGCGCTGCCGGGCGACCGCGCATGACGCTGACGCCCCGCCTGGCGCTGCTGATGACGTTGCCACCGCTGCTGTGGGCCGGCAACGCCGTCGTCGGCCGGTTGCTGGCCGGCGAGGTGCCGCCGCTGACGCTGAACCTGCTGCGCTGGCTGCTGACCGCGTTGATCCTGCTGCCGCTGGCCTGGCGCGCGCTGCGGCCCTGGCGCGCCATCCGCGAGCGGGCCGGCTACCTGTTCCTGGTCGGCCTGCTCGGCGTGGGCGCCTTCAACTCGCTGCAGTACCTGGCGCTGGTGACCTCCAGCCCGATCAACGTGACGCTGGTGTCCGCCAGCCTGCCGGTGTGGATGCTGGCCGTGGGGGCGCTGGCCTACGGTGAGCGGCCGACGCGGCGGCAGCTGGCCGGCGCGGCACTGGGGCTGGCGGGGGTGGCCCTGGTCATCGGCCGCGGCTCCTGGCACACGCTGCTGTCGGTGCGCTTCGTGCCGGGCGACCTGTTCATCCTGGTGGCGATCATCGGCTGGGCCTTCTACAGCTGGCTGCTGGCGCGGCCTCCGGCCCACATGCAGGGGCCGAACCGCCCGCCCTGGGACTGGGCCGGGTTCTTGCTGGTGCAGACGCTGTTCGGGCTGCTGGCGGCCTCGGTCTTCACGACCGGCGAGCAGGCCCTGGGCGCCGCGCCGATCCGCTGGAGCTGGGGCGTGGCCGCGGCGCTGGTGTACGTGTCGCTGGGCGCGAGCATCTTGGCCTACCGCTGCTGGGGCCTGGGCGTGGCCGAGGGCGGGCCGGCGCTGGCGGCGTTCTTCAACAACCTGACGCCGCTGTTCGCGGCGCTGCTGTCGACCCTGGTGCTGGGCGAGGCCCCCCAGGCGTACCACGCGGCGGCCTTCCTGCTGATCGTCGGCGGCATCGTGGTCAGCGTGCGGTGGCCGGCGCGCTGAGGGGTCGCACACGGCCATTTGCGGTCGGTCGGCTGTTGGGTTCGCTTGTGCTCGATGGACTGCGCGTCGCGGCAGGCGGTGCCCCTTGCCGGCGCTGGGATGGGGCGGTCGGCCCTGCAGGCCGACTCCCCTGCGCTGCTCGCCTCGAGGGCGCACGGCAAAACTCGCTGCGTTCGCTTCGCTCACTGCGCTCGAGCAGTTGCCGTGAGTCAGTCCACGAAGCGCGCTGCGCGCGCCGCCCTCGAGCCTGCGCTGCTCGGCGCCCCATGACAGCGCCTGCAAGGGGCACCGCCTGCCGCTCATCCGCCACCATGGGGTTCGGGTCGGGCGCCAACCCCGTCTCCGCAAAGGGCTGTGCTGGCGGGGGCTGCGGCGTGAGTTGATCGAAGCGCCGAGCAGCGCAGGGTTCATGGCCGCGCGCGCAGCGCGCTTCGTGGACTGACTCGCCGCAACTGCTCGAGCGCAGCGGCCGAAGGCCGCGTAGCGAGTTTTGCGGCGGGCCATGAACACGAGCAGCACAGGGCAGTCGGCCCGCAGGGCCGACCGCTTCGATTCACGCCGCAGCCCCCGCCCGCGCAGCCCTTTGCCGCGAGGTCCGTCGAGCAACCGCCGACCGACCACATCGGGCCGGGAGCCGTCACACACCCACCCCGGCTCAGAATGTCCCCGGGTACGCCCCGCCGTCGAGCAGGATGTTCTGGCCGGTGATGTAGCCGGCGTGCACGCTGCACAGGAAGGCGCAGGCCGCGCCGAACTCGGCCGGCGTGCCGAAGCGGCGCGCGGGGTTGAGCGCGCGCCGCTCGTCCATCACCGCCTCAATGGACTTGCCGGCCTTGGCGGCGGCGCCGGCCATCGTGGCGCGCAGGCGGTCGGTCTCGAAGGGGCCGGGCAGCAGCGCGTTGAGGGTGACGTTGCGGCTGGCGATGCGCGGCTGCCGCGCCAGGCCGGCCACGAAGCCCGTCAGGCCGCTGCGCGCGCCGTTGCTCAGCCCCAGGATGTCGATGGGCGCCTTCACCGCCGCCGAGGTGATGTTGACGATGCGCCCGAAGCCGCGCTCGGCCATGCCGTCCACCGTGGCCTTGATCAGCTCGATGGGGGTGAGCATGTTGGCGTCGATGGCCTTCATCCAGGCCTCGCGGTCCCAGTCGCGGAAGTCGCCCGGCGGCGGGCCGCCGGCGTTGTTGACGAGGATGTCCACCCGGGGCGCCGCGGCCAGCGCCGCGGCCCGGCCTTCGGGCGTGGTGATGTCGCCCGCCACCGTGCGCACGCTCACCGACGGGAAGCGCTCGCGCAGCTGCGCGGCCGTGGCCTCCAGCGCCTCGGCGCCGCGCGCGGTGATGACGACGTTGACGCCCTCGGCCGCCAGCGCCTCGGCGCAGCCGCGGCCCAGGCCCTTGCTCGCGGCGCACACCAGCGCCCAGCAGCCCGTGATGCCCATGTCCATCTGCGGAATCTCTCCTCCAGGGTTGAAAACTTCAGCGCGCGCGCGCCAGCAGGGCCACGCCCGCCAGCACCAGCACCGTGCCGGCGGCGATCCAGTGATTGAAGGGCTCGCCCAGCAGCCACACGCCGAGCAGCAGCGTCGACAGCGGGCCGATCATGCCGGCCTGCGCGGTCAGGGCGGCCCCGATGCGCTCGATGGCCATCATCACCAGGATGACGGGCGCGAAGGTGCACAGCAGCGCGTTGAGCAGCGACAGCGCCAGCACCTCGGGCGCCACCACCGCCGCCTGCAGGGGCCGCAGCAGCAGGAACTGCGCGATGCACAGCACGCAGGCCACGCTGGTGGCCCAGCCGGTCAGGCGCAGCGCGCCCAGGCGCCGCACGTGCTCGCAGCTGAGCGCCAGGTAGACGGCGTAGCTCAGCGCGCTGCCGAACACCAGCGCCGCGCCCAGGAGGGTGTCGGCCCCGCTGAAGCGCAGCTCGTGGCCGAAGACCAGCAGCACGCCGGCGTAGCTCACGGCCAGCGCCAGCGCCTGGCGCCCGGTGATGCGCCGGCCGTACAGCAGCGCGCCCAGGGCCAGCACCAGCGTCGGGTTCAGGTACAGGATCAGCCGCTCCAGGCTGGCGCTGATGTACTGCAACCCAGCGAAGTCGAGGAAGCTCGCCAGGTAGTAGCCGCTGAAGCCCAGCAGCGCCACCACGCGCAGGTCGTCCCGCGTCAGCGGCGGCCGGCCACGGCCCGCCCACCAGGCCAGGGCCACGAACAGCGGCATCGCGAACAGCATGCGGTACATCAGCAGCGTCACCGCGTCCACGCCGTGACGGTAGGCGAGCTTGACGATGATGGCCTTGCCGCTGAAGGCGATGGCCCCGGCCAGGGCCATGGCCAGGCCGGCCCAGGGCCAGCCGCTCGAAGCGCCCGCGCGGTCGGTCATGTGACCCGGTCTTCGGGGGCGCGGCGCTCCAGGCACCACTCGCGCTCGAACTCGGCGTATCCCAGGCCGCGGTAGATGCCGATGGCCACGTCGTCAGGGTCGGCCACCATGACGACCTCGTCCACCTGCCAGGCCTGCAGCGCGTGGCGGCTGACGTGGTGCACCAGCGCCGAGCACAAGCCGCGGCGGCGCCACGCAGGGTGCGTGGCCACGCGCTGGAAGCGGCCGGTGGCCCCGGGCCCGGCATGGTCGCGCAGCAGCCCGCAGTCGGCCGCCAGCACCGCCTGCCCTGGCTCGCCCACCCAGACGCCGAACCACTCGCACTGGCCCCGCTGGTGCAGCACGGCGTAGTGCTCGAAGATGCGTCGCCGGTAGGCGCGATAGCCGAGGGGCTCGAAGCCGTGCGTGTCGGCGCACTGCAGGTCGACGACGGCCTCGATCTCGGCGCCCGGGCCGCGCCACTCGATGGGCCGCACCGTCACCGGCATCACCTTCGGCGCCGGCGGCTCGGCCAGCCCGCCGGGCCGCAGGCGCATCACGGCGTTGACGTGCAGCTTGAAGCCCGCGGCCTGCCAGGCCGGCAGCTGCTCCCCGGCGTAGGGCGTGTTGACGCCCAGCGCCACGTGCCGCGAGGCCGGCTGCCGCGAGGCGATCTCGGCCTGGAAGCGCGCCAGCCAGGCGGCAAGCGTGTCGTCGCGCGGGGGCTCGGCCAGCAGCAGGCAGTTGCCCCAGTAGAACCCGGGGTTGCCGGGCGTGCGCACGACGATGCAGTCATCGCGCTCGTCCACCTGGGCGGACACGGCGTGCAGCGTGAAGTCGGTGCGCCAGCCCGGGCGCAGGTCGGCCACCCTCACTGGCGCGCGCCCGGAACTCAGAAGCCGGCAGCCTGGCCGTCGCGGCGCGGGTCGCTGGCGGCGGCGTAGCCGCGCTCGGCGGCGTCGCCCTGCCCTTCGTCGAGCCGCCAGATGAACTGGCCCGCGCCGTAGTCCTGGTAGCTGTCGGCGAAGGGCTCGACGCGGTGGCCCCGCTCGATGAGCCCCTGCGCCGTGGCCGCCGGGAAGCCCTGCTCGGCATTGACCGTGCCGCCGAACCAGCGCCAGCGCGGCGCGTCGCAGGCAGCCTGCGGGTTCTGGTGGTAGTCGAGCATGCGCACCAGCGTCTGCAGGTGGGCCTGCGGCTGCATGTCGCCGCCCATGATGCCGAAGCTCATCACCGGCCGGCCCTCGCGCGTGAGGAACGCGGGGATGATGGTGTGGAAGGGCCGCTTGCCCGGGCCCACGACGTTGTCGCGGCTCTCGTCGAGCGTGAAGCCGTGGCCGCGGTTCTGCAGGCTCAGGCCGTAGCCGGGCACCACCACGCCGCTGCCGAAGCCCATGTAGTTGCTCTGGATGAAGCTCACCATCATGCCGCTGGCGTCGGCCGCGCTCAGGTAGATGGTGCCGCCCGTGGGACCGTGGCCGGGGCCGAAGTCCTGCGCGCGCTTCGGGTCGATGAGCTTCGCTCGCTCGGCCAGGTAGGCCGGGTCGAGCATCCGGCCCGGAGCCAGGCGCATGGCGGCGGGCTCGGCGACGAAGCGGTAGACGTCGGCGAAGGCCAGCTTCATGGCCTCGATCTGCAGGTGCTGGCTGTCGGTGCCATCGAGCTTCAGCGACGCGATGTCGAAGTGCTGCAGGATGCCCAGCGCGATCTGCGCCGCGATGCCCTGCCCGTTGGGCGGAATCTCGTGCAGCGTGTAGCCGCGGTAGTCCTGCGCCAGCGGCGTGACCCACTCGGGCGCGTAGGCGGCGAAGTCGGCCGCCGTCATCGCGCCGCCGTGGGCCCGGGCGTGCGCCTCGGCGGCGGCGGCGATCTCGCCGCGGTAGTAGGCCTCGCCCCGCGTGCGGCCGATCAGGCGCAGCGTCTTGGCGGCATCGGGCAGCCGGAACAGCTCGCTGACCTGCGGCGCGCGCCCGTGCGGCAGGAAGGTCTCCGCGAAGCCCGGCTGCGTGGTCAGCTCGGGCAGGTTGGCGGCGTTGACCCACTTCTGCTGCACGACAACCGGCACGGCGTAGCCGCGCTCGGCCACCTCGATGGCGGGTTGCAGCAGGTCCTCGAAGGGCAGCTTGCCGAAGCGCTGGCTCAGGGCCACCCAGCCGGCCACGGCGCCGGGCACGGTGACGCTGTCCCAGCCGCGCTTGGCCGGCGCCCGGGCGTCGGCGCCGTACTTGCGGCGGAAGTACTCCGGCGTCCAGGCCTGCGGCGCGCGGCCGCTGGCATTGAGGCCGTGCAACTGCTGGCCATCCCAGAGGATGCAGAAGGCGTCCGAGCCCAGGCCGTTGCTGCAGGGCTCGACGATGGTCATCACCGCGGCGGTGGCGATGGCGGCATCGACCGCGTTGCCGCCCGCCTGCAGCATGCGCAGACCGGCCTGCGCCGCCAGCGGGTGCGACGTGCTGACGACGTTGCGGGCGAACACGGGGCCGCGCTGGCTGGGGTAGCCGGCGCTCCAGTCGAAGGTGTGGGTCATGGCGGTGGGTGGGCGACGGGCAAGGCCGCGGATGGTAGCGAGGCTAGGGATCCGGCGGGGCCACTCGGCCATCGGCGACGAAGCGGCTGAGCCGGGGCGGCTCGGGCCCCTGGTGGAAGGCCAGGCGCTGCTCGCGCAATTCGGCGTCGAAGGCGGTGAAGCGCTCGAGGCGGCGCTGGTGCTCGAGCCAGTTCTCGTCGACGAAGACCTCGACGCAGCGCCCGGGCTGGGCCACGTCGTGGAACAGGCCCCAGCTCAGCGCGCCCTGGCGCAGCCGGGCACGGCGCGTGCGCTCCATGACGGCGGAGAACTCGGCCGTGCGCGCGGGGTCGATGCGGTACTCCACCGTCACCATCACGGGGCCGGCGTCGTCGTCCACCGGCGTGGCGGGCTCAGGCGCGGGGGTCACGCGTGCGGGGCTGAAGTCGGGCATCACCTCGGCGACGATGCTGGTACGCCGCAGCGCGAGCGCGCCCAGTACGCCGAAGGCCGAGGCCGCCAGCACGGCGCCGTTCACGCCCGTGAACACCGCCACCTGGCCCCACAGCAGGGCCCCGGCCGCCGCGCCGCCCATCAGGGCCATCTGGTAGATGCTCATGCCGCGCGCGCGCACCCAGTCGGGCATCGTGGCCTGCGCGGCCAGCGTCAGCGAGTTGGCCACTGAGATCCACGCCATGCCCGCCACCACCATGGCCGGCAGCGCCACCCAGACCTCGGGCACGGTGACGATCAGCGCCGAGGCGGCCGCGTGCACCAGGGTGCCGGCGACGACGAACTCGTTGGGCGTGTGGCGCGCGCGCCAGCGCGGGAAGTACAGCGCCGCGATCACCGCGCCCAGCCCCAGGCACGACAGCATCACCGTGAAGAGACCGGCTCCGCCGCCGTGCAGGCCCTGGGCCACCAGCGGCAGCAGCGCCAGCAGCGCCGTGCTCTGCACGAAGAACAGGAACACGCGCAGCAGCACCAGCCTCAGCCGCGGCGCCTGCAGCGCGTAGTTGATGCCCACGCGCATGGCGCCGACGAAGCGCTCCCCAGGCAGCGCGCTGGTGCGCGGCGCGCCCTTCCAGCGCACGATCATCCAGAACGCGAACAGCGCCAGCAGTGCGTTGAGCACGAACACCGCAGCCGGGCTGACCGCCGCCAGCAGCGCGCCGGCCAGCACCGGCCCGATGACGCGCGACAGGTTCATGGCGATGCCGTTGAGCGCCAGCGCCTGCGGGAACTGCGCCCGGCTGACCACCGTGGGCACGATCGCCGCGAACACCGGCCAGCGCATGGCCAAGCCCACGCCGTTGAGGAAGGTCAGCGCCAGCAGCCAGCCGGCGGTGAGCCGTCCGCTCAGCGACATTGCGGCCAGCACCAGCGCCACCACGCACACCCACAGCTGCGTGAACGCGAACCAGCGCCGGCGGTCGACGATGTCGGCCAGCGCGCCGCTGGGCAGGCCAAGCAGGAACACCGGCAGCGTGGACGCGGCCTGCACCAGCGCCACCATCACCGGGCTGGTGGTCAGCGACGTCATCAGCCAAGCGGCCGCGACGTCGTTCATCCACATCGTCAGGTTGGCCGCCAGCCAGGCAGCCCACAGGCCCCGGAATGCGGGGCTCTCGAGCGGCTGCAGCGCGGCGGGCAGCGCCATCGCCGTCAGGCGGCCACCGGCCGCGCCGCCGGCATCAATCCACGTCCTGGAAGGCCTGCTCGCGCTGCTTCTTGATGCCCGGCAGCATCACGATCACGATCATCAGCACCGAGGCGATCAGCAGCGTGGCCGACAGCGGGCGGCTCAGGAAGGTGGTCCAGTCGCCGCGGCTCAGCAGCAGCGCCCGTCGCAGGTTCTCCTCCATCATCGGCCCGAGGATGAAGCCCAGCAGCAGCGGCGCCGGCTCGCAGCCCAGGCGGTAGAACACCACGCCCACGACGCCGAACAGGGCCGCCATGAAGATGTCGAAGTTGTTGTTGTTGAGCGTGTACAGGCCGATGCAGCAGAAGCTGAGGATGGCCGGGTAGAGAAAGCGGTACGGCACCGTCAGCAACTTGATCCAGATGCCGATCAGCGGCAGGTTCAGGATGATCAGCATCAGGTTGCCGATCCACATGCTGGCGATCAGGCCCCAGAACAGGTCGGGGTTGCTGGTCATCACCTGCGGGCCGGGCTGGATGCCCTTGATCGTCATCGCGCCGACCATCAGCGCCATCACCGGGTTGGGTGGGATGCCCAGGGTGAGCATGGGCACGAAGCTGGTCTGGGCACCGGCGTTGTTGGCGCTCTCGGGGCCTGCCACGCCGCGGATGTTGCCCTGGCCGAAGGGCACCTCGCCCTCACGGCCCCGGGTCTTCTTCTCGAGGGTGTAGGCGGCGAAGCTCGCCAGCAGCGCACCACCGCCCGGCAGCACGCCCAGGATCGAGCCCAGCGCCGTGCCGCGCAGCACGGCGGGGTAGGCCTCGAGGAAGTCGCGCTTGGTGGGCCACAGGCCCTTCACGTCCTTCGTGAACACCTCGCGGTGCTCGGCCGGACGGCCCAGGTTCAGGATGATCTCGCCGAAGCCGAACACCCCCATCGCGATGGCGACGAAGCCGATGCCGTCGGTGAGCTCGGGTATGTCGAAGCTGTACCGCGGCACGCCCGAGATGACGTCGGTGTTGATCTGCCCGATGAGCAGGCCCAGGATGATCATGGCGATGGCCTTGATCAACGAGCCCGAGGCCAGCACCACGGCGCCGATGAGGCCCAGCACCATGAGGCTGAAGTACTCCGCCGGGCCGAACTTGAAGGCCAGCTCGGTGAGCGGCGGCGCGAACGCGGCCAGCACCAGCGTGGCCACGCTGCCGGCGAAGAAGCTGCCCAGGCCGGCAGCGGCCAGCGCCGCGCCGGCGCGGCCCTTGCGCGCCATCTGGTAGCCGTCGATCGCCGTCACCACCGAGGCGCTCTCGCCGGGCACGTTGATCAGGATCGCGGTGGTGGAGCCGCCGTACTGCGCCCCGTAGTAGATGCCGGCCAGCATGATCAGCGCGGGGGTGGCGTCCAGCGCGTAGATGCTGGGCAGCAGCATCGCGATGGTGGCCACCGGGCCCAGGCCCGGCAGCACGCCGATCAGCGTGCCGAGGACGGCGCCCCCCAGGGCGTAGAGCACGTTCTGCAGCGTGAAGGCGACGCTGAATCCGAGCGCGAGGTTGTTGAGCAGTTCCATGCGCGGCTTTCAGGTCAGGCCAGGAAGGTGGGCCACAGTGGGATCGTGAGGTTCAGGCCCTTGATGAAGACGAGCCAGCAGCCCAGCGTCAGCACGGCGGCGTTGATCAGCACTTCCTTCAGGCGGAACTCGCCGCTGGCCAGGCTGGCCACGGCGATGAGCAGCGGCAGCGTGATGACCATGCCCACCCGCGGCAGCATCAGCCCGAACATCACCACGGCGCCCAGGATGATGACCCAGGGCTTCCAGGGCCAGGGCTCGATCTTGTCGCCGCCCCGCACTTCGAGCGTCAGGCTCTTGAGCAGCACCACGCCCCCCAGCAGCGCCAGCAGGATGCCCAGGCCGAAGGGGAAGTAGGCCGGGCCCGGCCGCGCCGCCGAGCCGAAGTTGTAGTTGGTGGCCCCCCATGCGAAGGCCAGCCCGATGACGATGAACATCAGGCCGGACCAGAAGTCCTTCTCGCTCTTGATCTTCAAGCCCAAGTCTCCCGGCAGGATGGTTCCGGGCGCGACGGTCGGCGCCCGATCTTGCGGGATTCTAGGAACCGCCCCCCGGGGGCCGGCTGTGGTTTCCACGTAAGCGCCGCCGCCGCGGCGCGAAGGGGCTCAGCCGTCGAAGGCCGGCGTGCTGCGCAGCACTTCCTCGACCGTGGTGAGCCCCTCGGCCACCTTCATGGCACCGGCCAGGCGCAAGGGGCGCATGCCCTCGCGCACCGCCGTGCGCTTCAGCGCCACGGCGTCCAGCGCCGGGTGCACGGCGCCGCGGGCTGCCTCGCTCAGCGTGAGCAGCTCGTACAGGCCGGCGCGGCCGCGGAAGCCGGTGTGGCGGCACTCCAGACAGCCCACGGGCTTGCAGGCCCGCACGGCACCGTGCAGCCGCCAGGGCTTGGCCAGCTCGTCGATCAGCTCGCGCGTCACGGCCTCGTCGGGCTGCTTGCAGGCCGGGCACAGGGTGCGCACCAGGCGCTGCGCGAGCACGCCGATCACGGTGGCGCCGATCAGGTAGCTCGGCACGCCCAGGTCGGCCAGCCGCGTGATGGCCGCGGCGGCGTCGTTGGTGTGCAGGGTGCTGAAGACGAGGTGGCCGGTGAGCGCGGCCTGGATGGCCATCTCGGCGGTAGCCAGGTCGCGGATCTCGCCCACCATGATGATGTCCGGGTCCTGCCGCATCAGCGCGCGCAGGCCCTCGGCGAAGCCCATGTCCAGCGCCGGCTGCACCTGCGTCTGGTTGAAGGCCGGCTCGATCATCTCGATCGGGTCCTCGATGGTGCAGACGTTGACCTCGTCGGTGGCCAGCTGCTTCAGCGTCGAGTACAGCGTCGTCGTCTTGCCGCTGCCGGTGGGGCCGGTGACGAGCACGATGCCATGCGGCCGCTGGATCAGCTGCTGCCACCGCTCGGCCTCGTGCGCGCCGAAGCCCAGCGCCGTCAGGCCCTTGACCACGGTGTCGGGGTCGAAGATGCGCATCACCAGCTTCTCGCCGAAGGCCGTGGGCAGCGTCGACAGCCGCATCTCCACCTCGCCGCCCTTGCCGCCCTCGGGCGTGTCGGGGCGGCGCGTCTTGATGCGGCCGTCGAGCGGGCGGCGCTTCTCGACCACGTCCATGCGACCCAGCAGCTTGATGCGGGAGGTCATGGCCGACATCACGGCCAGCGGCACCTGGTACACCGTGTGCAGCACGCCGTCGATGCGGAAGCGGATGGCGCCCATGTCGCGCCGCGGCTCCAGGTGGATGTCGGAGGCGCGCTGGTCGAAGGCGTACTGCCACAGCCAGTCGACCACCTGCACCACGCCCTGGTCGTTGGCGTCGAGCGCCTTGTTGGCGCGGCCCAGCTCCACCAGCTGCTCGAAGCTGGCGGTGGTCGACGTCTCGCCGCTCTTCTGCGCCGCGCGAACGCTGCGGGCCAGAGCGTAGAACTCGGTGGTGTAGCGGCGGATCTCGTCGGGGTTGGCCAGCACCAGGCGCAGCGGGCGCTTCAGGTGGCCTTCGATCTCGCTCACCCAGCCGGTGTCGAAGGGCTCGGCCGTGGCCACCACCACCTCGCGGTCGTTCACCTGCACGGGCAGCGCCAGCCGCATCTGCGCGTACTGCACGCTCATCACCTCGGCGACACGACCCACGTCCACGCGCAGCGGGTCGATGCGCAGGTAGGGCAGCTGGCAGCGCCCGGCCAGCCATTCGGTGAGCGCCTCGGTGTCGAGCGCCGCGCCCGAGCCGCGGCGCAGCAGCCCGGCACCGCCCAGCCGCACCAGCGGGTGCAGGCTGCTGGCGCCGGCGCGGAAGCGTGCGGTCACGCGCTCGGCGTCGGCACCGGCGACCAGGCCGTCCTCGCGCAGCCAGCCCAGCAACTGCGGCCAGTCGAGGCGGCCCTTGAACGGGGACGTGCTGGCCGCGGGGCCGAGGGCGGGCTTCACGCGAGCAGGGCCTTGAGGAGGAAGCAATCGGGGGCACCAGGCCGGCCGGCCAAGGCGCGGATCATGCACCGCCACTGCCGGGCCGCGGCCGGCATGCGCCGGAGGTGATCGATCCCGATCATCTGCGTCGCTTCGACGCGCCTGCCGGCCGGGTTCATCGCGGCACCCGACTGCGCGCGACCATGATGGTCGTGTCGTGGATGTCGGGGTTTCGCGAACCCTGCGGCAGGCGTCGGTAGATCTGCTTCACGGACCACATCGTCGCGGGCTCGATCCACACTTCGGAGAACAGCCGAGACGAGCTGTTCGTCTGGACGGCCATGCCCTCGCCGACGATGTGAAACGTGCGCATCCGGCCTATCGGCAGCTCCAGTTCCTCGATGCCCCGGACGCGGTAGTCGTAGAAGTTCTTCGAGAGCGGCGCGCCGGGAGAGTCGGGCTGGTTGTAGAAGTCGGAGCGCCAGCGCATGCCCACACGAAGCTGCGAGGGCGCGACGAGGATGCCGGGGTCCTTGCGCCCGGTCCGGTTCCTGATCACCGAGCCGAGCTGATCGAGGATGACGGCACCGCCGTTCAGCAGGACCTGCCCGTCCCTCAGCGCCGTCACTTCACGCTCCCCCCTGCGGCGGTTGTCGGCAGCGAGGTGGTCGATGATCTCGACTTCCCAGCGGTCGCCGACGCGGTAGCGGTCCACGCCGGCGGGCAGGAGTTCCATGCCCGTCAGCGCGGGCGCGGCCTGGGCCACCACCGCCGGCCGCGCCAGGCGGTCCACCGCCGCCTGCGCCAGCTCGGCGAACACCCCGCTCGGGTGCTGCTGCAGGAAGGCGTAGAAGTCCTCCACCCGGGTGGACTCGCGGATGCGCTCCCAGTCGCGCCGCTGGGCCTGGAACACCGCGTCGCGCTGGCCCAGGCTCTGCGCCTCGATGCGCGCGCCGGTGGCGAAGGCGAAGTCCTCCTCCAGGCTCGTGCTCTCCCAGGGAATCTGGCGGCCACCGCTGGCGCGGCGCACCTGG
>CAIKLM010000003.1 GCA_903828235.1 uncultured beta proteobacterium | reverse complement strand
GGGCAGCGGGGCCGTCGGGTAGGCGGCGTTGCCGATGACCAGGGCCACGCGCGCAAGTCCGGCCGCCCGGGCCAGCGGCGAGAACGGCATCGCCGCGGCACTGGCCAGCAGCGCGCGCCGGGCAGGGTCGGTGGCGGCGGGAGTGGCCTTGGCGTCGTCAGAGCGCGGGCGCGCCAGCCAAGGCCGCCGCAGCGGGGCGGAGGGATAAGTCGTCATGGCGACTGATCTTGCCGCAATCCCCTCGGCGCAGCCACCGAAACTGGGCCGGATAAGGCGAATACCTCATGCGTCTTGGCGAGGCAGCCCTGGACAGACCGGCCGGCTGGTCGCCCGACCGGGGGCGCGCTTCACGGAAGCCGGGCCTTGAAGGCGGGGGCATCGGCGGCGCCAGGCAGGCTGGCGAAGGCCCGGATCATGCGCGGCCACTGCCGCGCCGCCAGCTTCAGGCGGCCGAAGCGCTGCTCGAGCTGCGCCGCGCGCGACAGCAGTTCCGGGCGCGGGGGCAGCGTGGCGCCGCGGGCGGCCACGACCACGCTGTTGCCCTGGCGCGTGGGCCGCAGGCTCCAGGTGCGGTCGCTGCCGAAGACCCCGGCGATGCGCCCGATGCTGTCGTGGAAGCTGGCGTCGCGACCGAACAGGTTGACGGCCATGACCCCGTCGTCGTCGAGCACGCGTTGGCAGGCGGCGTAGAAGCCGGCGTCGTCCAGCACGGGCGCGGCGGCCTCATGGTCGTACAGGTCCACGAACAGCAGCCGCACCGAGCGCGCCTCGGCCTGCGCCAGCCAGTCGGCGGCGTCGCCGCGGACCACCAGCGCCTCGCGCGGCAGGTGGAAGTGGCGCTGGTTGGCGGCGATCACCTGCGGGTTGATCTCCACCACCGTGGTGGCCATCTTCAGCTGCTGCGACGTGAACCGCGTCAGCGCCCCGGCCCCCAGCCCCAGCTGCACCGCCGCGCCTTCGGCCAGCGCCGCCGGTGACAACCACAGCAGCGCGGCCAGCATGCGCTGGATGTAGTCGATCTCGACCACCTGCGGCGCGCGGATGCGCATGCCGCCCTGGATCCAGGGCGTGTCCAGGTGCAGGTAGCGCACGCCGTCGTCCTCGGACAGCGTCACGCCGGGCAACGGCTGGGGGCTGCGGGTCTCGCTCATCGCGGCACTCGGCTGCGACTGACCACGGTGTCGGTCTCGTGGACTTCGGGTTTGCGCCCGCTCTGCGGCAGACGCTGGTAGCTGTCCTTGACGGACCACATGGTCTCGACGTCGATCCAGAGCTCGATGCGCAGCCTCTTCACGGTGCTCGTCAGAACGACCTGACCCTCGCCCACGACATGCCAGGTTCGCACGCGGCCGATGGGCAGGTCGAGCGCCTCGACCGACAGGACGCGCATGTCGAGGAAGTTCTTGCCCGCCACCATGCCGGGATCGTCGGGCAGGTTGTAGAAGTCGCTGCGCCAGCGCATGCCCACGCGCAGATCCGACGGCGCGATGAGGATTCCGGGGTCGAGGCGGCTCGCGCGGTTGTAGGTCAAGCTGCCCAGCTGATCCAGGATGAGCTGGCCACGGTTCACGAACACGCGGACACCTTCCACGGATGTCACCTCGCGCACCAGCGACGTGCGGCGATCGCCGGCCAGGTGGTCGATCCGCTCGATTTCCCAGCGGTCGCCGACGCGGTAGCGATCCACGCCGGCGGGCAGCGGCACGGCACCCGCCAGCGCGGGCGCGGCCTGGGCCACCACCACCGGCCGCGCCAGGCGGTCCACCGCCGCCTGCGCCAGCTCGGCGAACACCCCGCTCGGGTGCTGCTGCAGGAAGGCGTAGAAGTCCTCCAACCGGGTGGACTCGCGGATGCGCTCCCAGTCACGCCGCTGGGCCTGGAACACCGCGTCGCGCTGGCCCAGGCTCTGCGCCTCGATGCGCGCGCCGGTGGCGAAGGCGAAGTCCTCCTCCAGGCTCGTGCTCTCCCAGGGAATCTGGCGGCCACCGCTGGCGCGGCGCACCTGG
>CAIKLM010000002.1 GCA_903828235.1 uncultured beta proteobacterium | reverse complement strand
CTGGCGCTGCAGCGCACGCTCCGCCGCGCGCCGTGCGCGATCGGCCCGGGCGTCGAGCTGCGCGCGCAGCTCGGCCAGCGACGGCGCGGCCAGTTCGGCGGCGGCCGTCGGCGTGGGCGCGCGCAGGTCGGCGGCGAGGTCGGCCAGGGTCACATCGGTCTCGTGGCCCACGCCGCACACCACGGGCAGCGGGCAGGCAGCGATCGCCCGCACCAGGCGCTCGTCGTTGAAGGCCCACAGGTCCTCGAGCGAACCACCGCCGCGCACCAGCAGCAGCGCATCCACCTCGGCGCGGCGGCCCGCGGTGGCCAGCGCCTCGACAAGCGCCGCCGGCGCCTCGGCACCCTGCACCGGGGCTGGGTAGATGACGACGCGCACCTGCGGCGCGCGACGCTGCAGCGCCGTGATCACGTCGCGCAGCGCCGCGGCGGCCAGCGACGTCACCACGCCCAGCGCGCGCGGCTGGGGCGGCAGCGGGCGCTTGCGGGCGGCATCGAACAGGCCCTCGGCCGCCAGGCGCGCCCGCCGCCGCAGGAACTCCTCGTAAAGGGCGCCCTCGCCGACGCGGCGCATGGACTCCACCACCAACTGCAGCTCGCCGCGGGCCTCGTAGACGCCGAGGCGGCCGCGCAGCTCGACCTGCTGGCCGTCGGCCGGCGCGAAGTCCAGCAGCGTCGCGGCCCTGCGGAACATCGCGCAGCGCAGAAGGGCCGGCGCGCCATCGGTGTCCTTCAGCGAGAAGTACACATGGCCGCTGGCGGCGCGTGCAAGGCCGGAGAGCTCGCCACACACGGCCACCGCGCCGAAGCGCGCGGCCAGCGCGTCTGTCGTCGCCAACAGCAGCGAGGCCACGCCCCACGTAGCCCGCTGGGGCAGTTCAGGCATCGGGGAAAGCCCGGCAGTCCACAGCACCCCGCAGGCCAGGGGGGTGCGCCAAAATCCTTGTCACGAAATCGTTATTGGATCGTAAGTGATTGATGCACATGAATTTTTTTGTGCTTAATTCTTAGGCAGCAGGTCTTTGCCCCTGTCGCGACGCCCACTTGCGATCGGCACGCAGGCTTTGCCCACAACTTTGTCCACAGCCTGCGTGGATAGCGGCTGCCGGATGCCCGACCGCACACTGAGGCGGCCCTGCGAGCCCGGCAAAGGCATCGGCCATAATGACCCGAGCAGTCCCGCAAAGCCGCTGCGCACGACCGCGCGAGAGACGAGACACCGTTGCTGTCCATCATACAAGCCGCTGGCTGGCCGATCTGGCCGTTGATCCTGTGCTCCATCGTTGCGCTGGCCCTGGCGATCGAGCGCTTCTACACGCTGCGCCCGTCGCAGGTGGCGCCGCCCACGCTGCTGGACGAGGTCCTGGGGGTGACGCGCGCCAGCCTGCCCTCGGCCGACATCGTGAACAAGCTCGCCGCCAACTCGGTGCTCGGCGGCGTGCTGGCGGCCGGGCTGCGCAGCGTGATCGCCGAGCCGCGCATCACGGAGGTTGCGCTGCGCCAGCAGATCGAGAACGCGGGCCGCTCTGCCGTGCACGGCCTGGAGCGCTACCTCAACGCGCTGGGCACCATCGCGACAGCGGCACCGCTGCTGGGACTGCTGGGCACGGTGATCGGCATGATCGAGATCTTCGGCTCGCAGGCCCCCACCGCCGGCTCAACCGGCAACCCGCAGCAACTGGCACACGGCATCTCCATCGCCCTGTACAACACCGCGTTCGGCCTCATCGTGGCCATCCCGGCGCTGATGCTGTACCGCTACTTCCGCCGCCGCGTCGACGAGTACGAACTGGCGATGGAACTCGCCGCCGAGCGCCTGGTGCCGCACCTGATGCGCTTCGCGGTCAAGGCCGGCTGAGCGCGCGCGCCGCATGAAGTTCGGCCGCCGCCGCGTCGAGGAACCGGAGATCAACCTGATCCCGTTCATCGACGTGCTGCTGGTGGTGCTGATCTTCCTGATGCTGTCGACCACCTACTCGCGCTTCACCGAGCTGCAGATCAACCTGCCCGCGGCCGACGCCGAGCGGCTGCGCGAGCGCCCGGCCGAGATCATCGTGTCCGTGGCGGCCGACGGACGCTACGCCGTCAACAAGCGGCCGGTCGACGGCCGCAGCGTCGAGGCGCTCAGCGCCGCGCTGGCCGCGGCCTCCGGCGGACGGCCGGAGGTCGTGCTCATCGTCTCGGCCGATGCGCTGGCGGCGCACCAGTCCGTGGTCAACGTGCTCGACGCGGCGCGCCGTGCCGGGCTGTCGCGGCTGACGTTCGCGGCCCAGACCGCGGGCACGACGCCGCGCTGACGCGCGACGCAGCGTGCCGGGCGCGCTCGAGGACTTCTTCCGCCGCGTCTGGTGGACACCGCGGCCCGGCCTGGCCGCCCGCCTGCTGCAGCCGCTTTCCGCGGTGTACGGGGTGCTGCAGCAGCGCCACGCCCGCCGCACAGCCCACGCCGCGGCGCTGCCGGTGCCGGTGCTGGTGGTGGGCAACGTCGTCGTCGGCGGCGCCGGCAAGACCCCCACGGTGATGGCCGTCGTGGCCGCGCTGGCGCAGCGCGGGCACCGGCCCGGCATCGTGTCGCGCGGGCACGGGCGCGCAGACTCGGCCCCACGGTTGGTGGCGCAGGCTGACCGACCGCGCGACGTGGGCGACGAGCCGTTGCTGATGGCGCGCCGCAGCGGCGTGCCGGTGGCGGTGGGGCGCGACCGCGTGGCGGCCGCTCGCGCGCTGATCGAGGCCCACCCGGAGGTGGATGTCATCGTCGCCGACGACGGCCTGCAGCATCGCGCGCTGCCCCGCCGGGCCGAGCTGCTGGTCTTCGACGAGCGCGGCGCCGGCAACGGCCTGCTGCTGCCGGCCGGGCCGCTGCGCGAGCCCCTGCCGCGGCAATTGGTCGCCGGCCGCCACCTGCTCTACACCGCGGGCGTGGCGAGCACGCCGCTGCCCGGCGCGTGTGCCACCCGCCGCCTGCAGCGCGCCTGGCCGCTGGCCGCCTGGCACGCGGGCGACGCCGCCGCCGCCGTGCCCCTGGCCGCGCTGCGCGGCCGGCCGCTGCTGGCCGCCGCCGGGTTGGCGGCGCCGCAGAAGTTCTTCGCCATGCTGCGCGAGGCCGGCCTGCAGGTTGAAGCGCTGCCGCTGCCCGACCACCACGAGTACGCCACGCTGCCCTGGCCCGCCACGGGCTGCGACGTGCTGGTCACCGAGAAGGACGCCGTCAAGCTCGACACCGCCCGCGCCGCCGGCCGGCCCGTGTGGGTGCTGCCGCTAGACTTGGACGTGCCCGAGACGCTGCTCGATGCGCTGCACGCCGAGCTCTTCGGCCCCCGCCCCGCGAACGCCCGAACGCCATGAGCCTGGACCACCGCCTGATCGAACTGCTCGTCTGTCCCGTCTGCAAGGGCCCGCTGCAGCTGCGCCGCGACGCCGAGCAGCGTCCGCTGGACCTGGCCTGCCCGGCCGACCGGCTGGCCTTCCCCATCCGGGACGGCATTCCCGTCATGCTGGAGAACGAGGCCCAGCCGCTGGACGGCCCGGCCCCCGACGGCGCGCCCGTCCCGTGAGCGCTGGAGCCTTCACCGTCCTGATCCCGGCGCGGCTGGCGAGCACGCGGCTGCCCCGCAAGCCGCTGGCCGACATTGCCGGCAAGCCCATGGTCGTGCGCGTGGCCGAGCGCGTGGCGGGCCTGGCCGGCGCCCGCGCCGTGGTCGTGGCCTGCGACGACGCCGAGATCGCCGACGCCTGCGCCGCCCACGGCGTGCAGGCCGTGCTCACCCGCTCCGACCACCCCAGCGGCAGCGACCGCCTGGCCGAGGCCTGCGTGCACCTGGGGCTGGACGGCGACGACGTCGTCGTCAACGTGCAGGGCGACGAGCCGCTGATCGATCCGGCCCTCGTGCAGGCGGTGGCGGCGCTGCTGGTGCAGCGCGACGACTGCGTCATGGCCACCGCGGCGCACGCGCTGGCCGAGGCCGCGGAGTACACCAACCCCAACGTCGTCAAGGTGGTGCTCGACGCCGCCTCGCGCGCGCTGTACTTCAGCCGCGCGCCGCTGCCCTGGTGGCGCGACGGCGGCGGCGCCCCGCCCGGCGATCCGGCACCGCTTCGCCACGTGGGCCTGTACGCCTACCGCGCGGGCTTCCTGCGCGCGTTCCCGTCGCTGCCGCCGGCGGCGCTGGAACAGGCCGAGGCGCTGGAGCAGCTGCGCGTGCTCTGGCACGGCCACCGCATCGCGGTGCACGTGTCGGACCAAGCGCCGGGGCCCGGCATCGACACGCCAGCCGACCTGGCCCGGGTGCGAGCGCAGTTCGAGGCTGCAGCCAAGGAGCCCCCCGCGTCAGCTTGATGCGCGGGACCGCGTGCTATTCTCGATTCGAGGGGACAGGCGCACGACAACACCGAACGAGGAACGCGATGAGATTGATCCTCCTAGGCGCCCCTGGCGCCGGCAAGGGCACGCAGGCCACCTTCATCTGCCGGCATTTCGGCATCCCCCAGATCAGCACCGGCGACATGCTGCGCGCCGCCGTCAAGGCCGGCACGCCGCTGGGCCTGGCGGCCAAGCAGGTGATGGACAGCGGCGGCCTCGTCAGCGACGACATCATCATCGGCCTCGTCAAGGAACGCATCGCGCAGCCCGACTGCGCCAGCGGCTTCCTGTTCGACGGCTTCCCGCGCACCATTCCGCAGGCCGACGCCATGAAGGCCGCCGGCGTGAAGCTCGACCACGTCGTCGAGATCGACGTGCCCGACGCGGCCATCATCGAGCGCATGAGCGGCCGTCGCGCCCACCTGCCCTCGGGCCGCACCTACCACGTCAAGTTCAACCCGCCCAAGGTCGAGGGCCTGGACGACGTGACCGGCGAGCCGCTGATCCAGCGCGACGACGACAAGGAAGAAACCGTGCGCAAGCGGCTGCAGGTCTACCAGAGCCAGACGCGGCCGCTGGTGGACTACTACTCCAGCTGGGCCGCCAGTGGCGAGCCCGGCGCGCCGCGCTATGCGCGCATCACTGGCACGGGCAGCGTCGACGAGATCACCGCCCGCGTGATGGCGGCGCTGGGCGCCTGAATTCCCCCACCTCCTCCTTCAACCTCAGCATCATGGATATCGCAGGCAAGGTCTTCATCGTCACCGGCGGCGCTTCGGGCCTGGGCGAGGGCACGGCGCGGCTGCTGGCCGCCAGTGGCGGCAAGGTCGTCGTGGCCGACATGAACGCCGAGAAGGGCGAGAAGGTCGCGGCCGAGATCGGCGGCGTGTTCGTGAAGTGCGACGTCAGCTCCGAGGCCGACGGCCAGGCCGCCGTGGCCGCCGCGCTGAAGCTGGGCAAGCTCATGGGGCTGGTCAACTGCGCCGGCATCGCCACCGCGAGCAAGACCGTGGGCAAGGACGGCGCGCACGCGCTGGCCCTGTTCACGAAGACGATCACCGTCAACCTGATCGGCAGCTTCAACATGATCCGCCTGGCCGCCGAGGCCATGGCGAAGAACGAGCCCGAGCCCACCGGCGAGCGCGGCGTGCTCATCAGCACCGCCAGCGTGGCCGCCTACGACGGGCAGATCGGCCAGGCCGCCTACAGCGCCAGCAAGGGCGGCGTGGTCGGCATGACGCTGCCCATCGCGCGCGACCTGGCGCGCAACGGCATCCGCAACATGACCATCGCGCCGGGCATCTTCGGCACGCCCATGCTCTTCGGCATGCCGCAGGAGGTGCAGGACGCGCTGGCCGCCAGCGTGCCCTTCCCCAGCCGCCTGGGCACGCCGGCCGACTACGCCAAGCTCGCCAAGCACATCATCGAGAACGACATGCTCAACGGCGAGGTGATCCGGCTCGACGGGGCGATCCGGCTCGCGCCGAAGTGATCTGCTGAGCCAGCGCGGCGTGCGGGCCTGTGGCCCGAGCTACTGCACTCTCCTGACCTTGATCGCAGCCGATACGCCATCGACCGTGGCGAAGAAGCTGCCAAGCAGGCCCCTCTCGATGGTGATCCGAGGTTGGTTCAGAGCGTAGCCCGCCCCCTGGCCATCGACCACCTGCCAAACCTGGCCGTTGTCGAGTACGAAGCGCGTGCCGGCCGACCATTCGCCGAAACTGCCCTGCAAGCGTGCTGACACCCGACTTGCCGGCTGGGCTGGCGCGGTCGCCGCCGGCAGGCCGAAAGACTGCGCGGGTGCGGCAGCCGTCGTCGCGGTCGGGAGCGCTCCCTGGGGCTTCGGGTTCGTTGGGGCCGATGGCGTGATCGCGCCCATGGGCACGGACAACACCGGCATGGCGTCGTAGCAGGCCAGACGTCGCGCCTCGTCGGCCAGGGTGCGACAGGCGAACACGGCCTGCTCGAGCGCGGCGGGCGCCGCCTTGTTCGACTCGACCTGCGCGAGGGTCGGCACACTTGCGCCGACCGTCACGACGCAGGCCACCGAACGCAGCCATGTCGGCGCATTCATCACAGCGCTGCCAATTCGCGCACTGCGCGCGAAACACCGGTACCGATGAGGGCGTCCAGGGCCTTCATCTTGGCCTCGTTGTCCATCCACTTCCAAGGATCTGCGCCGCCCTGGTCTTCGCGCGGCGTCACCACCTCGGACTCGAGGACATCCCGCTGGCCAACGACGCGGCCACCGCTCAGATCGATCAGCCAGACGCGCAGATAGGCATGCGGGGCGATGTATCCCACGGTGCGGTCACCGCTGCCCACGCTCCTCCGTGGGGTCACCCGGTCGACATAGAAGCCCAGACCTTCGACACGTCCGCTGCCCAGCGTCTCGACGCCCGTCTTCATGCGCGCGTCGGCCCGGTGCTTGGTGACCAGCACCAGATGCGTGGCCTGCTGAGTCTGCAGGGTCTGGGACAGCGATGAAGGCAGCACCGCTCGTCCCCCGGACACGAGTCGCCCCTGCTGCTCGTACAGGTTGCCGTCACCGATCAGCAGCGGCACGACCCGTCCTGCACCGGCCTCGGTGAGTGCCTTGTGCGCGGCGCGCAGCACGCTGCGCTCAAGGGAGTCCGACTGCAGCGGAATGCGCTCCGTGGGATTCGCCGCAATGTGCGTGCCGGTGGTCGACTCGAAACCGGTCACTGTCAGGTGATCCGCCACCAGCGACACCACGCCATAGACCCGCTCGCCCCCGATGCGCGTCTGGCCAACCGCCTGAAGGCTGACCAGCGCCATCAGCCCAGCCAGACCACGTCGTCGAATTCTCATCCGCACTCTCCCCAATAACTCTTGGGCGAAGTGTAGACACAAGGAAAGAGCGGCAGCCCCTGGCTGCCGCTCGACCTCTCGATCCGGGCGGACGCAAGGCGCCGCCGCGGACACCCCGTGACCAGACGATCAGAACTGCATGCGCACGCCGGCGTAGTAGCGCTGACCGATGGCGTCGTAGACGTCGGCGGCCGTGCCCGCCCCGGTGGTGCCCCCGGGAACCAGTCCGTTGGTGTCGAAGCGCGGTGGCTTCGTGTTGGTCGCGTTGTCCATGCCGAAATAGAACTTCGCCTTCTTCCAGTCGTAGCTGATCTGGAAGTCGAAGTACGTCTTTGCAGGGACCGTGATCGAGCCCTTCTCGAGCCCCCAGCCCGACACCAGTTCCTGATCGTCGATCGCAGACTTGCCGATATAGGTGGTGGTCGTGGCAATGCCGAACGCGCCCCAGTTGTAGCCCAGCTTGAAGCTCAGCTTGTCCTTGGCGGCGCCGACCTCGCCGGCGAAGTCGTCAGGGTCCGAGCCGATCAGCGGGATCACGTAACCCTTGCTCAGACGCGTGTACGCCAGCTTGGTGTTGAGGCGTCCGGGACCAACCTTGTCCGTGTAGCCCACCTCGATGTCCACGCCTTCCGTGAACAGGCCCCCGCTGTTGGTGACGGCGGAGTCCACGAACTGCAGCGCGCCGGCACTGTTGGGGCCCGAGGACTGGGTACGCCGGGTGATGAACTGGCAGAAGCTGGCATCGGCCGTGTAGCACTGCGACAGGATGAACTGCCGCGGCGTGCTCACGATCGCGTCATCGATCTTGATCTTGAAGTAGTCGGCGCTGAACGTGAAGTTGCGGAGGGCTGGGATGCCGGTGGGCGTGATCACGATGCCGAAGGTCGTCGACTTGCCCTCCTCTGCGCGCAGATTCGGATTGCCGCGGTCGAAGCCGCTGGTGCCCTGGATATCGGCCTGGGTCAGCGTGAACGACCCGTTGGCGGCGATGTTGGCCGCTACACCCGGATCGGCGCGGCAACGGGCAGCCTGCGGCTGGGTCGAGGTGGCCGTGACACCGACGCAGGGATCCTGCACGCTCGGGAAGGTCTGGCTGGGCGGCGAGAACAACTCGTTGATGTTCGGCGCCCGGGTCGCCAGCGCCTGCGTGGCACGCAGGCGGAGAGAGGCGATGGGCGCCCACTCCAGGGCGCCGGTCCAGCTGGTCGTGTTGCCGGCGGTCGAGTACTTGCCGCTGCGCACGGCGCCACTGAGCGTCAGCGCCTTGGCGAACGGGGCATCCTTCAGCAAGGGCAGGCGCGCCTCGATGAAGCCATCGGTCACGTCGAAGCTGCCCTCCGTGCGAGGGATCGCGTTGCCGGCATTCAGACCCGACTGCTGGAGCGGATCGAACTCGCTGCGCGAGTACTCCTCGCGCCACTCAAGCCCGGCCACCAGCGACACCGGGCCGGCGGGCATCTTGAACAGATCGCCACGCACCGTGACACCGGCCAGCTTCTGCGAGGTGAACGTGCTCAGCAGCCCGGGGGCCTGGATGTACGCGAGTGCACCCGGGCTGATCGAATTGAAACCGAAGACGTTGACGGGCTTGCAGCCCTGCGCGCGTGCGTTCGCGTCCAGGCAGATGGCCTCGGTGGTGTTGCCGTTACCGTTCACGTCGTTGACGTCCGGCACGGCCTCGAGCGCCGAGCGGAAAGTCAGCACGTTCACCTGGCCACCGTTGACCTGCGACTCCTTGGTGGCGCCATAGCCGATGAACGCGTCGTAGTCCCAGTTGCCACCCAAGCTGCCCTTGAAGCCGGTGATCACGCGGAAGGTATCGCGATCGGCCGTCGAGCCCCGGTTGCCGACCTCGCTCAGGCGCCGGGAGAAGTAGTAGTCGCGCGCACCGTCCCCGTCGCTGTCGGTCATCTGCGCCAGCAGGCTGGCAGGAATCAGCGGGTTGGCCCTCAACACGCCGTTGACCAGGAACTCTGCAGGCACCTGGCCGCCGGATGCGGGATGCGTGGCCTCGGAGTCGAACGGGAACGGCTCCAGGCGGGTCCGGGCCTGCGTCTGGGCGTAGTTGCCTTCGACGTATGCGCTGTGGTTGTCCGTCAAGGCCACCTCGCCCTTGGCGGCGAGCAGGTAGCGCTCCAGCGGCAGGGCGATGGTGCGGAATTCCTGCCGGTTGAAGCCGCGGGCCGGCGACGTGGCGCTTCCGTTGGTCGACCAGGCAACCTCATTGCCCTGGGCGTCGTAGGTGCGACTGGTGGAACCCACGAAGAAGCGCCCCTGCGGCGCGTAGCTCGAGTAGAAGGGCGCCGTGAAGGAGAGCAGATCGTTGCCGTCTCCCGTGAGGTAAGCGGTTGGCAGGTTGTCGGTGGGCTCCCGCTTGTTGGAGTAGACCGCGCCCTGCTTCGTGTAGCCCAGGTGCAGCATCAAGCTGGAGCGGCCGTCCGAGCCGCTAGAGCCCATCGTCAGGGAAAACTCGTCGCGCTTGTCGTCGCTCTTGCTGGACTGCCCCTTGGAGAAGTCCACCGCCACACCGCTGAAGCTCTTCTTCAGGATGATGTTGACGACGCCAGCCACGGCATCCGAACCATAGGTGGCCGACGCGCCACCGGTGAGCAGTTCCACCTTCTCGATGAAGTCGGTCGGGATGGTGTTCAGGTCGACCGCTGATTCGCCCGGGATGCCGGCCACGTAGCGGCGGCCGTTGACCAGCACCAAGGTGCGGCCCGTGCCAAGGTTGCGCAGGTCAACCACGGCGACACCGGCACTGCTGGTCGAGAAATTCGAGTTGGTGCGGCTGATCGAAGGCGTACCCAGCGTCGGATTCTTCAGAAGCAGGTCCTGCAGGTTCAAGGTGCCGGACGAGGCGATATCGGCCGCGCTGAGCACCTGCACGGGCGACGCCGACTCGGCATTCAGCGTGCGGATGCGGGAACCGGTGACTTCCACTCGCTCGGTCGTCTGGGCCAACGCAGGCAGGCTGGTCAGCGCCAGGCTGCCGGAAATCGCCAACAACGCGGCGGTGCAGACCTGGGACTTCTTGAACATTGGTTTTTCTCCTGTGGAACGAGGAACGATGGCAGCACGCCCCGCGCGGTCCGCGCCTTCCTGCAGCATCGGCGCACACCATCTGAAGAATCGACGCAGGGATCAGCGCTAATTCTGGTCTTTTGGTTAGGGTTATCGGCACCGGGACAAACCCAGCCGCCCATGGTCACGGCCCTGGCGCGCAGCCGAAAGTCGTTGCGCATCAGTCACTTGCGACAGACGATGCAAGCCCGCGCCGGGTGCCCGAGGTTGGCGATGTTGGTGCGCCGCAACGCGGCAGCAGGCGAGTCAGCGGGCCCCCGCCGGGGCGCCGCCCCAGCGGCGGCGCGCGCTCGGCCCGAAGGGCGCGATCACGGCCCCTTCTTCAAGCCGGCACCAGGTCGAACGCCAGGGTCAGGCGGGACTCGTTGCCGCTGAAGGGTTCGGTGCCGTGCCATATGTAGGACGGGAACAGCGCAACCAGGCCCGGCTCGGGCCGCACCCAGTGCTCCGCCGGAAGGTCCTGGGGCAGCACGAGGCCCGGCCGGCCGAAACGCAGCCAGCCCTCTCGCCCACCGGCTGCCACGACGGCCGGCAACTCCAGATAGCAGACCGCCGAGATCCACCCCTCCTGGTGCACGTGGTCGACGTGATGACCGCCCGGCCGCAGCCAGACCGACCAGCTGCCGGCGATGGCAGCGCGACCGGTGTTGCGGCCCGCCAGCGGCCCGCGACCCCGGCCGATCCGCGCCAGGTAATCGGTGAGCGGTCCGGACAGCGCCTGGGCAAATGCGGCGGCCGCCGGGCTTGCGCGCCGCAAGACGTCCGGCAACTGGCTGCCCTGCCGCAGCGACTGCCCGAAAGGGTGGGTGCGGAACCGATGCGCCTGCTTCAGCTCCGCGGCAAGCGAGGCCACGTAGCCGGCCAGGTCGCTCCAGCCCTCGGGCACGGCGAGGGGCTTCGCCTGGACGACGCCGGGGTAATCGTAGAGCTCGCGGTAGCGCGGATCGCCGCTCAGCCGCCATGCGACGGCCCGCATGGCAAGCAGATGCTGGTTCGTGGGCCTGTGGGCCGACAAGGGCTGGAGCAGCGCCTCGGCGCCCGGGACATCGCCCGCGGCAAGGCGCGCCCTGGCCAAGGCTTCGATCGACCCCGGATCGCCGGGGGCAGCCTGCACGCTGCGCTCCGCCAGGCGGATCGCACCCAACGGGTCTCCGGTCGCGGCACTCAGGTGCGATGCATAGGCCAACAGCTCTGGCGCGCAGGCCGGCGCGGCCGTCGCGCTGCCCAAGGCATCAAGGGCCGCCTGTGCATCGCCCATCGACTCCAGGGCCTGGGCCTTCACCATCAGCAGGCCAGGATTGGCACCCAGCCTTCGCGCGGCCTCGTCGAGACCGCGCAAGGCCTCCTCGCGGCTGCTGGTGCGCATCCAGATCAGCTGCGTCGCCTCCAGGTGCGCAGGCAGCGAGTCAGGCCGGCGGCGCAGCACCTCCCGGTACGCCCGGAGCGCGGCCTCGGGCTCGCCGCGCCCCAGTTCGGCCCTGGCCAGGACGAGCCAGGTCTCGGGCGCGTCCAGCCCGGTCCGGAGTGCGCGGGTCGCGAGTTGTGCGGCCTCATCGTGCTCGCCGAGGTCGCCCAGGGTGCCTGCCAGGTTGTGCAGCGCCACACCGCTGGCCGGAAACCGCTGCACGGCATGCCTGTAGATCGACAGCGCCTCGACCAGGCGGCCCCCGGCCTTGAGTCGATGGGCCTCGCTGGTGAGGGAATCGAGGGTTTCAAGCATGGTTGGCCCTGTTCCGGAGGGCACCGGCAACACACCGCCGGGGTCGGACGCCAGCTTGCCGGCGCCCCACCACGGCGGCCTGAAACGAAAACGGCGGCGATCCTCTCGGACCGCCGCCATCGACAGAAGCGCGTTGTCGCTAGATCACGGGATCAGAACTTCGCGTTCAGGCCGACGAAGTAGCGCCGGCCGAGCACATCGAAGGTCGACGGGTCGGTGTTGGCCTGGATGTTCGGCGAGTACTGGCGCGGCTGCTGGTCGGTCAGGTTCGAGATGCCGGCCCGGATCGCGATGTTCGGCGTGATCGCGTAACGGGCCGAGATGTCGTGGTACCAGGTCGCCGCGGTGCCGGTGTTGGTCACCGGGGAGCCGCCGGTCACCGTGTTGGAGTGGACCATCGCGTCGATGAAGCGGTTCGTCAGCGTGACGCTCAGGCCGCCCAGCGAGTACGTCGTGCCGAGGTTCACGCGCAACTCGGGCGCGGCCGAGCCCGTGCCCGAGCCGATCGTACCGGCGAAGTTGTTCACCGGGTCGACGGACGTGACCTGCGAGTCATACTGGTCCGACCAGGTGCCGTTCAGGTTGAAGCGCAGCTGGCCGAGTTCCTTCAGGTTCAGCGTGTAGTCGATGGCCAGGTCGATGCCGGACACCGTGATGAACGACTGGTTGCGCGACAGCTGCTGCAGGGCGATCACGCCGCCGTCGGCCGCGTCACGCCGGAACAGCTGGCACCACTGGTTGGTCGGGCTGAACGTGGGGTTCGCACCGTCGCGGTTGTAGCAGCGCTGCACGATGGTGGTCGCGCCGACCGCTCCGATGACCTCCTCCAGGTCGATCGACCAGTAGTCGACGGTGGCCGTGAGGTTCCGCGTCGGCTGGAACACGACACCCAGCGTGAACGAGGTCGCCTTCTCGGGCTGCAGGTTCGGGTTGCCGCCCGTGATGCCGCGCGCCTGGCCGAAAGGCTGGGCGTAGCTCGCGCCACCGGCCACGGCCGACTGGTTTGCGCACAGGGCCTGGATCGCCGCGCCGTTCGGGCCGTTGCGATAGGTCGCGGCGATGGCGCCCGTGGTGTTGCAGGGGTCCTGGTTGGTGATGTCCGGGAAGTTGTTCGTCTGCGGCGAGAACAGGTCCCCGACGCTGGGCGTGCGGATGGCCGACTGGACACCGCCCCGCACGCGCACGGCATCGACGATCGTCCACTCGAGCGTGGCCTTGTAGCTGCTGTCGGACCCGAACCTGTCGGAGTCGGTCGCGCGTGCACCGATGGTGGCCGACAGCTTCTTCACGGCGGGCAGGTTGCGCAGGATCGGGACCACCGCCTCGAAGAAGACGTCCTTGTACGCCAGATCACCGGCCACCGGCAGCTGCTCGTTGAAGCCCACCACCGCGCCAGGCTGAAGGCCCGAGTCGGGCTGGAACTTGAAGTCGAGATCACGGTACGAGGCACCGAACACGACATCCAGCGAGCCGGCGGGCAGCTTGGCCACAGGGCCCGACACGGTGCCTTCGAGCACCCGCTGCACGACGGTCGTCAGGTTCTTGGCTTCGAGGCCGATGTAGCGCTGGCAGGCCGCAGACAGGGGCGTCGGGCCGAACGGATTGAAGCCGCCCGTGCACAGCGAGGCGCCGCCATCGGCTGCGTTGAGCAGGTTCTGCAGGTTGGCCACGCGCACGTTGCCGCCCTGGACTTCGGCCTGCACCGAGCGGCCGTAGGTCGCGTAGACGTCGTAGGTCCAGAAGTCGATCAGACCGACGTCACCCTTGGCGCCGGCCACCAGCTGCCAGACGTCGTGCGTGTTGAAGCCCGTGCGGCCGCCCAGCGCGTTGAAGCGCTTGCTGTAGGTGACCGGGGCCGTCGGGTTGCTCCGGGTGGCCAGCAGCGTCTGCGCCTGCGGGTTCCAGAACGGGTTGGTCACCGGAATGGTGAAGCCGCCGCCCGGCGTAGGAGCCAGCTCCTGCAGCGCGTTGTAGTTGGTGAACTGCAGCGACGCGTAGGGGCGGAAGTTCTCGCTGACGTCGTAGTTCAGCGCCGAGTACATGGACCAGCGCTCCATGGGGAGCACCAGGATGTTGTCCGGCTCGAAGTTGTACGAGAACGAATCCGGGAAGAAACGCGTCGCGATCTGGCTCGCCGGGCCGGTGTAGCCGACCACGTCGCGCGGGCTGCCGTCCACGCCCGTGCAGAACAGCGTGCCGTCGCCGTTGAAGCCGAAGCCGCGCGAGCCGCCGTTGGTGTTGCAGGTGTTGGCGCCGAAGATGGCATCGACGGCCGCCTGCGTGGGGGTGTTCGTGCCCAACGAGATCGAGCCGAACGGGAAGATGCCGGTGGCCGTGCTGGCCTGCGCCGAGAACTCACGGGCGCCCTTGTAGATGGCCTTGCGGTCGAAGTAGCCGGCGCTGAACACCGCGCTGCCGCGGCCACCGTCGAAGGCACCGCCCATGGACAGCGACGCCGAGGTCTCGAGGCCGTCGCCGCGCTCGGTCTCCCGGTGCTGGGCGTCGAGCTCGAAGCCCCGGAAGTTGTTCTTCATGATGAAGTTGACCACGCCGGCCACCGCGTCGGCGCCGTAGGTGGTGGCGGCACCGCCGGTGATCACCTCGATGCGGTCGATCAGCGCGGTCGGGATGGTGTTCGTGTCCACCGTGCCGCCGCTGAGCGAACCCATGCCGCGCTTGCCGTTGATCAGCACCAGGTTGCGGTTCGAACCCAGGCCGCGCAGGTCGATGAAGGCCCGACCTTGGGACGACGGGTTGTTGGACTGCGAGCTCAGACCCGGCGTGACCTGCGGCAGCGTGTTCAGGAACTGCTCGACGGTGACGACGCCGCTTTGCTGGATCTGCTCGGCACCCACCGTGACGATCGGGCTCTCGGCCAGCGCGTCGATGCGCGCGATGCGCGAGCCGGTGACGACCACGCTCTGGGGCTTGCTGGCATTGGAGCCAGACTGTTGCGCGAACGCCGGCGCCGCGCCCAGCGCGAGGGTGCCGCCCAGTGCCATCAGCACGCCGCTGCAAATCTTCGTTTTCTTGAACATGTTGGGAGGACTCCTGTGATGAGGATTGCGCAATGACCCTGTCGGTCGCCGAACCGGCACCCCGCAAAACCCGCCGGCCACGCCTGAGCGTGCCTGCGGGTTACGGGCCGGTACGACACGTGTCCAAATTGTGTTGGCCCCCTACGCCGCGACGCGCTCGGGATATCCATCAGGCGGCCGCTCCGGGCTCGGCCGGGCCCCGGGGCAACCCGCTCCAAAGCCAAAAACGTGTTGTTTGACAAGCACTTGGACAGCCTCAGCCGGTGCGCGACTGGATCCCCCGAGTCTGCGGGTGCCGGGTTGTCCCTAGCCGCCTGCCCGGGCGGCGCGTTGGCGGCGCGCAACAGAACGCGACCAGTGTCCGACTGCAGGCAGGGCCAATGCCGCGACGTCGCCCCGGGCGGCCGCGTCAGGCCGACGCGAGCCGCGGCACGGCGGCGAGCAGCTGCCGGGTGTACTCCTGACGCGGCGCGCCCAGGACGCTGCCCGCGCCGCCCTGCTCGACGATGCGGCCGCCCTGCATCACGGCCACCTCGTCGGCCATCACCTCCACCACGCCGATGTTGTGGGTGATGAACAGGTAGCTCACGCCGAGCTCGCGCTGCAACTCGCGCAGCAGGTTCAGGATCTGCGCCTGCACCGACACATCCAGCGCCGAGGTGGGCTCGTCGCAGACGATGAGCCGCGGTTCCACGGCCAGCGCGCGCGCGATGGCGATGCGCTGGCGCTGGCCGCCCGAGAACTCGTGCGGGTAGCGGTCGAGCGCGTCGCGGCGCAGGCCGACCTGCTCGACCAGGCGCTCCAGCCGCTGCCGCCGATCGCCGGCGTCCAGCTCGGGGCGCAGCGCCGCCAGGCCCTCGTCGAGGATCTCGGCCACGCCCATGCGCGGGTCCAGCGAGGCGAAGGGGTCCTGGAACACGATCTGCACCTGCCGGCGCGCGGCGCGCAGGGCATCGCCCTGCAGCGCGAACAGGTCCTGCGGCTCGCCGCCGCCGGCGGGGTGCAGCAGCGCGCGGCCCTCGGTGCGCGCCGCGCCGCGCAGCAGCTGCACCAGGGCCTTGCCGGTGGTGGTCTTGCCGCAGCCGCTTTCGCCCACCAGGGCCAGCGTGCGGCCGGCGCGCAGCTCGAACGAGACGCCCGACACGGCGCTGAACTCGCGCGGGCCGCGCGACAGCCAGGGCCGCTGCAGCGCGAAGCGTACGGAGAGGTCCTGCACCTGCAGCAGCGGCGGCGGCTCGGCCGCGGGGCCGGCCGAGGCCAGGCTGCTGGGCTCGGCGGCCGCCGCGGGCACCGGGGCCATCGACGCAGCCCGGAGCGCCGGCAACTCGCCGGCCAGCCAGCAGCGCACGGCGTGCCCGGCCTGCACGGGTTCGAGCTGCGGCGGCCGCTGCCCGCAATCGGCCCGCGCCACGCCGCAGCGCGGCGCGAAGCGGCAGCCCGAAAAGCGCTGCGTCAGCGGCGGCACGGTGCCGGCGATGGCCGCCAGCGGCTGCCCGCGCCCCTGCGCCGAGGGCAGCGCCCGCATCAGCGCCTGCGCGTAGGGGTGGCGCGGCGCGGCGAAGAACGCGGCCGCCGGGGCCACCTCGACGATCTGCCCCGCGTACATCAGCGCCACGCGGTGCGCCATGCCGCTGACCACGGCCAGGTCGTGCGTGATCAGCAGCAGCCCCATGCCGCGCTCGGCCTGCAGCTGCCGCAGCAGCGCCAGGATCTGCGACTGGATGGTGACGTCCAGCGCCGTGGTGGGCTCGTCGGCCACCAGGAAGTCGGGCTCGGCGGCCAGGGCCAGCGCGATCATCACGCGCTGCTTCTGGCCGCCGCTCAGGCGGAAGGGGTAGTCGTCGAAGCGGCGCCCGGGCTCGGGGATGCCCACGCGCTCCAGCCACTCCAGCGCCCGCGCGCGCGCCGCCGCGCCGCGCAGCGGCGTGTGCGCCTCGATGGCCTCCACCACCTGCCGGCCCACCGTCATCACGGGGTTCAGGCTGGTTCCGGGCTCCTGGAAGATCATGCCGATTCGGCCGCCGCGCACGCGGCGCATGCCGGCCTCGGGCAGGGCGAGCACGTCCACGTCCCTGCCCTCGCCGGGCTTGCCGCGCAGGTGGACGTCGCCGCCCGTGACGAACCCGTTGTCGGGCAGCAGGCGCATCAGCGCCAGCGCCGTCATGCTCTTGCCGCAGCCGCTCTCGCCCACCAGCGCAAAGGTCTCGCCGCGCTGGATGCTGAGCGTGAGCGCGTCCAGCGCCCGCACGACAGCGCCATCGACGCCGGCCTCGACGTCGAGCTCCACGGTCAGTTCGCGGGCGTCCAGCATGCTCAGCCCCTGCGTGGCACCGCGACGCGGCGGCGCGCGCGGAACAGCCGCGAGCGCGGGTCGAAGGCGTCGCGCACGCCATCGGCGAACAGGTTGGCCGCCAGCACCAGCGCCACCATGAAGCCGAAGGCCGACGCGAAGCCCCACCACACCATCGGGTCGCGGCTCATCTCCACGCGCGCCAGGTTGATCATGCCGCCGAAGCTGTTCATCGACGGGTCCACGCCCACGCCCACGTAGCTGAGCACGGCCTCGTACAGCACCAGTGACGAGAACTCCAGCACCGTGACGATGAGCATCAGGTGCGCGACGTTGGGAAACACGTGCCGCGCCAGGATGCGGCCGTGGCCGATGCCGAAGGCGGTGGCGGCCTGCACGTACTCCAGCTCGCGCAGCTTCAGCGTCTCGGCGCGCAGCAGCCGCGCCAGCGTGGCCCAGCCCGTGAGGCCCAGCACCAGGCACAGCATGAACAGCTTGAGGTCGGCGCGCTCGGCGCCGGTCTCGAACAGCTCCGGGTGCTGGTCGAGGAAGACCTGCACCATCAGCACCAGCGCCGCGATCAGCAGCACGTTGGGCACCGAGGACAGCACGGTGTAGAGGTACTGGATGGCCTCGTCCACCCAGCCGCGGAAGTAGCCCGCCACCAGGCCCAGCCCCACGGCCAGCGGCAGCGTGGCCAGCGTGGCCAGGCTGCCGATGACGAAGGCCGTGCGGATGCTCTTCAGGCACTGGTACAGCACATCGTTGCCGGTGAGGTCGGTGCCCAGCAGGTGGTAGGGCCCCGACAGCGCGGTGGCCGGGCCGGCGACCAGGCCGACGACCGCGAGCGTCACCACCGCCACGTGCCAGGGCACCGGCATCTCGCGCCGCCGCACGGCGGCCCAGGTGGCCACCAGGCCCGCGCCGCGCGCCCGCGCCAGCGCGGCCACCAGCAGCAGCACCGCCAGGGCCGCGCCCACCGCCCCGGCCGCCAGGCCCAGCGAGGCGCGGCGCACCAGGTCGGGCAGCCACTGCGTGGCCGGGTCGGCCAGGTGCGCGCCGCCGAACTGCAGGCGCGGCGCGACGCGCTGCACCTCGCCGCCCACCACCACCGATTCCTTCGTGAAGCCCAGGTAGGCCAGCGGCTTGGAGTAGGTGCTCTCGCGCCCGTCCACCAGGTCGGCCAGCAGCGCGTCGAGCAGCGAGCGCGTGCGCGTGTCGTAGGCCGGCAGCCCGGCGGCGGCGCCGGGTGCCGGGGGCAGCAGCGGCCGGTAGTGGACGCTGTCGAGCAACGTCACGCCCAGCGCCAGCAGCAGCACGATGCTGCTGGCCAGCGCCGCGCCGTCGCGGAACACGCGGCCCCAGCGCTGGCGCTTCTCGGGCGCGCGCCACACGGCCACGCCGTAGGCCAGCAGCGCCGCCAGCATCAGCCACACGGCGGCGTCGGTCCACAGGATCACGATCTTGGGCATGGCGTCGTGGCGCGGTCAGCCCAGCCGCACGCGGGGGTCCACCCACGTGTAGGCGATGTCGATCAGCGCGTAGGTGGCGATGTACAGCAGCGAGCCCACGAAGACCATCGTGCGCACCACGGCGAAGTCCTGCTTGCCGATGGCCTCGATCACGTAGGCGCCCAACCCGGGCAGGCCGAAGAAGCTCTCGAACACCAGGCTGCCCAAAAAGACATAGGGCAGGTAGCTGCCGGCCGAGGTGATGATGGGGATCAGCGCATTGCGCAGCACGTGGCGGTAGAGCACCACCTGCTCGGCCAGGCCCTTGGCGCGCGCGGTGCGCACGTAGTCCTTGGATGCCTCCTCCAGGAACATGGCGCGGTACAGGCGCGCCTCGCCGCCCAGCCGCGCCACCAGGCTCAGCAGTATCGGCAGCATCAGGAACTTCACCGCGTCCAGCCCTGGCGCGTAGCCGCTGATGGGCGCCAGCATCAGCACGCGCGAGAACAGCACCTGGCCCACGATGATGTAGAAAAGGCTGGAGATCGACAGCATCAGCACGCAGGCCACCACGCCCCAGAAGTCGAGCGCGGTGCCGCGGAACATCACCAGCAGCAGCGCGAACGCCGTGCTCGCGATGAGCTGCAGCACGAACAGGGGCAGCGCCAGCTGCAGGCTCACCGCCATGCGCTGCACGACCTCGGCGCCGATGTTGCCCGCGCTCTCGCTGTCGGCGCGGCCGAACTCCAGCGCGAACAGCGACACCGAGCGCTCCCAGAAGATGGTCTCGGTGACCCGCCGCGTGCCCTGCTCGGCGGTGTTCAGGTACAGCGGCTTGTCGTAGCCGCGCTCGGCCTTCCACTTCTCGATGGCCTCGGCGCTGACGCGCTTGCCGCCCAGGTTGAGCCGCGCCATGTCGTCGGGCGTGTTCACGGTGAAGAACAGCACGAAGGTCAGCAGGTTCACGCCCAGCAGCACGAGCGCGCCGTACCCGATGCGGCGGAGGATGAAACGCAGCATCGCCGGCCCTGCCCTCAGCCCAGCAGCTCGCCGCGGGCGTTGGTGCGCTCGCGGCGGCGGAACTGCGCGCGGGCCACGGCCACCAGGGCCAGCAGTGCTGCCGCGATCGCCGCCAGCGGCCACCAGGTCGGCCGGTTCCAGGCCGCCTGTGCGGCCACGCGGTCGGCCACGTCGAGCTTGAGGTAACGCCCGTGGTCGCGGATGAGGATGGCGGGCTTGTAGTTCTTCACCCAGCGCTGGTGCGCGGCGCTGACGTACGGGAAGTAGCCCATGGCCCAGGGCGCGTCCTGCTGCACGACGGCCACCATGCGGTCGATGACGGCCTGCCGCTCGGGGCCGTCGGGCAGCGTCTTCATCTGCTTGAACAGGCGGTCGACCTCGGGGTTCTCGTAGTTGGCCGTGTTCTCGCCGTCGTGCTTGGTCTTGCCCGTGGGCCCGTACAGCAGGAACAGGAAGTTCTCGGGGTCGGGGTAGTCGGCCAGCCAGCCCAGCCAGAACACCTGGTACTTGCCCTTGCGCACCTTGTCCTGGAACTGATTGTTGTCGGTGGCGCGCACCTCCAGCTGCACATCAAGCTTGGCGAACTGCCGCACCATCCAGGCGAGCTGCGGCTTGTTGGCGGGCGTGGGCGCGGCGTAGTAGTCGTAATTCAGCACCAGCGGCCGGCCCGTGCGGACATCGCGGCCTTCGGGGTAGCCGGCCTCAGCCATGAGCCTCTTCGCGTCCTCGATGGGCCGTCGCACGGCACGACCGTCCTTCCAGACGTGGGTGACCGGGTTCAGGCCCCGCTCGGTGCCCTCGCGGCTGCCGAAGATGCCCGGCGGCACCGGGCCCATGGCGGTCTCGCCGGCGTCCTCGGGGAAGATGCGGCTGTACTCCTCCCAGTCGATGGCGATGCTCAGCGCCTGGCGCAGCTTGCGGTTGCGCTCGCGCTGCTCGGGCGACAGCTGGCCCGGCTCGCCGTCGCCGAGCTGGGGGTCGAGCATGTTGAAGCCCAGGTACCAGCTGTTGACGTCGGAGCCGCGCTCCAGCCGGAAGCCCTTCTGCAGGTACTCGCGGCGCACCTCCTCGCTGTCCTGCATGTCCACCAGGTAGGGCAGGCCGGTGTCGGTGCGCTCGAAGACATCGATGTCGTAGAAGCCCTGGCGGAACTTGGCCTGCCGAGGCACCTTCTCGCGCTCCACCGTCGACACCAGGGTGTCGATGAAGGGCGTGGGCTTGCCGCAGTCGGCCAGCAAGCCGGCTTCGCGGTCGCCGGGCATGCCCTCGCAGGGGTAGGGTTCGCCGCGGTAGTGGGGGTTGCGCTTCAGCACATGGCGACGGTCCTTCTCGTACTCCACGAGCATGTACGGCCCCGTGCCCACGGGCCACGTGTCCAGCGACAGCCCGCGCTCGGCCATGCCGGGCTGGGCGTAGAAGGCGTCGGCCTCCCAGGGCACGGGGGCCAGGAAGGTCATCTGCATCCAGTAGCGCCACTGCGGGTACTTGCCCTTGATGCGGATGCGCAGCAGGTGCTTCTCGGGCGCGGTGGCGCCGGCCAGCGGCCAGCGCCGGAAGTCGAGGAAGGGCTTGTCCAGGCTGGCCGGGTCCAGGCCCTGGCGCAGCGTCGCGTCCTCGGCCTTGATGAGCGCGCCGTACTCCTTCAGCCCCAGCACGTACTCGGCGAAGGTGCTGTAGATGGGCGCCGTGATGCGCGTGGTGGCGTGGCGCTTGATGGCGTAGACGAAGTCCTCGGCCACCAGCTCGCGCGTGCCCTGGTGCTCGAAGTCCCAGGGCGTGCGGCGCGCGCCCAGCTCGCCGGGCTTCATCGCGTGGTACCGGTGGCGGCCCTGCTCGTCCATCGCGAAGGCCGGGTGCGGCTGGAAGCGGATGCCGGGCTTGATGGGCACGTCGTAGACGCTCTCCACCACCTGGTCGGCGGGCGCGTCCTCGGCCAGCACCTGGCCGTCCTTGCCGACGTAGCGCGGCGCCACCACCGCCGCCGCCGTCTTGGGCACCAGCTCGAAGGGGCGCTTCAGGTAGTGGTAGCCGTAGGGCGGCTCGTAGATCTGGTAGGTGAAGGCGGTCTCGTTGTTCCAGTACGAGGCCGTGGGATCCAGGTGGCGGGGCGAGCTCTGGATGACGGCGGAGAACAGCGTGTTGCCCTCGGCGTCGCCCGCGGGCCAGGGGTTGTTGTTGCAGCCCGCAGCCAGCATCGCCGCCAGGACGGCGGCCATTGGGCGGATCGCGCGGAGGAACCCCATGGATCGCGGGGATTCTAGGCGCGGCCGCTGCGCGCGGCCCTACCAGCCGACCAGCACGTCCCGGCCCAGCACCGCCACCTGCACGCGGCGGCCCAGCGGCAGGCAGAGCCTGGGCTGGGCGGGGCCGGCGGGCAGGCCGGTGAGCAGCGGCGTCTTCAGGCCATCGCGCACGCGCGCCAGCGCCGCCTCGAACGTGAGGCCGGCGGGCTGCCGCGGCCGCGCGCGGCGGCCGCCCGCCAAGCCCAGCAGCACGGCGCGCTGGGCCTGCAGCACGCCGGCCTGGCGCAGCTGCAGCAGGCCGCGCTCGGTGCGGCACGGGTCGGCGTCGGCGTCCTCGAGGAGCAGCACGCCACCCCGCACCGCCGCCGCGGGCCAGTGGCGCGTGCCCAGCAGCGACAGCACCGCCGCCAGGTCGCCGCCCCACAGCAGGCCGCGCGCCTGCAGGCCGTCGAAGCCCGGCGCGGTGCGAAAGCCCACGGCCTCGAGCGACCCGTCCAGGGCCTCGGCAAAGCAGTCGCGCGTGACATCGTCGACGCCGCCTTCCGCGTCGCTGCGGCCGAAATCGGTGCAGGCCATCGGCCCGGCCCAGCTGCCCGCGCCCGCGTGGGCCAGCAGGGCCAGTTGCAGCGTCGTGAAGTCGCCGTGGCCCACCCAGCGCGTGCCGCGCTCGACGCTGCGGGCCAGCACCGGCCAGCGGATGCCGTCGAGCAGCCGCGTCAGCCCGTAGCCGCCGACGGTGGCCATGGCCACGCCGGGCGCAGCGGCGGCCACGCGGTGCAGCGCGGCCAGGCGCTGCTCGTCGCTGCCGGCCAGGCCACGGTCCCGGGCCAGCGCACCGGCGTCCACGACCACTTCCAGGCCAGTGGCGCCGAGCCGCTTCACCGCACGCCGCAGCGCGACCACCGGCGACACGGCGGCGGACGGCGAGAACAGGACGAGCGTCCCCGGGTTCATGGTGATGCGGGCCCCGGCTCCCCCTCGGCCGGCGCCGGCGGCAGCACGGCCAGCTCCACGGCCTCGCCCGTGGGGATGGGCGGCGGCTCCACGGCGGGGGGCGCATCGGACAGCGCCCGCCGCCGCGCCCGCCGCTCGGCGAAGAACTCGCGCAGCACGTCGCCGCAGGGCTGGGCCAGCACGCCGCCCTGCAGCGCCGTGTGGTGGTTGAGCCGCTTCTCGGCGAACAGGTCCAGCACCGATCCGGCGGCGCCGGTCTTGGGGTCGGCGGCGCCGAACACCACGCGCTTGATGCGCGCATGCATCAGGGCCATCGCGCACATCGCGCAGGGCTCCAGCGTCACGTACAGCTCGCAGCCGGGCAGGCGGTAGTTGCCCAGCAGCGTGGCGGCGTGGCGCAGGGCCACGATCTCGGCGTGCGCCGTGGGGTCGTGGGTGGTGATGGGGCGGTTGTAGCCGGTGGCCACCACCTGGTAGCCGTCGGGGCCGCGCTGCACGATGACGGCGCCCACCGGCACCTCCCCGGCCAGCAGCGCGTTGTGCGCCTGGTCCAGCGCCAGCCGCATGGCCAGGGTGTCGAACTCCTCGTCGGTCACGGCGCCGGCTGCCCCGCGCCCGGCCGGCCCTGCTCGTGCGAACGGCGCCGCGCCGAGCGCTCGGCCTCGCGCGCTGCGCGCAGGCCCTCGGCCCAGGCGTCGGTGGCGCCGCCGTCGAAGGCCTGCTCCAGTGCCACGCCCAGGCCCTGCAGCGCCGCCGGCAGTTCGGCAGGGGCGGCGCGCCGGTATTCGCGCCCCCAGGCGTCGCGGCGCAGCCAGCCGGCATCGCACAGCCAGCGCCGCAGCTCGACGTGGTCGGTGGCCAGGCAGCGGGCCGCGCCGGCCAACTGCGCCTTCAGCGCTGCGTTCACGCCGGGCTCGGCGAGGACGCCTCGCCCCAGGCCCGCCCACACGAAGCCCAGCGCCAGCGCGCGCTGGCCCTCGCCCAGGCCGCCGAGGGCCACGCCCCGCTTCACCACCAGGGGGGCGAGGGCGGCCAAGGGATCGGCCTCGGGGGCAGGCGCGGTGTCGGTGGCACGCATGTGGCCAGTATGCCCGGCCGCGCGCGGCGCCGCGGCCGCCCTGCCCTACAGTCCGCCCGAGGCGCATTGCGAACGTCCGCCAGGCAGGCCCCACGTGATCCCAACCATCGATCTATCCACCCCCGGGCCCGGCGGCAGCGCGCGCCCGGCCCTGCTGCGCGAGATCGATGCCGCGGCGCGCCACCTGGGCTTCATGCAGGTGGTGGGCCACGGCATCCCCGACGCCGTGCTGCACGGCCTGCAGCGCGGGATGGACGACTTCTTCGCGCAGCCCCTGGCCGCCAAGCAGCGCTGGCGCCCGCCATCGCCGGCCATCAACCGGGGCTACACGAGCCCGCTGTCGGAGCGGCTGAGCTACAGCGCCGGCGTGGCCTCGGCTGCCGACCTCTTCGAGGCGTTCAACGTCGGGGCCGCGGGCAGCGACTTCCCGCAGCTCGGGCTCGACCCCATCACCTATGCCGAGAACATCTGGCCCGGCGACGTGCCCGGCTTCAGGCCGGCGGTGCAGGCCTGGTTCGACGAAGCCGGCCGATTGGCGCGGCGCCTGACGCGCCTGTTCGCGCTGGCGCTGGGCCTGCCCGAGGGCCACTTCGAGCCCTACGAGGACCACTCCATCGACGTGCTGCGCCTGAACCACTACGCCCTGCCGGAGGGCGTCGCGCGCGTCGAGCCCGACCAGCTGGGCATGGGCGCGCACACCGACTACGGCATCGTCACCGTGCTGTGGGCCGACCCGGTGTCGCCGGGCCTGCAGGTGCAGGCGCCCGACGGGCGCTGGGTCGACGCCATCCCGCAGCCCGGCGCGCTGATGGTCAACCTCGGCGACCTGACGGCGCGCTGGACCGGCGGGCGCTGGACCTCGAGCCTGCACCGGGTGCTGCCGCCGCTGGGCGCCGATGGCCGCGTGACGCGCCGCCGCTCTGCCGCCTTCTTCCACGACGGCAACGCCGACGCGGTGATCGACACGCTGCCCACCTGCCGGGGCGAGCCCGGCGCCGCGCTCGAGCCCATCAGCGTGGCCGAGCACCTGCGGCGCAAGCTCGCCGGCTCGCGCGGGCTGCAGCTCAACGAGGCCGCGGCGGCAGAGAGCGCGCGGATCCTGCGCGGGGCGCTGGGCTGAGAAGCTGCGAACGAATCCGACCGATCGAGTCGTTCACCTGGTCGCCGAGGATGGCTGCAGCTGTCAGCTGTGCCACATCGTCAGCGGCAGGTTCAGCAGCCCCACGCCGCACGGCGCACCGACCACCAACGGCCGCGGGGCGCCGGGCAGGAACGGCATGACCACCAGCCCGGTCTCGACGATGATGATCGCGAGCAGCAGCGCGTAGACCCGGTGGCCTTGGCTTCCAACGAACGCGAGCAGGTGGCGGTCGACGTGGAGGACGAGGTCGATCAGGCGGGCCGCGGCGTCCATCGGGCACGGATTGCGCCGATTGCAGCCACGATGCGACGTGCTGCTGCACGGCCAGCGGCCTGCGCGGCGGGCGCGGTGATGCACTGCGCGCCAACCCGTGGTGGCGCGCCATGCTGTGGCAGCCGTACCAAGGGCCGGCTGCTCGCGTGACCGGCCCTGGCATCGATGGCTTCGCATCACCGACGGGATGCCCGCCTCAACCCCCCGGCGGCACGATGTAGAGGATGCCGTACGAAGACGGGCGCGTGCTGGCCACGCCGCCCGGCACGGCACCCGTCACGGCACCCTCGGGCACGTTCACGACCATCACCCCGGTGACCTGTGGCGGGGGTGTCAGCACCAGCGTGTACTCGCGGGCCGACACGCGGGTGAAGGCGCTGGCGGTGGCACCGGAAATCTCCAGCTTGTCCAGCGTGAAGGGCTGCACGTCGATGTCGAAGGTGATTGTCACGAGGGCAGGCGGCCGGCCCGAGACGCCCTGCATGACGTGGCCGAAGCTCGCCGTGGGCTCGGTGACGGGCTTGATGGTGTCGAAGGCCTTCGAGAACTCGTAGGTGATGGGGTTCGTCAGCAGGCTGCCGACGGTGGAGAAGCTGCCCACCGGAACCCGCAGCACCGTCACGCCCATGGCGTTGGCCTGCGGGTTGATCGTGACCGCGAACTCGCGCGCGCTGACCTGCCTGAAGCTGCCCTCGACCACGGTGCCGCGCTGCAACCTCAGGCTGCTCTGGCTGAAGCCAGTCACATCGTTGCTGAAGACGAAGCTCACCTGGAAGGGGCCGGTGGCGGCGCCGTCGAGCCCCGTGCGGATCTCCAGTGTCGGAGCCGGGGCCGGGTCGGGTTCGGAAATGCTGCCGCCACCACCGCAGCCGGCCAGGCCGGCAGACACGAGTGCCAGCATCAGGCCGAGGAAGCGCCAGGCGCGAGAAGAGAGGTCCGCGAAGCGAAGGCCCGGGATGCCAAGGGCCAGGGAGAGGCTTGTATTCATCCTGCAGACGGTAGTCCGGCTCCGGCCGTCTGGCAGCGGGAGTTCCCCCGTTGTCGGGGTGCGCCGCACCCCCTGGCACCCCCCGGCAGCCCCTCTCGGCCCGGTCGTGGCCGCTGCCGCCGGCCCGTGCGCCTTCCCGGGCGGTCGCGGTACTCTCTTCGAGGCCGACCCGACGCTGCACACTCTGCACCCCGTGCACCGTGCACTTCGCAGTGGCCCGGCGGGCGGTGCGCGCCGCCCATCGTGCCGCACCCCGTCTTCCCCCGAGGCCGGCACCCCAGCTTCAACCCGTTGAACAGGTGACTTCCCCATGAACATCGGCATGATCGGCATCGGCCTGATGGGCCACGGCATCGCGACCAATCTCCAGCGGCGCGGCCACGCGCTGACGCTGCTCGAGCACCCGGGCAACCAGCCGCTCGACGCGCTGCGCGAAGGCGGCGCGGTGGTCGTGGGCAGCCCGCGCGAGGTGGCGCAGCGCTCGCAGCTGGTGATCCTGGTGGTCACGGGCGCGCCCCAGGTGGAGGCCGTGCTGACGGGCGCCGGCGGCGTGCTCGAAGGGCTGCAGACGGGCACGGTGGTGATCGACTGCTCCACCTCGCTTCCCGACACGACGCGGCGCATGGCGCAGGCGGTGCAGAGCGCCGGCGGCCGCTTCCTCGACGCGCCGATGACGCGCACGCCGAAAGAGGCGGCCGAAGGACGGCTCAACCTGATCGTCGGCGGGGAGGCGTCGCTGCTCGACGAGGTGCGCCCGGTGCTGGCCTGCTTCGCGGAGAACGTGACGCACGTGGGGCCCACGGGGGCGGGCCACGGCATGAAGCTGCTGCACAACTACGTGTCGCTCGGCATGGTGGCGCTGCTGGCCGAGGCGGCGGCGTGCGCCGGCCGGCAGGGGGTGGCGGCCGGGGCCTTCGTGGAAGTGCTGGCCAAGGGGGGAGGCGGCGGCATCGCGCTGGAGCGCCTGAAGCCCTACGTGCTGGCGCGCGATGCGTCGGGCCTGCGGTTCTCGCTGGGCAATGCGGTGAAGGATCTCTCGTACTACCGCGAGATGGCCTCGGCGGGCGGGGCACAGCTCGGTATCGCGGAGGCGGTGCTCGGCGCACTGCAGGCCGCCAGCCGGGACGAAGGGCCCGAGGGCGCTGCCCGGTGGGTGCCCGAGCTGGTGGACATCTGGGGTCGCTAGCCTGCAAACCGCGGCGCCGGCGGCTGCTGGCCCGCCCGATCCTGCTCGATGGATGCCGGCAGTCCGCGAAGGACTGCTACTCCCACTCGATCATCAATTGAGCCGCCAAGTCCTTGTCGCGCCTAGCATTCTCGGACGGCAGTCCGCTGGATACCGTCAAAGATACCGTCATATTGATGAGGTCCAGCATTGGCGCGGGTTTCCGGGCGGTTGTGGAAATCGGCAGGTTTCGAGATCTATCGAGGTCTATCGGGTCCGACGGCAGCCGCTGGCGCTCGAAGACT
>CAIKLM010000001.1 GCA_903828235.1 uncultured beta proteobacterium | reverse complement strand
CGTTGTGCTTCACGCGGTGCACGGCCAGGCCTTGACCTCGGCGCCGTCGAGTTCGCAGCCTCCAGCGGTCGCGTTGATGCCGCCCCACTGCTTGAAGAAGAAGGCCACGCCGCAGCGGTCGCACTGCTCGCGCAGCAGGTCCACCCACTCGCGCCGGATCGGCCGCGCCTTCGGGCCGCTCTCGCCGCCCGCAATCACCCAGTCCAGGCCCTCGATCAACTGGCGCGGGCCGTCCTTTGTCATCACGCTGTCAAACAGGTCCAGCTCGCCAAGCGCCGGTTCGTAGCTCACCCACCGCACAGTGGCATCCAGTCGCGCCAGCTTCGGCAGGTCGCGCCGCGCTTCCTCCTGGTTCACCGCGCTGATGCCCTGCCACACGTTCACGGGCAGCCGCTCGCGGCCAATCTCCAGCAGCATCGGCAGCACGTTGCCCACCCGCTTCGTCAGCAGCAGCCAGTCCAGGTGTGGCGTGCGGTCGATCAGCGCGAACAAGTCCGCGCGCCACTCGTTCGGCACCTCGTTGTCGAACACGTCCGCCAGGCTCGCGCAGAACACGCGGCGGCGCCGGCCGTGCGTGGCCTTGAACGCCTCGTGCTGGCCGTTCCAGAACTCCGGCGTTTTCCAGTTCTGAGCGCTGGTGCGGTGGCGCGGCTGGCCGGCACCCCACACGATGCGCATGCTCCGGGCCGGCGTGCTCACGGAGGCATAGCAGTTGTCGCAGCCTGGGCTCACCTTCGTGCAGCCGATCCACGGGTTAAAGGTGCTGTCGGTCCAGGCAATCCCTGTCGTCTCGGCCATGTCGGCACTCCACTGTCTTCGCGCTTCGGATGGGTGAAGCACAACCCCTCATTCCAGCCGACCCGCCGCGGCGGGCGGCTGAATTCGATCGTTAGGCCCCAACACCCACCGCCCAGCAAAGCCACGCAGCTTCCAGGAAGTAGCGGCCGTCAACGTCCACGCCCATTGCCAGCGCGGGCCATATAAAGCAGACGTTGGGGTTGTGGCGCGCGTACATCTCACGCTTTCAGCAGCCGCTTGACAGCCCACTTCGCGCCGCGCACAAAGTCTTTCCAGTCACGGTTTGACTCTTCGTGCGCGGCCTTGTACGCCTCGTCTTCAAACCCTGGCGGCAGCGTCGTCAGTTCGCCCGCCAACACATGGTCGAGCATGTATCGCGCCTGCGATGCTGTCAGCAGGTTTGTGCCAGTGCGGCCGGGTTGTCCGGGCGTCCCGTCCGGGTACACGTCAGCCGGCACATGCCACGTCAGGAACCTATTCACCATCTCGTCAGTTGCTTGCATAGTCTTTCTCGCTTCGGCCGCATGTGGCCTAACAGGCGGGTCAACCGGACCCGCTACGGCCTTCGGCCTACGCAGGCCGGTTACCCTTTTCGTTAGGCGGCTGACTAACGCCGCGCCACGTGAACTGCGGCCAGCGTTTTAGGTCTACCCGCATCGGCTTGTAAAGCCCGCCGCCGCCGATCCACCACGCGCCACTTCTCCACTCGCACGGCACGCCTCGCCAGCCGTCGCAGAAGCGCACTTCGTAGCGGCCTTCCCGCATCGGCGGAGCCTCCCGCCCAAAGAACCACGGCGTCAGTGGCAAGCCGCGGCGCTCCGAAGCCGGCCGCCCAACCCCGGGAACAAGCTGACCAGCCACGGCGCTCAGTCCTCATCCTTCAGCAGATGCCGCCGGATGCCCAGGATGCCGTTCTGCGCCGGCACGGGCGTGGGGCCCGCGGGGGCTGCGCCCGGCGCTGGCAGCGCGGCGCCGGCCGGGGCCAGGAAGCGGCTCTTCTTCTCGGCACTGACGCGCAGGTAGTCCACCTCGACCTTGGCCGAGTTGATGATGGCCTGCCCCAGGTCGTTGATGGCGCGGGCCTTGTCGACGGTGACGGTGCCGTCGCGCACGCCGTCGATCGCGGCAAAGAGCCGCTCGCGGAGGTCGTCCAGGGTCTTGCTCATGCGGTCTGCTCCTGGCCCTGCCGGGCCTTGGTGTTGATGGCGCGGGTGAGGCGCCCGCGAAGGTGAACGATCTCGCGCAGCTCGGGCGGCAGCTGGTGCACGCTGTTGCGGCGCACGTTGTCGGCCCGGCTGATGCACTCCAGCCGATCCAGCGTCACCAGGGCCGGATCGACCGTCTTCTGGCCAGGCTTGAAGACGACGATGTGGCCCTTGGGCACCGCGCCGTGCTCGGCCTCCCACACCAGCGCGGCGTAGTTGCGCCAGCGCGCGCTGGGCGGGCCCGGGTCGTCGCTGAACTTGCGCTCGAGCACGCCGTCCGGCGTGACGCGGAAGCTGCCCACGGGCACCCAGGTGTGTGGTTTCGTGCCGGGCTTGAACTGCGTGGCGCGGCACGCGGGCTGCACGCCCACCAGGCCCTTGGTGCCCTTGTTCCAGGGCACCAGGCCGGCCTTGAACTGGTGCGCCTGGCCGCCGTGCCCCGGCCGGCGCGAGCGCTCGCTGGCGATGGCGGCGATGAGCTCGCGCGTCTTGCGCAGGCCCAGGGCGTGGGCCTTGGCCAGCACGCTCCGCAGTGGGCGGCCCAGCGCGGCGGCGATGGGCTCGGTGGGCACCTCGGGGTAGTGCCGGCGCAGGAAGTCCAGCTCCCACTCGCGCCAGTAGCGCGGGTGGGGCACCGAGAGCAGCTCCAGCATGCGGGGCGGCTTGGCCATCAGAACGGCGCCTCTTCGTCCTGCGGCACCTGGCCGTGCAGGTAGCGCAGCGGAAGCCGCGTGCACAGGCGCCGCGCGAAGATCTCGGGCGGCAAGGGGAACGGCCAGCCCGGCACGATGACCGACACCCGCAGCTGCCCGCCCTGGCTGCCCGACACCTCGATGCCCTCTCGCTGATCGGGCAGCTGCCAGCGGTCTCCGGCGGCCACGGCTCAGCCCTCCGCGCTGTGGTGCAGCGCCGCGTGCGGCAGGCGCTCGCGGGCGGCCAGGTTGTCGGCCAGGATCTGCTGGCTGGCCCGGCAGATGCGCGCGCGGCACTCGGCGACCAGGCGGTACCAGTGGCTCCGGCTGACGCCGAGCTGGGCCGCGGCCGTCTTGATGTTGCGCACGCCGTGCAGGTAGTGCAGCGCGAAAGCCTGGCGGTCGAGCGCTTCGGCCGGCTGCGCCAGCCACGCCAGGTGGAAGGCGGCCAGCTCGGCGCCGGCGATGGCGTCGGGGCCGTCTTTCGCGCGGCGCACGCTGCCGCGCGCCTGCAGCCGGCCCAGCAGCGAGGGCGGCAACGAGGGCTTCACGTAGTAGTGCCGCGTGCGGCACCAGTGCGCCCAGCTCAGGGCCAGCTCGTGCTGGTCGGGGCGGACGGCCTGCAGCTCGCGGTCGGCCGAAGCGGCGTCGGCGTCTTCGGCGTCGTCTTCGCGCGGCGGCGCAGCAGCAGCCAGGCGGCGCGCGCCGGCGTCGTGGGGTGCGGTCATCGGTTGAGTCCTCGTGAGAGCACCCGGCGGCCTTCGGGCTGCGGGGCTGGGGCGGGGAAGGCAGGCGGCGGTGGCGGCGCGACGGGTGGGGGCTGCGGCGCGGGCTGCTCCACCGGCGCCGGCGCTGCGCCGGGCGTGGCGGCGGGCGGCGGCGGCTCGGTGGGCGCCGGGGCCGGGGCGGGCGCGGTGTCGGCGTTGATGAACAGGTCGGGCGTGATCTGCTTGGGCACGAGCTTGTCGCGCAGGCGCTGCCAGTCCAGCGCGCTCCAGCGGTGCAGGCCCAGGTGGTGCGCGAGCGCCAGGTTGTAGACGGCCAGGTCGAGCGGCTCGTTGCGGTCGGCGTGGCTGAACTTCTCCCACACGCGCTTGAGGCCGCCGCCGGGCTTGCGCCGCAGCAGCGGGCGTTCGCACAGCAGGCCCTCGAACCAGGGCAGCTCCAGCGCGGCGCTGTAGTGCATGGCGCCCCAGCCGCTGGTGAGCTTGAAGCGGTTGAAGAGGTGGTCCTTCGCGCTGTCGGTGCCCACCGTCCACAGGAGCACGCCGCCTTCGACGCGCTTGCCGTTCCAGTCGATGTCGGCCTTGGTGGGGGTCTGGCCGATGATGGGGCGGTTGGGCCGGCTGCTGCCGTGGATGGCCAGGCAGCCCACGTGCACGCGCGCGCTGGCGTAGTTGTAGACGTCCTGGGTGTTGGAGCCGCCGGTGTCGATGCCATACACGCTGGCCATCACCAGCACGCCGCTGGAGTGCAGCCAGGGGATGGCGCGGTACTGGTCGAGCTTGGCCCACACGCTGGTGGGTGAGTCCGGCGGCTCTGCCGGCGAGCCCATGAAGACCTGGTAGTCGATGACGGCGTGCTCAAGGCCGGGGCCCCAGGCCTCGGCCTGCGCCTCGAGACGGTTGGCCTGGGTGTCGACGGCGATGGTCACCACCAGGGCCCAGTCGGGCAGCGTGCGCGGCTGCACGCGGGTGCGCTCCATCAGCTCCTGCGCCGAGGTCTGCTCCAGCGTGTTTGCCCAGCTCAGGGCCAGCCTGGTGTTGTAGAAGACCTGCATGGCTTCGGGGCTGCCGCGCTCGAGCTGCTCTTTCGCGCGGGCGTGCTCGCGGGCCAGCTTCAGCCAGGTGATGCTGCCCACCGCGGCGTAGAAGGCGCTGCAGTGGACGCTGATGGTCTCGCCGTCGCCGTCGGAGCGGGCGTGCCAGTGGGCGGTGCCGCCCTCTTCCGCGCCGCGCAGCATGCGGGCCTTGTGGCGCTCGTCGATCTCGGCGCCGCAGCTGGGGCACACGAACCAGGCTCGGTGCATGAAGCCGCTGTCGGGATCGCGCTCGTAGCGGAAGTTGCCGATCTCCAGCTCGTGGTGGTGGCCGCAGTGCGGGCACGGCACCAGGTAGACCTCGCGCGTGCCCATCTCATGCAGCTGGTCGATCTTGCTGGTGCCAGCCTCGCCCGGGCTGCTGGTGTAGAGGATCTTGGAGTTGTGCTCGAAGGTGGTGGTGCGGGCCTCGGCCAGCATCACCGGGTCGCCTTCGCCGTCGACGTCGCGCTCGAGGCGGTCGATCTCGTCGACGTACACGTACCGGGCGGGGATCTCGGCCAGGTTGGCCGCGCTGCCGGCGGTGGCGATGTACATGGTGCCGCCCTCGAAGTCCTTGGCGAAGACGGTGTTGCGGCTGTCGCGGCTGCGTGGCCGCGCGAAGACGGCCTGCAGCTCGGGCACGTCGCGGATCATCTTCGTGATGCGCGCGCTCAGGCGCTTGGCCAGGCTGTCGGTGGGCTCTAGCACCAGCATGTTGGCGGGCGCCTGGTGCGCGCTGGCGCCCAGCCAGCACAGGGCGACCTGGGTCTTGAACATCTGGCTGGCCACCTTGGCGACCACGCGGCGCGCCGGGTGCCGCGGCGACAACACCTGCAACAGGCGGCGCGCCATGGGGGTGTGGGCGATGCGGTACTTGCCCGGCCGGGCGCTTTCCTTCGGCACGACCATGTGCTGCTCGGCCCACTGGTCGATGAGGAGCTCGGGGTCGGGCTTCGCGCCGCGCAGGGCGGCGTTCATGACCAGGCGGTAGCCGTCGGCCAGGTTCATGGCTTGGCGGCCTCCGCCAGGCGGTGCTGCATGCGGGCCTCGAAGTCGGCATACGCCGCGCGCAGGGCGTCTTCGAGCAGGTGCTGCACCTCGCGCACCTCGGTCAGGCCCAGCACCTGGGGCGACGCGCTGCGGATGGCGCTGAAGGTGGCGTCGCGCAGCTCGCGGAAGGCCTCGAAGGCGGCGCGCTCGGCCGGATCCACGGCCATCAGCGCGCCGGCCTTGCGCCTGGCTTCGAGCTCGGCCATGTCGGCCTCGGCCGCCTTGCGGCGCAGGTCGTGATCGGCGGCGGTCGGCGCGCCCGGTGACGCTGGCGGGCTGGAGGCCGGCGCAGCCGCCGCGGCCGGGGCGGCTTCGGCCTGGCGCGTGTTGCTGCGGATGCGAGTGCGCGCGCGGTACAGCGTGGTCGCCACCAACGCGTCCACGCGGCCGTCGGTGACGGGGATCGCGCAGCGCTTGATGGCCTCGTGCGCCGACTGGCGGCTGATGCCGACAGACCGGGCCCAGTCGCTGATCGTCATGTCAGCAGCCACCTGACGCCCTCCTGTCAGGCAAGGCGTCAGGAAAGTGGCTCGCCAGCCACTGGCGCGCAGACGGGGGCCGAATTACCCGCATGGCGCCTCGGTCTGGGAGGACCCAAAGGGGGTGCCTGCCCGCTCGTCCGGCGCTTGTACGGCACAAGGACCGGCGGTTAAGACCCAGCCGGGCTTCCTGTTCCGCCTGTTGCTTTGCTGTTGCGCCGTAAGTCCCTGTCGTTACTTGTGTTTCGCTGTTACGGGGGGTTCGTTGCTCTAGGAAGGGGGAAGGGATGAACGAGGCGAGACGCCGCCCCGCCATCGCAGTGCATGCGGGCGCGCGCGCGTAACGGCGGAACACAAGTAACGACAGGGACTTACGGCGTAACGGCCGCGAAACAGCGGCGTAACAGGCGCGGCGCATCAGGTGCCCTCCCCTTCGCCGACGGCCTTGCGGCCGAAGCGGGTGAGGTGCTTCTCGAAGTCTTCGAGGCAGCCCCACATCCACTCGCCCTCGGTCACCCCATTCAGCGGCCCGGTGCCGCGTGGAATCCAGCACCGCACCGTGCGCCGCTCGGCTTGGCTGACTCGCACGGCCACCGGCTTGTAGGTCAGCGCCACGGGCAGCCGATGCCCTTGCTCGTCGCGCTCCACGGTTTCGCCCACGTGCCGCTCGACCGATCGGGTGAACGTGGCCTGGTTGCCGATGTACCGCTCGTTCTCGCTGTCCGCCCATCGGCGGAACAGCGTGAACAGCTGCGTGGCGCTGCAAGGGTGGACAGGGATGCCGAGGTATCCGCCCAGCCAGTCGTTCACGAAGCGCTCGGCAGGCTTCAGGCCCAGCTCGACCAGGGCCTCCTTCGCCTTGGTCATCAGCGGCTTCGTGTACTCGTTGAAGTCGCCCAGGTCCACCTGCTGCAGGTAGTGCATGAACTTGCCCACGCCATCGTTGCGCAGGAACTCCGCGACGCGCAGGTACAGGCTCGGGCTCTCGGCCGCTGGCGTGTAGATGACCAGGTGGCGCCGGTCGTCCTTCTCCAGCGCCACGGGCTGCAGCTCGTTGGAGAGGAAGACCACGTTCGCGTGGTTGCTCTCCCAGCGCACCTCCTGGTGCATGCCGCGGATGGGGATCTCGTCCTCGGTGATCACCCACTTGAGCTTGTTCTTCTGGTGGAACAGCTCCTGCCGGGTGACGACCTCGTTGCCGATGAGCAGCAGCTTGCCGCTCATGTAGCCGTTGAAGCGATCGTCCAGCTCGGACTGGCCCACCATCTTCCCGTACTTGCCCAGGATGCGCCGGAAGGCGTCCCAGAACAGGTTCTTTCCCGTGCCCTGCGGCCCGTGGAACACCAGCGCGAAGCGGATCTTCGCGCCCGGCTGCTGCACGATCAGCGCACACCAGCGCAGCACCTGCGTGTACACCGCGTCGACCTCCTCGTCGCTGCGGCCCGACAGGCTGGTCAGGTGGCGCAGCAGGTCGAGGATGGGCGCCACGTCGCCCTCGGTGCAGGGCACCGGCTTCGTCGGCATGCCGCCCCACAGGTTGACGCAGCCGTCGCCCACCTCGACGCCCGGCTCGAAGACGATCTGCTCCGGCTTCAGCAGGCGCCGCTCCGGGTGCCCCAGCCAGCTGTTCACGAAGGGGCTGCCGAACAGCAGCCGCAGGTTCTTCACCTGCATCGTGGCGCGCTGCTCACCGTCCCAGACCAGGTCGGTGCCGTACACCAGCGCGAAGCTCTTCAGCAGCCGCTGGACGACACCTCCCCCCTCCCCCCCTGGCGGCGCGTCGGCGCCGCCAGCCCGGCCACGAGCGCGCTTGCGCGCGGGCGGCTCGTTGCCTTCGTCGGGGGGCGGGGGTTCCTCAGCCGGCTCGGCCGGCTCGGATGCGGGTGCTGGCGCGCCAGCGCTGGTGGCCAGCCGCAGCCGTGGCTTGGCGGCCTGCACCTCCACGCCCAGCGCCGAGGCCAGCCACAGCAGCGCGTCCTTGGGGCGAGCACACCCCGGCGCCCACTTCATGACCACGTCGATGGGCGACATGCCCTGCTCTTCGCCGAAGTCCATGATGCCCTCGGGCGTGAGCTGCAGGTCTTCCTCGAGGTTGCGCCCCAAGGCCTTGCTGGTGACGCGGTAGCCGTTGCGCCAGGGCTTGGCCTCGCTGAAGACCTGCGGCACCCAGCGCGCCAGCGCGGCGTAGGCGGCCTGGTTCACGCGCTTGAAGTCGTCGCCCTGCTGGCGCGGGTTCTCGTGTCGGCCAGGCGGAGAGGGCCCCGCCGCCGGCCGGGCCGGTGCCGCCGGCGGCGGCGGGGCGTCGGCGCGCCGGGCGGCCTTGGCGGCCTCCTTGCTGGCCGCGACGATCTCCTGCAGGTAGGCCAGGGCATCGGGCGCCAGGGGCATCACCTCGGCCGCGCGGCTGTCCATGCGCACGCCGGTGCACGTGAAGTACCGGCCGCCGCAGTACACCTCGACCCCGATCGCGTCGTGCTTGAAGCTGTCGCAGCGGCCCTCGGTGATGATGTGCACGCCCTTGCCCGACGGCGAGAACTCGGTGTACGAGTCGCACGCCGCGATCACGGCCTCGTGGTGCTCGAGCGGCTGCCCATCGGGCTCTTCCTTCCAGTCCAGGTCGATGCCCACCAGGCCGTCGCCGTCGAGGAAGGCGAACCCCACGCCGCTCATCGCCGGCATGCGCGTGAAGCGCTGCAGCACGGCATCCAGGCTCAGCAGCCGGCGGCGGTCTTTCGCGCTGCCCAGGTCGCCGAAGCGCTTGCCGCCGTCGCCGTAGTACGGCACCTTCTGCAGGCCCTTGCGGCCCTCCACCTCTTCCAGCTTCCACAGCAGCCACTGCGCGCGCTCGCGCATGGCGCGCGGCATCGTTGTGGCCAGGCGCTCGACGAGCGCGGCGCGCTCGGGGCTGATCTTGGGCGCAGCCATCAACGAGCCGAGCCTCCCTGGCGCGCCTGCACCCGCAGGCGCTTCTCGTGGTCGGCTCTGCAGTCGGCGTCGCAGTACACCGTCTGCGGCAGGCAGAGCTCGCCGCAGTTGGAGCACGTGCCGGTGGCGGCCCCGGCCCGGGCAGCGCGGGCGGCCTGCTGGCGCAGCGCGGCGGCCAGGAACTCGCCCTCGCGGCGCGTGGCCATGTCGTCCTGGCCCAGGCGCTCGTCGGGGTGCACCCCCTCGGGGGTGATGGCGCGGCCGGTCAACGCGGCCCCACCAGCGGGTTGCCGCCCAGCAGCAGGCGCTTCAGCGCGTCGCGCTCCTCTTCGGCCATGCGCAGGCGGCGCTCCAGGTCGCTCTCGCGGCGGCGCAGGCTGCTCAGGTCGTAGCCGCGGCGGTACAGCTGCCACAGCACGGGCGCGTCGTTGCCGCAGGTGTCCATCAGCGCCTTCAGCTTGGGCCAGCACACGCCCTCGTGCCCGCTCTCCCACCGGGACAGCTGCGCCTTGTCGGCCTGGATGGCTTGCAGCACTTGCTTCGGCTCCAGGCCCGCGGCCTCGTAGCAGAGCTTGATGGCCATGCCCAGCGTCGGCTTGCGCGCCAGCTCGTGGTGGGACACCTCCACCGGCAGCCCGATCTGCGTGCTCATCTCAACACCCCGCAATCTTGTTGAGTGGCGTTGAGAGGCAAGCAGCCGCACAGTGCGGCCATGGATGAGCACAGCATGGTCAGCTCAGGTGAAGGGATAGGGCGGGTGCCCTGCCCGGGTTGCGACGCTGGCCATCCCCACGACTGCCAGCCCCAGGAGGGCACCCATGAAAACCAAACCACCGATGACGGAAGACGACTTCATCAGCGTGCTGGGCGGCTTCGCCTTCGCGCTGCAAGCCGCCATGCCCGCAGCGCAGCAGGCCCTCTTCGCGCTGACGTTGCAGGCCATCGCCGCGCAGGCCCGACAGCAGGCCATGCCTGCGGTAGCAGCCGCGCTCGACCAGGTGGTGGGCACGCTCATGCCAGCCCATCAGGCCGCAGTGGCCAGCGGCTGATGGGCTTGCCCGGCCGCCTGCTCGGCCCGCTCCAGCTGCTCGCGCAGCTCGTCGGGCATGTGCTTGCGGGCCCAGGCCGCCAGCACGCGGTCGGCGATGCGCCGCGGCAGCGTCTCGGGCCACTGGCGAACGGCCGAGCCGGAGCAACCGACAGCCTCGGCCACGTCTTTGACGGCCGGGCCGAGGAGAACGAAAGCAGTCGATTTGCGCATGGGGCTCGTATTGAAGCATGCTTCACCCAACCGCGCAAGCATACTCCGCAGCGCCGCCGGTAAGGTCTACGGCATGGCAACGACCTACGGCGAACGCCTCCAGACAGCCCTGAAGCACGCCAGGAAGAGCGTCGCGGATCTCGCGCGCCATCTGGTTGGCCCCGAAGGCGACAGGGGTGTCTCGCCCAGCTCGGTGCACCAGGTGCTGCGGGGCCAGACGAAGGCGCACACCGCTGAGAACTGCGTGCGCGCGGCGCGCTTCCTGCAGGTCGATCCGTTCTGGCTTGCCACCGGCGAAGGCCCCATGCTGGCGCAGGTTTGCACCGCCCTCTTGGCCCAGGAACCGCTGCCGCCGCCCTACACCTGCAGCGACGAGGCCGCCCTGACTAGCCTGCGCGCCCTGCTGCAGCGCCTGCCACCCGAAGCCCGCGCCATCGCCGCCGACATCCTCTCGGGCTGGGCCCGCGGCGGCGGCGAGGATGACCGCTCGCAGGTGCTGCTTGGCCTGGCTGCCGCTCAACCCAAACTGCAGGCCGCAGGCGGCATAACCCGCATGTGATCATGCTGCAGCCCGCCAGGCCAGGGCATCCCCCCGGCCGCAGGGCTGGCCGTGCAGCGCCGGTGCAGTGCATCCGCGGCAGCTGGGGCCTCTTCTGATGTGACCCTGCCGGCGCCCCGCGCCGAGCATCAATGCGGCATCTTGGGCAAGCATGCTTGCGATTCTTTCGGAAGCATGCTTCAATGCGCCCCGTCAACACGACGGAGCGCCACATGCCTCTTCCGACCCCGCCCAGGGCACCCAACCCCTACTTCCTGACCGCTGAGGCGCACGCCGCGCTGAAGCGCCGCGCGGCCGAGATCCGCACCGACCTGGCCTGGAAGCGCGCGCTGCGCCAGGCCCAGGACGCTGTGGCCCAGACGCGGAGGGCGCTGCCGTGAGCGGGCCCGTGGTCGTTTCCGGCGTCCGGCCTTCGGTGCCGCTCGAGCGGCAGCTGCTGGCTGAGCTGAAGGCCGCGCACCGCCTGCTGGCGATGGCGCTCGACTGCATGACGCCGGCCAGCCAGGCCGCGTTCGCGCAGCGCTCCGAGCTGTCGGGCCTGGGCACCGAAGGCGCCACCCGGCACCACGAGCGCGCCGCGGTCATCGCCCGCGCCGAGAGCCGCGTGGAGCGCCGCGACGCGTGGCCCTTTCCGCCGCCCGAGCTGGACGCCGCCGAGGCCGCATGAACCGCCTCGCCGCCCTCATCCGCCCCCGCCTGCTGCTGGCCGAAGGCCTGCTGCTGCTGCCCACCTGCATGGCCCTCAGCTGGGTCGCCCACCGCGTGCGCGCGTGGGAGCTCAGCTTCACCGGCCGCTGCGCCGCCATGCGCCTCATCGACGCCATCGAGCAATCCACCACGCACAGGAGCCCGCTGCCATGAGAATCCCGCGCGACTTCCACGACACCATCCCCGTCGAACCCACCCGCATGGCGGCGCGCCTGTACAGCGCCCCCGTGGTGCGCGTCGACCGCTGGATCAATCGAGCCCTCAACCTGATCGTGGCGGTGGGCATCGCCACCGCACTGGCCTGGTGGCTGTGGGAGTGGGCGGGCCAGTGCGCCGAGCTGCTGACCTGCGGCCTGGCGCTGGTGCGCCCGGTGGGCAACACCGCCCGCTCGGTGAACGAGGAACGCCTGCACGCCGCGGTTGCCGCCGCCTACAAGGCCGGGCAAGACGAAGGCTTCCACAGGGGCTTCACCAGCGGCGCGCGCTACGGCCGCGTGCTGCAGGTGGGCGCCGGGGTGGTGCTCGGCGCGGCTCTGGTGGCCGTGGCGCTGCAGCTGGGCCTGTACACCGGCGCGGTGGCGTGATGGCTGCCCGCGCCAAGCCTGCCCCGCCCACCACCGACCAGCTCGAGCTGGCCCTGCGGCAGCTGTGGCGCCCGGGCTACCCGCGCACGCTGGACGAGGCCCTGGCGCACCCCACCTTCGGCCACTGCGTCCGGGGGCTGGCGCGCAACCTGGGGCGCGCGTCGGCGCCGGCCACGCGGCCGCACCGCCTGCCCACCGCGCCCGTGCCGCCCACGCCGACGCACGAGCCCGCCCGCCCGCGGCGCCCGCCTGTCGGCGCCATGGCGCCGGGCGAGGCCCAGGCCCGCCTGGGCACCTGGAAGCGCGCGCTGCAGCCGGGCTGGATCGACCGCAAGCGCGCGGCCGCCAACGACCTCGACGACTGAGAGCCCCGATCGTGAACCACACCGACCTTCTCCAGCCCTTGGCGCTGTTCGCGCCCAGCCCCACCAACCCGCGCTCGCGCATCACCGACTCCGAGATCAAGGGCCTGGCCGCGGCCATCGAGCCCCACGGCGTGCTGCAGCCCATCCTGGCCCGCCCCTGGCCTGACCGGCGCGACGGCGAGCCGCTGTACGAGATCGTGGCCGGCCACCGCCGCTGGGCGGCCACCAACCACCTTGAGGCCGCCGGCCGCAACCCGCACGCCGGCCGCATCCCTGCGCTCATCACCGAGCGCAGCGACGCCGAGGTGCTGACCATGCAGCTGGTCGAGAACATCGCCCGCGAAGACCTGCACCCGCTCGACGAAGCCGCCCACTACCGCCGCATGCGCGACGCCGCCACCGGCGCGCTCAGCGTGGAGGAGATCGCCGCCGTGGGCAAGGTGAGCGTGTCGCGCGTGTACGAGCGCCTCTCGCTGCTGAACCTGGTGCCCGCCGCGCGCCAGGCGTTCCTGGCCGAGCAGCTGACGCTGAAGACCGCTCTGCAGGTGGCGCGCCTGCCTGCCGAGCACCAGGCCGAGGTGACGGTGCACCTGGCCGACTGGGGCGGCGAGCCCATGACGCCCAAGGCCGCCGCGGCCTTCATCCGCGACCGCTTCATGCTGCGCCTGGCGCAGGCGCCCTTCGACCCCACCGACGCCACCCTGCTGCCCGCCGCCGGCGCCTGCGGGGCGTGCCCCAAGCGCACGGGCGCGAACCCGCAGCTGTTCGGCGACATCACCGACGCCGACACCTGCACCGACACCACCTGCTTCGGCCACAAGAAGGCCGCGCAGCGCGCGCGCCTGGTCGACGAGCTGCGCATCAGCGGCTACCGCGTGCTGCAGGACGACGAAGCCCGCGACCATTGCACCGCTGACGGCCGCGACCTGCGGCCCTTTCTGGTGCGCCTGGACGCGCAGGTGCCTGGCCACCTGGGCGACAGCTCGCTGAAGGTGTCCGACGTACTGGACAGGGCCAAGGTGCCACGCAGCGACATGCTGGCCATCGACCACCCCAACGCCGCGACGCCGCCCGTGGTGGCGGTGGGCACCGGCGTGCTCGAGGGCGCGCTGCGCCGCATCAAGGCCCACCGCGAACAGCTGGAGAAGCGCGCCGAGAAGGCCTCGCGCGCCACGCCGCAGCCGCCCGCGCCGGCCCCTGCCCCGCCGGCCCCACCGCCCAGCCCCGAGGCAGCCGACCCCGCCGCCGACGGCCCGGCCGTCAACGACGCCCGCGAAGACTTCGTGCGCAGCCTGGTCAGCTTCACGACCCCGCCGCACATCTACGCGCCCAAGGCAGCGGGCATGCTGCCCCAGATCGCCGTCGAGGAAGAGCGCCGCGTCTTCCGCGTGCTGGCCGCGGCCGAGGTGGGCGCGTGCATGCAGCGCGACGGCGGCGAGGGCCTGCCGCCGCACAAGCTGGGGCAGATGCTGTGCGTGCTGCTCAGCTGGGACGACGGCGCGCTGAGCCTGTCCCAGGCCGCCTATCTGGCGGGCGTGCCCTGGCCCTTTGCGGCCGTGCAAGACGCCTTCATCAGCAGCTCGCGCTTCAAAGACCTCCAGCGCTGGCTGTGGGACCTGCCCGACGAGCACGCCGCGCGCATGGCCATGGTGCTGCTGGCCGCGGAGGACTACCGCGGCGACTCGCCGATGGACGAGTTCCCCGAGGCCGTGCTGAGCGCGCTCGACATCCCCGCCGCCGGCCTGATGGCCACGGCCAAGGCCAGGGTCCACGAGATCATCCAGCTCGGCGCGGCCGAGCACGGCCAGCAGGTGCCACCCAAGCCGACCAAGGCCGGCAAGGCCGCCAAGGCCGCCAAGGCAGCCGCCAAGCCGAACCCCGGCTACCGCTACCGCAACGCTGCCACCGGCGAAACCTGGTCGGGCCGCGGCCTGCAGCCGCGCTGGCTGAAGGCCGCGCTGGAAGGCGGCGCCACGCTGGCCCAGTTTGACCTGCAGGCCGGGGGTGGCCTGTGATGCGCCCCGTGCACGAGCTGTGGCTGGCCGCGCGCGAGCAGGTGCTGCCCGAAGGCTGCACCCCTGAACAAGAGCGCGAGCTGCGCCGCGTGTTCTTCATCGGCGCGCTGTGCCTGCACCAGACGCAGGACGGCTTCGCCATGCTCGACGCGGCCCACCGCGCGCACCTGGACCAGGCGCTGCGCCAGGAGCTGACCATCTTCCGCGCCACCGCGGGAACGGTGCTCGAGGCCCGCGTCTGACCATGGCCCCCACCGCCGGCCGCACCGCGGCCCTTCTTCGAGCCCCCACACCGGAGCCCACCGTGCCCCCAGACACCACCACGCCCCCGCCCGCGGCGCCGCAGCGCCAGTGGGCCATCGTCGAGCTGTTCGGCCACCAGCGCATTGCCGGGGCCATCAGCCAGGAGTCGTTCGGCGGCGACACCTTCACGCGCATCGACGTTCCCCAGGTCAGCTGGCCCGAAGAGGTGTTCATCGACGGCCGCCGCGAAGTGCAGACCCGCACCATCCCCGCCCACACCAAGCTGCTGGGCGCCAAGGCCATCTACGGCATCGACATCGTCGACGAGCCCACGGCCCTGACCGCCGCCCATGCCATCCGGCGGGCGCCGCTGCACCTGTACACGCTCAAGGAAGCCCTGGCGGGCCTCACCCAGCGCGAGCGGCAGCTGCTGCTTGACACGCCGCCCATGGCATGAAGGCGCTGAGCGCCCGCCAGCCCTGGGCCTGGCTCATCGTCCACGGCCACAAGCCCGTGGAGAACCGCACCTGGCCCACCAGCCACCGCGGCGACACGCTCATCCACGCCGGGCTGGAGTTCGATGCCGAAGGCCTGCAGTCGGTGCTGCACGCCTTCCCCGATCTGCAGCCGCTGCTGCCCGCTCAGTACGAGCTCGGCGGCATCGTCGGCCGGGCGCAGCTCATCGCCTGCGTCACCCAGCACCCCACGCGCTGGTTCACAGGGCCCTACGGCTTCGTCATGCACGACCCCAAGCCCATGCCCCTGGTCAAGCTGCGCGGGCAGCTCGGCTTCTTCGACGTGCCCATGTCCCCCTTGCTGCACGACGCCCTGCACCGCGCGGGAAGCTCAGCTGCCGAGGCCGAGGCCGCTGGCCAGGAGCGGCTGTTCTGATGGCCTCGCGCCCGTCCACCCGGCCGCGCCCGGGCACGCCCACAGCCCAGGTGCCGCGTTGGCTGCGCCCCAAGCTCGACCGCGGCCAGCTGCTCGACCTGGACCTGGCGCACCACGAAAACCTCGACGGCATCCACGCCGGCGAGCAGAACGAGACGCTGCTGTGGCACCTGGTCGAGTCGGTGTTCACCTGGTCGAAGGTGGCCGAGCTGCTGGGCCGCCACCAGGCCGAGATGGCTGCGCAGCAGGAGATGGCCACCCGCGTGGTCGAGCGGTACGGCCGCACCGGCGTCATCGGCTTCGAGCCGCTGGACTACCAGGTGGCCTGCCGGGGCGTCGGTGTGATGAGCGAGTTGGCCCGCGCCACCGACGTGGCCACCGCGCAGCTCGCAGCCGCGTGGTCCGAGCAGCTGGCCGACTCCCTGCGCGCGCAGGCCCAGGATGCGCAGGCCGCCGCCATGGCGCGCGGCCTGGCCATCACCGCGGCCGCCCCGCCGCGCTGAGCCGTGGACGACGCCACCCCGCTCATCACGGCGAAGGCGGCGGGCGCCCTGCTGGGGCTGTCGGCCCGGGCGGTCTACGATATCCCCGAGGCCGACCTGCCCCGCTACCGCCTGGGGGCCGGCCGGGGCGCTGTTCGATACCACCCGGCGGACGTTGCCGCCTACCGCGCATCATGTCGATCTACCGCGACAAGGCCACCGGCCGCTTCGTCTTCGAGTTCAGCCGCCGCGTCGGTGGCCAGCGTCTTCGACGCCGCCGCTTTCTGCCCGCCGGCTGGACGCAAGCCCAAGCCGACGCCTTCGACCGCAAGGAAAGCGCGGCCCTGTACGCGCTTGCGACCGGAGTCGCCAAGCCTCGGTGGCACATCGATCAAGCTGTCGCTCATTACCGGCGCGAGCGGGTCCCCCAGCTGAAGCACGGCGCCGCGCAGGAGCGCGAGCTCGAGGCCACCCGCGACTGGTGGGAAGGCCGCCCCATCGAAGACCTGGCCGCCGTGTGCGCCGAGTACGCGCAAGACCAGCACGGCGCCCTGGCGCCGGCCACCATCAAGAACCGCATCGCCTACCTGCGCGCGGCCTGCCGCTGGGCCTGGAAGCGCCACGGCATGGGCGACGCCGACCCCGGCGCCCGTGTGACGGCGCCCACCGTGCGCAACGCCCGCGACGTGACGGTGACGCGCGCGCAGATGGTGAAGCTGGCCAGGGCCTGCCCGCACCGCGGCGTGCGCGCGCTCATCCGGGTGCTGTACTGGACGGGCATGCGCGTCAGCGAGGCCCAGCGCGCCGAGCGCGTGCCGGGCGCCTTCGTGCTGCGCGACACCAAGAACGGCAGCCCACGCATCGTGCCGGCGCTGCCCATCATCAGCACGGCCAGCCGGGTGCCCATGCCCGAGCGCAGCGTCATCGACTACTGGTGGCCCCTGGCGCGCGAGGCCTGCGGGCTGCAGCACGTGCGGCTGCACGACCTGCGCCACTCCGCGGCCACCGCCATGGTCAACGCCGGCGTCGACCTGGGCACGGTCGGCGCTGTGCTGGGGCACAAGAGCACGGCCACCACCAAGCGCTACGCGCACCACGGCACCACCCGCCTGGCCGAGGCCCTGCAGGCCATCCGCAAGCGGGCCTGATGGGCAAGAAGTTACCCAGTGGGCACCAAGCAGAACGGGCCCGCTAGGGGCCCGTTTTCATAGGTGGAGGCGCGACCGGGAGTCGAACCCGGCTAGACGGATTTGCAAGCCCTCAGCGCGCTTCCCGCGTACAACGCCACCATGGTAGCGCACCACGTGCGGCACCTGCGGAAAGTGCCGAAAACGCGCCCAGGTGGGCAAGAATTTACCCACCTGTTTCGGCGCAGTGGTCAGGGGGTACTTCACCGCTGCCCGAGGGCCTCCACCAGCCGCCCGTGCCGGTCGGCGCACTCTCGATACTGGCCGGCCCACTCCACCATCGTGCGCAGCACGGCCGCGCCGCTGCCGTCAGCGGGCGGCTGAAGCGGGGGGCACGGCTGGCGCAGGCTGGCCGGCACCTCCACCGGCGGCGGCTTCGGCAACGAGCCGCAGGCCGTCAGGGCCCAGGCACACAGCAGCGGCAGCAGCCGCCTCGACGGTGATGACACGCTCGACCTCCCGGGTGATGACGCGGCGCTGCGCCGCCAGGCGGGCGCGCTCGGCCTCGTGCCGGCCCGCCGCTTCGTCCATGCCGCGGCGCGCCAGGCGCGCGGCCTCGGCATCAGCCGCCGCCCGCCGGCCGTCGGCGGCCTCCCAGCGGGCGCCCTGCCACTGCCAGGCGGCCACGAAGCCCGCCAGGCCAGCCGCGGCCACGGCGGCGGCCAGCAGCCTCATGCCAGGCCCAGGGCCAGCACGGCCTCTTGCGAATACTGCCGCCGCAGGGCCGCCTGCAGCATGGCGGGGCCGTTGACGGCCCGGGTGATGGCATCCCACAGCGCCGCGTCGGCCAGGGTGTTGCACTTCGCCACGTGCCAGTACCAGGCCGCCGTCAGCGCGGCGTCGGCGGGCTGGCCCACCAGCTCGGGCTGCTCGAGGTACGGCTGGGCCAGCGCGCGGGCGGCCTCGGCGTAGTGGTCGCGGCCGGTCAGCTGCTTCAGCCCCCGCCCGCGGTAGCGCCAGCCGTCGCCGCTGGCCTCGGGGCCGTTGCCCATGCGGCCGGCGTACACGCGGTTGGCGATGGCCTGCGGGCCCGCCTTGATGAGCCGCGCCGCATCGTCCAGGCCGCGCACCGCGCTGAAGGTGCGGTCCAGCACTTCGGGCGTGCGGTACCGCAGGTTCTCCTCCAGCATGGTGAAGTCGGCCGACTCCACGCGGCACTGCGCCACGAAGCCGGCCACCCGCGCCGGGGTGTTGATGCCGAAGCGGGCGCAGGCGGCGGCCAGCGGCTCGGCGAACTGGCGGGCCTGGGTCGGCGGCACGCCGGCCGCGATGAGTGTCCTGACGCTGATCATCGGTCGTCCTCCTTGGCTGGCGCACCGCCCAGGGCGCCCGTCATGCGCCGTACCGCGGCGTCGGTCAGCGGCTCCAGGAACCGCGCACCGCCGTAGCCCGCCAGCGGCAGCAGCACGGCCAGCAGCCACACGCTCCAGGCCTGCCAGGCGCTGACGGCGAAGGCGACGAAGCCCACCAGGCTGGCCGCGATCAGGTCCTTGGCCAGCTCGCGCCACAGGCGCAGCTCTTCGCCGCCGCGCTGCGCGCTCAGCACGCGCGTGGCGGTACGGGCCAGGCCGCCCCACAGGCTGATCAGGCAGCCCACGGCGATCTGGGCCCAGGGCAGCTCCAGCAGCGTCTGCGGCGGCGTGGCCAGCGCCACGGCGGCGCTGGTGCTCAGCCAGCCCAGGCCCACCAGCAGGGCCACCAGCTGCCGCAGCAGCGTCACCTTGTCGCGCTCACCCATGGCGCCCCCCTCGCATCGCAGATGTCCACCCGAACCAGCAGCACGCCGCACCCATCACCACGTAGTGCAGCAGCAGCACCCACCCCCCTTGCGACACCATGCCGGCTCCGGCCATGGCCTGCATCCAGTACAGCGCCCCCAGCCCCAGGTAGGCGCTGTGCTCGTGCGCCTCGGTGAACGGCAGCGTCCATCGGCGCGAGAGGCAGTCGTTGACGATCACGTCCAGCCAACCGATGGCGACCATCGTCGTCATCAGCAGCAGCACGCCGCGGCCGATCTCGCCGCCGGCCTCGAGCAGCTGCGCGCTCAGGCTGCCCGGGCTGGCCCACGCCAGCGCCGCCGTGGTGCCGGCCTGGGTGAGCAGCACCACGCGGGCGATGAGGCCGTACCGCAGCATTCGGTGCCGCTGGCCTGCGACGGGCGGCGCGTCGGGTGTCATGGTCAGGCTCCTGGGCATGAAAAAGCCCGCCGGCGTTTCCGCGGGCGGGCTGAAGTGGTTGATGGGGCGGTGTCAGCAGCGGTTCAGCTTCATGCGCTGCACCTCGGCGCGCCGGCGCTCGCGCTCGGGCGGCGAGTGCAACAGGCTGCCGGCGTTCACGTCGGCGCCCTGGATCTGCTCGTCGGTGAAGCATGTTCGCGCCGGGGCTGGCCTGGTGCGGCCGTAGCCCTCGCGGTACTGGCTGGCGTAGGTGATGCCGTCGCGCGTGTAGACGTAGCGGGTGCTGCCGTCGGCGTAGCGGTAGACGAGCTGGCGGCTCTCGCGCCCGTTGACGAAGTCGCTGTTCACGACCATGGGCGAGCCGAGCAGCTGCACCACCTCGCGCTCGCTCAGGCCGTCGATGACTTGCCCACGGGCCAGGGCTGCGCGGGCGGCTTCGCGCCGCTGGATGGCCGCGCGCAGGCCTGCTTCACCGGCGGGGTTGCCCTCGACGATGTTGGGCGCCGGCACCTGCAGCTGCTCGGCCTTGCCCGCGCCGGTGCACGGCGTCTGCTGAAAGGCCACCTGCCCGCCGGGGCCGGTGCACTTGTACAGCGACTGGGCGGCGGCTGTGGCGGGCGCCAGGCTGGCCAGCAGGGCCAGCAGCAGGGCGCACAGTTGCAGCGGCAGGTTCATCGGGCTCCCCTTGCGTGTCAGTGCCACATCGTAGGCAGCACGGCAGGGCGTGGCAAGGCGCTCACACCACCCGTCCGATGGGGATGTCCACCGGCTCGGCGTCGGGCGCCTGGGATTCGACCAGGCCGTCGCGCACGAAGGCGTTCTGCCCCACCGGCACGCCCCGGCCGCGCGCCACGATGATGCCGCCGGTCTGCAGCAGCCCATCGAAAGCCCCGGTGGCCAGGCCGCCGGGCAGCTCGATGGTGCTGGTGTCGTCGCTGTTGTGGGCCACCACGCGCCCCACCAGCACCGGGGGCGGGGGCAGCAGGGCCTGGAGACGGCGGAAAAGGTTGGCGGTCATGGTTAGGTCAGGGCGGGGAGCCTCAGCCTCACGTTGTCGATGTACACGCCCGTGGCGTTGCCTGTTTCCTGCGCCCATCCGAGCTCTTCAAAGCTCGTACTGCTTCCGGCCGACTCGCTGAAGGTCTGAATCGGGACATCGTTGACTGATATCACCAGATTAGCTGCTGTGCTGCTGCGCTTGACCATGATCTTGTGCCACGTGTTCAGAGCAAACGTCTGCGAGGGCATGGTCGTCGTCCTGAAGTATTCGTACACCCTGAGCTGGCCTGAGACGACCTCGATGGCAACATCCGTATCGGGCGAAGCTGTGGACGTCCTGACGGCCGCAACAGTGACGCCTGACGTGACCGCCGACGACACGCGAATCATGAACTCGAACTCGAACGCCGGGGCGATCGGGCCGTAGCTGTAGCCAGTGAATGCACCAGTCAGCGCCGCGCTGTTTAGCGCGAGCAACAGCGAACTCGATGCGCTGAAGGCCTGGGCTGTGCTGATCGCAGTCCCAAGCTGACACAGCAGCGAGCCGCCCAGCGAGCCGGCATTTGCAACGCCGGCGGTCTGCCCGTTGGCGCCGGTGAAGTCGCAGCTGACGGCCAGATTGCCAAGTGTTTCCGCGCTCACCACTCCCACCGTGAACTCATTCGAGTCCGCCGTGCTGTTGATGCTGTCCGTGGCCCGCACGGCCAGTGGGGCGCTGGTCTCTGGCGCGCCTGGCGCGGTGCCCACCAGCTGGCCGGTGCTGCTGTTCAGGGTCAGCCAGGCCGGCAGCGCGCCCGATCGCAGGCTGTAGGCTCGCGGCGAAACCCCGTTCACCCAGTAGCCGGCCAGCGGCACGTTGACGGCTGCGCCTGGCGCCACCTGCACGTTGGGGATGCTGCCGCTGAAGGCCAGCGGCGTGCTGGTGGGCGGCAGCGGCGTCACGGTGCCCTCGATGGCGGCGGTGTGCCGCTCCAGCGTCACGGTCAGCACCGCGCTGCCCAGCTGCGCCTCGACCTGCACGCCGGTCACCAGGCCCACCCAGGCCGGCGCATCGGCCACGCGCACCAGCCAGCCCGGCTCTGGCACCACGGCGGCGCCGGCCACGGTCACCACCGGCAGGCTCAGTGTGTGCACCTGCTGCTTGCCGCCCTGCCCCAGCACCGCCTGGCCGCGCTGGCGCAGCGCAATCACGTCGGTCAGCAGCGGGTCGGTCACCATCGGGGCCTGGAAGCCGCCGCTGGTGCCCGCCAGCCGCACCAGCCCCACCGCGCCCTGCTGCTGGCCGGAAACCACCACCCCGTCATAGGGCGGCTGGTCGGCCACGCGAAAGCTCTCGCTGTCCAGCACGTCCAGCGGCAGCTCGAGCTCGGGCGCGGTGGTGCTCCACTCGTTGGGCAGCACGGCGTAGCGCGGCCGCACGATCACCCCGTAGCCCGTGCGCCGGCTGATCACCATGCCCCCGGCGGCCTCGGCCACGCGCTGCACCACCCCCAGCGGCGTGCCGGTGAAGCTGAACACGCCCGCCGGCACGGGCCAGTCGTCCAGCTCGAACAGCACGTCGAGCTCGGTGAACAGGTTGGCCGCGGCAGCCAGCTGGGCGCCGGTGGTGTCACCCTCCAGCGACCACTGGCGCTCGGGCTCGTAGGGGCTGCCTGCCGCCGCCGAGAGGCTGCGCCCCTCCACCGACACCTCGGTGGCCACATGCCGGCGCGAGCGCGTCACCGCCTCGACCAGGAAGTCCCACTGCGCGCCGTCGATGACCACCCGCACCCGCGCCGGCTGCTCGCCGGCCGTCAGCAGGGTCATCAGCTCCAGGCTGCCGCTGGCGCGCAGCGTCCAGAAGGCCGAGTCGCGGTCGGTGCCGATGCTCACGCTGGTCACCGGCAGCGCGGTGTCGGTGCGCAGGTCGGTCACCTGCAGGGTGTGCACCAGGTCGTACACGGCCGCCGCCGGCACGGTGATGCGCGCGCCGGTGGAAGGCGCCACCGGCGTGCCCCCGGCCGGCGGGGCCGGCGGGGTGTAGGCGCCGCCGGTGCTCCACAGGGCGGCTGCCAGCCCCCACGGCGTGGTCAGCGGCTCGCCCCACAGCGCGGCCGACGCGGCCCAGGGCGTGCGCAGGCGTGCGGTGAGCTGCGGCATGCGTCAGGCCTCGCAGCGCATGATCAGCTCGCCCTCGTCGGCCCCCGTGGCGCCGGGCGAGATGTTCTGCACGTAGAAGACGCCGCTGTGCGCCCCGCGGGTGTTGAAGCGCAGCACGTTGCCCGGCAGCCAGCCGCTGCCCCAGCCGCTGGCCGGCAGGCTCATCAGCGGCTGGCTGGTCAGCGGGTTCAGCGGCAGGAAGTTGCTGGCGGTGTTGCCCGCGGCGATCTGGCCCGAGCGCTCGCTCACCAAGTTGAAGGCCGTGGCCGAGGTGAACACTAGGGCCCAGCGGTCGTCGATGCCGCCGGCGTTGTTCATGCCGATGATGCCGGTGTAGCGCGGGGTGATGGTGGGGCCCGACGGCTGGTCGGCCCAGGTGCGCGTCCAGGCCTGCTGGCTGAAGGGCAGCAGGCTGACCTGAGCCTGCCACTCGCCACAGTCCAGCAGCGTGCTGACGATGCTGCCGGTGGTGTAGGCGTTGGTCAGCGGCGTCGTGAAGGTGAGCTGGCCCGTCTGGTAGTTCACCGACTGCACGATGCGCACCTCGGGCGCGGTGCCGTTGGTCAGGTCGTCGATCAACACCGGGAAGCCCACGCCGAAGGCCGGCAGCACGCCGTTGCGGCTGCCGGGCCAGCTGCCGTCGTAGGTGGTGCCGAGCTGGCTGGTGACGATGGTGATGCCGCCCGGCGTGGCGCTGGTGGCGTTGACGGGCCAGGACCGCGTCTCCAGCGCCGCCGGCGCCACCGTCACGGTCGAGGCATTGGCCGCCACGCCGGCCGTCAGCGCCGCAGGGGCGCTGATGCGGGCCAGCGGCGTGCGCGCGTAGCGCGTGATGGTGACGCTGGTGCTGGCGGTCACCCCGGCCAGGCCGGTACCGCCGAAGGTCAGCTGGCCGCCGGCGATCGCCGTCACCGTGCGCCAGCTGGCCACCACCACGCCACCCACGCTGGCGGCCACCTTGTCGCCGACGACGATGTCCACCGGGATGCTGCCGCCGCCGGCCGTGACGGCGTTGCCGCCCGTGGTGTTCAGCGGCGCCGAGAAGCTGACCGCCGGGTAGCCCGCCAGGCCGTTGTTCAGCGGCGTGCCCCAGTAGTCGAGCAGCCGGGCCATCGTGTAGGTGTCGCGCAGGTCTTCAGACCCACTCAGCCCCGCGAACGCACGCACCGCCGGCAGCGACGCCGCGGCCACCGCCAGCAGATCCACCGCGCTGCTGGTGGCGCGCCGCAGCACCGCGGCGCCGCAGGCCAGGGCGCGGCTGTTCTCGTTGCTCAGCACGGCCGGGTACACCAGGCGGATGCGGCGCCGGCCGCCGACCAGGTCAGACGGGCCCGCCGGCGGGAACACGTTGCCGGTGACGCCGTCCTGCAGCACCGGCCCCGCCGCGTAGCCGCCACCGCCGACCGAGCCGGTGAGGATGGCCAGCGCGTCGATCATGCGCTCGGAACTGAAGAACTTGAGGTCGGCGGCGACGATGGGCATGGATCACACCTCGATGAAACGGAGCACCAGCCGGTAGAAGTCGCTGGGCGCGGGGTCTGAGAACTCCACGACGGGGTCGGCCACGATGGCGCCCGCGGCGTGGTCGAAGCGCACCGTGCGGGCCGGCTCGTCGCGGACGACGAGCGCGAACTGCCGGCCCGGCACCGCGGCCCAGTCGCGCAGGCTCAGCAGGGTCGAGCGCAGCACCCAGCCCGACTCGCCGCCCAGCTCGATGGGGCGGCCAGCCTGGCGCAGGCCGCTCTCCAGCAGCAGCGCGCCGGTCACGCTGTAGCGCGGCGCGGCCATGCTCACGGGCAGCCAGGCGAACTCGTTGGTCCACAGCAGGTGCTGGGGCAGCACGATGGTGGTGCCGCTGAAGGTCAGGGTATGGGCCATGTCAGCCTCCAGCGCCGCGGCGCGCGGCCTCGAGGGCCAGGATCAAGCTGTCCGCGAACGCGTCGTCGGTGCGCCCGCGCACGCGCGAGCCGAAGAAGTCCAGGTCCAGCTTCACGGTCAGCTCGCGCTGCGTCGACGGCGTTGCGCCCGGTGGCGGCAGCGGCGCCGCAGCACCGCCGCCGGTGGCCGGCGCGGGCGGGCTTCCACCGGCCGGGCCACCGAAGGGCGTGCCGGGCGTTGCGGCGCCGCCGGACCTGTCCGACCGCACCCAGATGCCCACGCCGTCCACCGGCAGGCCGGCCTGGCCGTTGAAGCTGCCGCTGGTGTACTGCCCCTGCAGCGCCTGGGCCACGCTGACGCCGCCGCGCACGCGCTGGTCGGGCACGAAGGTCCAGCTGCCGGGCAGGCGCGGCGCCGGCAGCTGGTAGCCGCCGGCCACGCGCACGCCGTCGGCGCCGTAGCTGTCGCTGACACGCTGCGACGGGCCGGCCCCGCCACCACCCGCGCCACCACCGCCGCCGCCGCCGCCAGTGCCGCCCCGCGGGCCGCCGGCGGGGCTGCTGGGCGGCCGCAGCGGCCCGGGGTCCAGGATGCCGGCGGCCGAGCTGTTGATCACCTCGCCCAGGTCGTTGAGCTCCACGCGCAGCTCGCCCACCTTGTCGCGCGTGCGGCCGATGGCGTCGGTGGCGCCATCGAAGCCGTCCTTCAGCGCGCGGCCGGCCTTGTCCGCCTGCAGCTCCACGCCCAGGATGCGGGCCTCCACCTCCAGGCTGCTGCTGACCACGCCGCCGTTGGCCGCGATGGCGTCTTCGGCGTACTTCTTGAACGCGGTGCGCTTCTCGGCCAGCGTCAGCGTGGCGTCGCTGCGGATCAGCTCCCAGGCCGCACGCGAGTCGGCCGCCGTGCGGCGCAGCTCGTCGCGGCTGGTCAGGCCGAAGCGCCGCATGGCCTCGGCGATGCTGTTGACGCCGGTGCGCAGGTCGTCGAGCCGGCCCTGCGCGGCGCTCAGGCCTTCGGCCAGCTCGCGCCCGCTGATGCGGCCCTGCAGGCCCAGGTCCTTCAGCCTGCCGATCACGGCCTGCACGGCCTGCTCGGTCTTGGCGGCCTCCAGCGCCTTGTCCAGCTGCCCGCTCAGCAGCGCGCCGGCGCGCTCGCCCTCCACCCCGGCCCGCTCCAGCGCATTGGCCAGCGCGTCCACGTCGTTCAGCGCGGCATTGAAGGCGCTGCTGAAGCCCGTGGCCAGCTCTTCGACGCTGGTGCCGGCGCGGCGCAGGGCCTCGCGGTCCACCGCCTCGATGGCGGCCTGCAGGCGCCGCGCGCCCTGCTCGCTGCTGTCGAAGGCGGCGCGGGCCTTGGTCTCGAAGACGCCCAGGTCCTGCCCCTGCAGCGCGCGGGCCAGCGCCGCCGCGATCTGCTCGCCCGCCACCACGCCGCGGCGCGCCAGCTCGTCCAGCGCGGCGCCGGCGGCCTGGATGCCGACCAGGCTGTCCAGCTTCAGGGCCCCGGCCAGCTTCTCCAGCGCCACCGCCGCGGGCTCGCCCTTCAGCACCAGCTGGTCGAACTCGCCGACCAGGGCCTTGGCCTCCTTGCTCAGGCCGAAGGCCGCCTCGGCCGCGCGCTGCGCCTTGGCGGACTGCTCGGCCAGCGCCGCACCGGCGGCGCGCGCGCTCTCGTCGAGCTTGCGCTGCTGCTCCTCGAGCTCTGCGCTGCGGTCGCGGTAGCCGGCCAGCCGCGCGGCGCCTTCGCCGATGGCCGTGCCCGCGCTGCGGAAGGCGTCCACCACCAGGTCGCCGAACACCACGGCGGCGGTGGCGGCAAGCCCCAGGCCGCCGGTCAGCCGGGCCGTCGCACTGGCGCGCGCCAGGATGCCCGCGTTGGCCGCAGCGCCGGCGGCCGCGGCGCGGGCTTCGGCGGCCGCCAGCGCCGTGGCGGCGGCCGCGTTGGCGCCCTTGCCCGCGGTGTTGACCCCCAGGGCCACGGTGTTGGCCGCGGTGGCCACGGTGGCCGCCGTGCGCGCGCTTGTCTCGGCCGCCTGCGCCACCGTGGCCGCCCGCACGGCCGCCACTTGCCCCAGCACGGTGGCGGCCAGGCCGGCGGCCTTGTACGCCAGGGCGGCCTGGCCGGCCACGGCCAGCGCGTTGCCCACCGTCTGCAGGTTGTCGGCCAGCAGGGTGATGGCCTTGGCCACCTGCGCGCTGGTGCCGCCGGCCTGGTCGGCCTGGCCGATGTAGCGCGTCCACTCGGTGCTCAGGTTCTGGATGGCCCGGCCCACCGTCTGCGGCAGCACGTCGAACTCGCGCTGCAGCGCGGCGCTCTGGCCCTGCAGTGCCCTGATGACGACCTCGGTGGTGAGCGCGCCCTGCTGGGCCAGGTTGCGCAGCTCGTCGGTCGTCACGCCCAGGCCGTCCGACAAGGCTTTGGCCAGGCGCGGGCTCTGCTCGAGCACCGAGTTGAACTCTTCGCCGCGCAGCACGCCGCTCTGCAGGCCCTGCACCAGCTGAATGATGGCGGCCCGGGCCGAGTCGGCGCTGCCGCCGCTGAGCTGGATGGCCTGGTTGATGGTCTCGGTGAGCGCCAGCGCGTCGCGCTGCCCCAGGCCCAGCTGCTGCCCGGCCTGGCTGATGCGCGCGAACAGCGTGGCGGTCTCGTCCAGCGCGCTGCTGGTGCGCCGCGAGACCTCGAACACGCCTTCGAGGCCGCTCGTGAAGGCCGCCCCGTCGCCGGTGACCAGGCGGATGCGCGCGCCCAGGTTGCTGTACTGGTCGGCCACGCGGGCCAGGTCGGCGCCCAGCGTGCCCAGCACGCCGCCGCCCAGGCCCAGGGCGGCCACGTTCTGCAGCCCGCGCAGCTGCTCGGCCAGCTGGCTGACGCCTTCGCGCACGGTGGCCTGCGCGCGCACCTGCTGCGCGGCGCTGGCCTGCGCAGCCGTGCCCTGCTGCTGGTAGGCCGTCACCACCGAGCGCGCCTGCGCCGCGGTGGCCGCCATGGCCTGCTGCACCTGGCGCTGCTGCGCCGACAGCGTGGTGGTGGAGACGCCCAGCGACCCCAGCGTGCGGCGCGACTGGTCGAGCGCCGCGGTCTGCTCCTGCACCGCGGCCTTGGCGCTGCGCACGGCGTCGCGCAGCTTCTCCATCTGCCCCGCCTGGGCGCGGGTGGGGGTGCCGCTGGCGGCGATCTCGCGGCCGAACCTCTGGGCCGCGGCCTGCGCCTGCTCGAGCTCTCCGCGCGCGGCCTCGGTGCGCTGCTTCAGCGCGGTGAAGGCGCTGATGGCCTCCTGCTGCTGCCCCAGCTTGCGCAGCTCGGCGGCCAGGGCCTGGGCCCGCGCGGCCGCTGCGGGGTCGACGGCGTCGTCGAGCCGCTCCAGCTCGGCGGCGAGCTTGTTCACCTCGGCCTGGCCGGAGGTGGTCGCCTCGATGTCGTAGCGGATCTTCGGGCCGGTCACGGGTGGTGGGCTCGGGGTTGGGTGTTGGGCGGCGCGCCGCGGTGCGGCGCGCCGGGCTCAGGTGCTCAGCACCTGGCGATCAGGTCGATCAGGACGTGGTCAGCCCGCGCACCTCGAACGGCATGGTGCGGCCCACCGGCGTGACCATGGCGCCGGTGAGCGGCACTTCGTTCCAGTCGTCGGCCAGGAAGTCGAAGCCGGCGTCGGGCGTGAGCACCACCTCGTAGATCTCGCACTCGATGTCCGCACCGCTTTCCTGGTTGCGGCCGTCGAAGTAGATCCAGGCGCGCAGGCTGGGCTGCGTGGCCGCGGCGATGTTCCAGCCGCTGGTGGCCGCCCGCGTGTAGCCAGCCACCAGGGGCAGGCCAGCGGCGCCGGCGTTGGCCACATGCGTGGCCAGCGTGCTGGGAGTCACGATGCTGAGGAAGCCGACGCGCGCGTTGAGCAGCGTGAAGTCGGTGCCCAGCACGTAGGTGGGGCCGGTGGCCGTCACCGTGGTGCTGGCCACCGTCTGCGACGCGCTCACCGTGTAGGTGCCCGTGCCGCCCGTGCCCGTGCCCAGGGCCGTGATGGTGGTGCCGGCGGTGATGGTGCCGCCGGTGATCGTCTGCCCCACGTACAGCTGCCCCGACGTGACCGCCGTGACCGTGAGCGTGGTGGTGGCGATCGAGCCGGTGACCACCGCACCCGCGCCCGACAGCGTGGGGGTGCTGATGTTGCGGTTGGCGACGCGGATGTTCTGCCCCGTGAAGCCGCGCACCTGCTCGCCCGTGACCGAGCCCGAGGCCTGCGCGAACGCCGACTCGGTGCCCAGGAAGAGCATGCGGATGGCGTCCTTGTTGGCATCGGACAGCGTCATGCGGAACGTCGGCTCGCCACCGATGGTGACGGCGCCGATGATCTGGCGGAAGTCGCTGCGGCCCTTGCTGGGCAGCGTCAGCCGCTCGGCGTTGGCTCGCGGCTCGAACGCGCTGGCGTAGAGGGGACCGACCCAACCGCGGTACAGCCCCGTGGAGGGGTCCCGCTGGTTGATGTGCACGTTCCCGGAACCGATGAATCCTGGCATGGAAAGATCTCCTTGTGGTGGCCCCGTTCAGGCCACCGGATAGGGTTGCTGGTACTCGATCTCGAAGGCGCTGATGAAGCCCGCGCCCTCGGTGGTGACGGCCGTGAGCTGGCCCTCGATGTCGACCTCTCTGGCCGGCCCTGCGGCCAGCTCCTGCCCCACCTGGGCGCGCACGACGGCGCGCCAGGCGTCGCCGCGCATGGCCATCCGGGCCAGGAAGTGCAGCGCGTCGGCGTCGCGCCGCGACTTCTCGGTCAGCGCCGCAGCGCCCACCAGAATGCGGACGCTGCGCTGGTCGCGCTGCCCTGGCTTGCCCAGCAGCCTGTCGCCGGCCTGCAGGTGGAAGATGGCGCGGTCGCGCTTCTCGTCCACGTAGCGCAGGTTCAGCGGCAGCGCAGGGTTGTCCAGGTGCAGAACGCCCTGCTGCCTGGCCATGGCGGCCAGCTGCAGGCCGATGGCCTCGACGATGAGGAAGGCGGTGCTGTGCTGCATGGCTAGTCGGCCAGTCGCTTGAGGTAGGCCACCGACTGCAGCCCGTCGAGCGTGCGTTGCGGGTCGCGCGTCACGCGCCACTGCTGCGGGGCCTGGCTTGCGCCGGCTGTGTTGGTGGCGGTGGTCGTGAGCGTGTCGCCGCGCCGCACGTCGGCCGCTGCCGTGGCGTACAGCAGCCGGTGGCTGGGGGCCTGGATCTCGCCCTCGAACTGCGCCTCGTCAGCGGTGCTGACGATGGCGCTGAAGCTGGCTTGATCCTGGCCCGGCCTCTCGCGCACGCACGACACGGCGAAGCCCTCTTCGTCGAAGAAGACGGCCATGTCGGCTTGGAGGTCGAGCATGGGCGTGCTCAGGCCTGGGGCTGGCCGCCGGCGTCGGCTTCGGCCTTGGCCTTCGCCTTGGCTTCGGCCTTGGCCTTGGCGGCGTCGACCAGCGCGCCAGACGCCACGGCCGCCGCGGCGGCCTTGTCGTCCAGCTCGATGGTCTCGCCCTCGGCGTAGTCGCGCCCGTCGTGGTTGACGGGGCCCAGGTGGGTGACGGTGTACTTGCCCATGATCAGGCCACCGCGTCGCGCCACAGGAAGCCCACGTCGCTGGCCACCACCAGCTCGCGCACCGACTCGCCGGCGCGCACGCGCTGGGCGCCGCGCAGGCCGTTCTTGGGCTCCGGCATGCTGCCCGCCACGCGGCTGCCCCACTCGGCCGTGAAGCCGAAGGTGATGGCGTTGCCGCGGATGCTGGCCGCCGGGTTGATGTGCAGCGCCGCCACGTGGTTGCCCCACACGCGCTGGATGCTGGCCGTCTGGCCCGGCTTGGCGGTGTTGACCCAGCTCTCGCCGACGATGATGCGGTCCACCTCGAGCAGCTCGGCCAGCGCCATCGTGGTGGCCGGGCGGCCGGCGGCGTTGCTGGTGCCCGAGTTGCCGTTGGCCGACGGCGCCAGCGCGGCGGTGATGCGCGGGTGCACGCGCAGCCGGCTGTACACGCGGCGGCCCATCACCAGCACGTTCGGCCGCATCAGCATGCCGTCGAAGGCCGTCATGATGGCGGTGTAGGGGTCGCTGTTGGTGAAGTCCGACCACTGGCTGGTGCCCGACAGCGTGGCGCGGTTGGCCACCGGGTAGGTGGCCAGCGCGGTGACCAGGTTGGCCACGCGACGCTCGCGGTCCAGGGCCACCAGCTCGGCGATGCCTTCGGTGGCGCGACCCAGCGGGTCGTAGCCCGGGGGGGCGGTGGCGATGTCCTCGTTGGGCACGACGTCGTCCAGGCCGAAGTCGTTGACGAACGAGGCCTGCTCGGTGCCGCTGAACTGCACCTCGTTGGGCTCGCCCTTGCGGCCGACCTGCGTCTCGGGCACGGTGAACAGCTCGTCGCGGTTGAACTGCTGCCACTTGAACTCGCGCGCCGGCACCGGGGTGCGCGGCAGCACTTCGTCGGCCACGTACCGCTCGTTGCGGTAGGCCAGGGCGATGGCGGTCAGCTGCTGCTGTACCGGGAATGGGAAGTTCATGCTCATGGTGATGAGTCCTCAGGTGTTGGGTGAATCAGCCCTGGAAGCTGCCGGGGCTCAGCAGCACCGCGCCCAGGTCGCCGGAGACGCCGCCGACCATGGCGATGCCGATGACGCGGACGTTCGAGCCCGCCGCAGCGGTGGCAGCGACGGCCTGGCCCGTGGCGTTGGCCGTCAGCAGCGCGCCGACCGTGACGCTGCCGCCGTACTCGACGGTGGCCACGCCCGACATCACCACGTCCACCGGCTCGCCGGCGCCCGGGGGGGCGACGTCATCGGCCACGCCGATGTGCGAGTTGGTGGCGGCGGCGGACTGGATCACGGTGCGCTCGTCGGCACCGAACTGCACGATGCGGCTGCGCGCGATGGCGGCGCCGCTGTTGAAGGTCTTGACGAGACCCTGGTTGCGCATGGTCATGGGATGGGCTCCTTGATCAGGTGTGGTCGGCGGCCATCACCTGGGCGACGGCCTGGGACGTGGTGAGGGTGCGGCCTTGGGCCCGCGCATCGGCGACGAGCTGGCGGGCCTTGTCGGCGACGCTGGCGGCCTTGGCCGCGTCGAACGCGGCGGGCTCGGGCTTGGGCTGCGCGTCGGCGGCCGGGGCCGACGGCGCGGCGGCCGGGGCGTCGGCGTGGTGCGCGCGGGCCGCGGCCGCGAGCGACTGGCGCTCGGCGGCCAGGATGGCCTGCGCGGCCTCGGGGCCGGTGGTCTTGCCGTCGAGCGCGAGCTGCATGACCAGGGCCTGGTGGCCCTTCATGCCCTCGCCTTCGGCCAGCACGGCCTTGACGCGGGCGAGCTCGGCCGTGGCGCCTTCCTGGGCTCCGGCGGCGGTGAACTCGGTGCGGAGCGTGGCGAACAGGGCCGCGTGGTCGCGCTCCAGCGACTCACGCGTCATCTGGGGGGTGTCAGCCTGGGGCATGACGTCTCCTTCTGCGGTGGGGGTTGAGTCGTCCGTGAGCGCAGCACCGGCGCCAGTGGACTGAGGGGAGCCCGGATCGGCCGCGCCGAAGACGGCCTTGCGGCGCTTGGCGTACCGGCCCGGGTTGGTGGCCAGCTGCTCCACCATCGCCGACACCGTGGAGACACCGTCCACGAGGCCTGCGTCGATGGCTTGCTGGCCGATGAACACACGGCCGTCCGCCATGTGCTCGAGCACGAGATCGCTGGTCGTGCTGCGGTGATCGGCCACCGTGTCCACGAACAGCGAATAGAGGTAGTCGAGCTGCGCCTCGGCCTGGGCGATGACCTCGGCCGTGGGCGGCTGCCCGTTGACGCTGGTGCGCTTGTAGCGGCCGCGCACCAGGTCCATGCTGTTGGCGGCGGCGGGCTCCCAGCTCAGGCGCTGCACCACTCCGATGGAGCCGACCATGTCGGTCTCGCCGTCGATGTACACGGCGTTGGCCGCGCTGCCCACCCAGTACATGGCGCTGGCCATGACGCCCTCGACCACGGTGACGGTGGGCTTGGCATCGGCCAGGGCGCGCAGGGCCTTGCCCGCGGCCGGGATGCCCAGCACGTTGCCGCCCGGGCTGTCGGGCGCGAACACCACGGCCTTGACGCGCGGATCGGCGGCCATGCTGTCGAACTGCGCGGTGAGCATCTGCGTGCTGACGCCGCCGCTGACCTGCATGAACAGGTTGGCCTTGGGCGCCATCACGCCGCTGGCCCGCAGCACGGCCACGCCGCCGTCGAGCAGCTCGTACCGCTGCTGCTCGGACGCCAGCGGGCGGCCCAGGCGGGCCTCGACGGCGCGCACGTCGATCTTGTCGCCCCGCAGGTGGGTGGCGTAGATGCCCTGCAGCTCGAGGAGCGTCTCGGGCAGGATCGCCCAGGGCCCGGTGACGATGTCGGAGAGGGTCATGGCAGGCTCAGAAAGACGAAGCCCGCGCGAGGCGGGCTTCTGGGTTGATGAAGGGGTGCTGCGTCACGCCAGCACCGTCTCGATGACCGTGGGCGGCGGCAGCTCGGTCTGCAGCACCGCATCGGGGCGCAGCTCGGTGCTGAAGATCAGCCAGGGCAGCGCAGGGATGGCGCCCACCGGGATGAGCGTGCTGGTGGTGGAGCGGCCCAGCGCCGGCACGATGCTGGCGCGGCCGCTCTTGGGCACCAGGGTGCCGGTGACCGCAAAGCCGGCCGCCGCCGCCAGGCTGGCGCGGCGGATGGCCTTGCCGGCCAGGGCCACCGCCGTGGCCACCCCAGCCGCCGGGGTGATGCTGGCGCGGCCAGCTGCGGAGAACAGCGTGCTGGTGGTGGACGTGCCCACCGCGGGCGCCAGCGTGGCCCGGCGCGTGGCGCGGCCGGCCAGAGTGTTGCCCGTGGCCACGCCTGACGCGGGCGCGACGCTGGCCCGCCGGGTGGCCTTGCCCACCAGCACGCTGGCCGTGGCCACGCCCGCTGCGGGCGCGATGCTGGCGCGGCGGGTAGCCCTGCCGGCCAGCGTGCCGGTGGTGGACACCCCGGCAGCGGGCGCGATGGTGGCCGGGCCGCTGGCTTTGCCCACCAGCGTGTTGACCGTGGCCGCGCCGGCTGCCGCTGCCGCTGCCGCGCGGGCGGTGGCCCGGCCCTGGCGCGCGGTGACGGTGGCCAGGCCGGCCGCGATGGCCGGCGTGCCGTACTGCGGGAAGCCACCGCCGCCGCCGGCCGGGTTGGTGGTGCCGAAGGCCTCGCTGTCGGCGACGGTGCTGCCGTCGGCGCTGATCTCGAGCTGGTACTCGGTGTTGGCCGTCAGCCCGGTGACGGTGACCGGGCTGGCGCCCATCGACACCCAGGCGCCGGGGCTGCTGCCGAACAGGTAGACCCGGCGGTGGGTGGCCGCGCCGGTGTAGGTGAAGGTGACGCTGGTCTCGCCCGGCGTGACGGTGCCGATGGCCGGGGCGCCGCCGACGTTGTACACCGGGCCGAGCGCAAGCCCGGCACCGAGGAACACGTCGTTGAGCTCGAGCGCCTCGCCGGTGGGCGGCGGCGGCGTCGAACCGGCGAGGAGGAGCAGCAGCACCGGCGGGCCTTACAGGCTTTCGAGCTGGGCCAGGGTGGTCGTGGTCTCGGCGATGTCCGCGTCAAGCGCCGCGACGCGCTCCACGTCGCCGATGGCCACCGCGTGGCCGCGCTGCTGCCCCAGCGTCGAGAGCCGGTTGCGCACGATGATGATCAGCTCGGAAATGGTCATGGAAGGCCTCAGACGAGCGGGATCAGCTCTTGGCTGATGGTGGAGAGGTGGCTCTGCAGCAGCACCACGTCGTAGCGATCGGTGCCGTCGATGGCCGCGTAAGCCGCCATGCGCGAGCCGATGGCCGCCGTGCCGGTCTGGATGAAGTCGGTGGGCGTGTACGGGCTGAATACCCGGTTCTTGCAGTCGAACCGGAAGATCTGGTTGATCGCGCTTGCCGTGTAGACGTTGATGTAGTGCATGCGCCCCTCCTGGCCGAAGGGCGAGTAGCAGCCGGTGGTGCCGGCGCCAAAGGCGTTGACGCCGCCGTCGTACACCACCGCGCCCGACCACGTGCCCGTGGTGCCGCCTGCGATGTCCAGCAGGTCCAGCGTGACGGCGCCGCCGCGGAAGAAGAAGCAGTGCGAGTGGCGCGCGTTTCGCGCCGCATCGGGCTGGATGCCGAAGCTGGGGCACCACAGGTTCCCCGCGGCGTTGACCGCCGGGGCTGCGCCGAAGTAGGTGGTGCTCCAGCTGCCGGCGGCGATGGTGTTGGTGCCGTTGTTCTGCGCTGCGTCGCTGTAGTTGTAGGTGTACACCGCGGTGGTGGCAGACGAGCGCAGCAGGATCTGGTTGGGCAGCTCGATGAGGAACTTCGCCGCGGCGCTGGGCGTGGTCGTCCAGGCCGTGCCCAGCGTGTAGACCGGGCTCGGCCCGGCCGTGTGCGACGCGATGATGCGGCGCTGGCCCACCGACGCGGGCGTGGTCGCATCGGCCACGATGCGAATCTGGAAGTTTCGGTACTCGTTCGCCGCCACCACCGCGTCGCCCAGCGTGGCCTGGCCGGTGAGCGTGGACGCCGCGGCCGCCGTGGCCGACAGGGCCATGCGCGCGAAGATGTTGTTGTCGTACTGGAACGTGCCCTTGACCATGCCTTCGCCGGGCTGGTGGTTGAAGGGGGTGTACTGCTCATCCAGCACCATGATGGCCGAGTCGGTGGCGACGGTGGCCGGCAGGTTGGTGTTGGTCAGGCTGGCCAGCGTGTTGGTGGCCACCTCGAAGCTGCGCCAGATGGTGGCGGCCAGCGCGCCGGCCGACAGCATCATCACCCGGCCCGACAGCAGCTCGTAGCGCGCGCCGCTCGCGGGGGTGAACGTGAAGGCGTTGTCGACCGTGATGGTGGGCGTGGTGCCGCCGGTGTTGCCGACGATGAACCGCTCCTCGGTCTTGCCGGCCACCGTGTCGATCAGGCGGACCTTGAAGCCGTATTCGCCCGAGCCGCCCCGGTTGGCCAGCATGTTCACGCCCACCGCGCTGGGCAGCGCCGTCGAGAGCGTGAAGCTGGTGGTGGTCGCGCCGGCCGCGATGGTGCCCACCGCCGCGAAGCTGGGCACGAAGGCCGCCGCGGCACCGGCGGCGAAGGTGCCGCCCAGGCCGGGGTTGACGGCGAGTTGCCAGGACTTCGTGACGATGTTGTAGCGGTTGAGGATGGCAGCGCTGACCAGGTTGTAGGCGAACGGGTTGCGCGAGAGGTCCGAGCGCATGTCAGCGCACATGAACGTCCCGGCGGCGTGCGCGTTTGGACTGGGCGCGACCTGCACCCACATCATGCGGTCGATCACTTTTTTGAAGGTGTTGGCCATGGGTTCCTCGGCTTAGGTGATCAGCGCGCGGACGCTTTGCGCCCAGGCGGTGCGGTTGGTGTCCATGACTTGCATCTGCGCGCTGTAGCCGCCGATGGCGGCGAGGTTGGACAGCGTGGCGACGGTGGTCACGGTGGTGACGGTGGTCACTGTGGTGACCGTGCCGCTTTCGATGACGGCGGAGCTGCGCTGCCGCGAGATGCTGCGGTCGTAGCCCATCGGAGACATCAGCACCGACAGGATTCGGTTGAGCAGGCTGATCGGGCTGCTGACCTCTTGCGTGGGCAGCGGGTTGGTGTCGCCGATGTCGCGCGCCGTCTTGGCGTCGTCCGGGCCGTCGAGGTTGACCAGGGCGACGGCCTGCACGTGCGCGTCCTGGCCGCTGTAGGGCACCTCGCGCGTGGCGACGCGGCCGGCGGCCGGCGGCAGGGGAACGTTGTCGGTGGGCATGGTGGTGTCCTCGATTTACGATGCGGCCACAGGCCCGCTGGCCTGCTTGGGCGCGGGCGTCTGCGCCGGGTCGCCGTTGGAGTTGGTCAGCGTGACCCAGCGACGCGCGCCGATGGGGATGCCCAGTCCGGTGATGTCGATGGTGACTTGGCCGCTGCCGTTGAAGGTCAGCCCGGTGGCTGTGCGAATGACCGTGCTGCCGGTGGTCGGCGTGCTGGTGCTCAACACGGCCGCGCTGTAGCCGGTCAGGCCCGCGGCGTCGGGCACGGTGACCACGAGGCTCGTGGCCTGCGCCGTCACCTCGAAGCTGGCCGAGCTGATCCGGTTGCTGTCGTTGCCCGCCGAGTCGGTGTGCAGGTAGTGCAGCCAGCGCGTGCCCGCGCCGCCCGTGATGGCGCCACTGGCGATTGTCTGCGTGCCGGTGGCCGTGACCGACTGCGACACCACGCGCAGGGCCGCAGCGCCGGTGTGATCCTGGCCGTTTTTGATTTGCGCGACGGTCGGCTGCGTGGCGCTGGCCGTGGCCACGGCGCGAAGCGTGCCGTTGCCCTCGTCGGTGCTGACCGAGCCCGAGCAGACACCGAGGCCGCCCGTGCCGGTGGCGCTCGTCAGGATGGGCGGGGTGGTGTCGCCACTCACTACCTCGACCACGATGCTTGGATCGGCCGTGATCGCGTCCATGTCGGCCACGCTCAGATCGGTGGCGACGATCCAGCACTCTGGCCAAGCGCGCGTATTGCCGGTGCCGGTGGCGCTGCCGCCGAATCGCAGCGCGTTGGACGCATCGCCCACCGTAGCCGATGACGACGGCGCCGTGGAGCTGCGCAGGCCGGTGATCTCTGCGCCGTTGGCCCATGCGCGGAACCGCGCTGTGCCATCGGACGGCACCTGCCGGATGCCGATCACCATCCACCCGAGCACATCGTCACCGCCGCCGGCGTTGTTTGATCCGAGTGAGTTACCAGACCGCACAAAGTCCCAGGTAAAGCTCGCTGACTTTAGCGACTGCCGGTTCAGAAAACCGTCCATCGGCGCTGCGCAACCCATCGCCCACACATCGCCCACGCCGTTGAACAGGTCGCCCCAAAACGATGCAATCAGCGTGTAATCGCCGTTTTCAGTGGTTCCCAGGCCGCCTGCCTGCGAGTCGCTGAAATATGAGCCGCCAGCGCCCGTCACGTTCCCGGTCAGCAGGCCGTCGCCGTTGATCGACGCGCCACTGGGTGACCGTGTAATGATCGTGGTTGAGGTGTCTGCCGAATACAGACGATGCACGCTGTCGGCAGTTGCGGGCCAATAGATCGCAAGAATCTTGCTGCTGTACGCGGGCTTGATGCGCCAGCCGAGCGATGTAGTGCTCTGCGGAAAACGTGCGGCCATCAGGCGCTCCTGAAGAAATAGACCGAGGCCTCAAGGCCCGGCGCCAGCACGTAGCCCTTCAGCTCGGGCACGTAACGGAATCGGCCGAAGTTGCCCTGCACCGGAACTGCGGGCGGCGTTGAACCCGTGAAGGTGCGGCCCACCCAGGTGGCCCCAGAACCTGCGGCCAGGGCCGACGCGCTAGCTTCCAGCAGGGTCAGCGAAGCGCTCTGCAGGGAGACGAATGCGTCCCGGTCGGGGTCGTACTCCAGCGAGGCCACCCACCCGCTCGGGCGCGTCACGTTGAGCGTGCGCGTGAGGCCGCTCAAATTCCAGTAGGCGGAGTCACTGATCGCCCCGCCGCCAGCACCACCGATGACCAGCAGCCGCCCGCGTGTTGAGTCCACAGCAGCGCCCACGTAGTTGGTCAGCGCGATATCGGCATTCACCTCGCTGGTGTAGGTGTTCGTCGCGATGTTGTAGATGCGCAGTCGATCGAACGCGGCATTGGCGCCGATGGAGTAGACGCTGCCGTTGTAGTGCGCAGCCGCGTTGAACTGCGCGCCGCCGGGGTAGCTGGCAATCGACGTCTGCCCTGCTGGCGTGAACTCGAAGCCGAGCGGGCTGCTTGACCCCGACTGGTAGTACCCGTCGGTGCGAACGCTGAAGAGGGTGTCGCCGACGCCAACCAGGTTGTTGTAGGTGTGGACTGAAGATTGCCGGCCATCCAGATAGGTGGCGCCGCTGACAACATCGCCCGCGGCTGACGCGGCAAGAAACGGCGTCCACGCCGGCGCATTGCTGCCGGCCCCGTATAGAGGCCCAAACTTGACGATGCCATTCCAGCCGCTGTCACCGTGGCCGCCGCCCATGACGACGAGGTACGGCTGGCCGCCAACAGAAACAATCGCGCCTCCGCTCCAGGGGTCTACGATGTTGTCGGGGTCAATGCCGGCGTAGCTGTTCGCGCCCATCGCGCGCACCGCGGTGCCGATGGTCGTGCTGCCCGGGATCGCCACGCACTCGCCGACGTCGGGATACCACGACGGCGGCAGCGCGACCGGCAGCAGCGGGTTGGCCGTGAACACCACGCTGCCGAACCTGGGCGAGCACAGCGTGCGGATCGGCCCCTGCACGATCTCGTCGCTGTCGAAGATGGGCGTGGAGCCCGCGCGGAACTCCCACCGGGTCGGCGCGATGCCGGCCGCGCCTGGCGCAGCGGGCGCCACGGCGGTGTCGGCCAGCACGGAGCCGCAGACGATGCCGCGCGGCGTGGCCGTGTTGATGCTGAGCGGCCCCAGCGTCATGGTGCGCAGGTGCTGCCCGCCAGCGCCCTCGATGCGCAGGGTCACGTTGCCACCGAACGCGCTGCGCACGGCCTCGCACTGCTCCTGCTGCGACGCCGCAGCAGCGTAGGCAGCGCGCGTGGCCGCGTGCAGGATGCGCGTGGGCATGGACTCAGCCGCCTCAGTCTTCCGTGACGATGGTGCCGGCCGTCAGGGCCGGGGTCACGCCGTTGCCGCAGACGATGCTGGGGCTGATGCTGCCCTTGTAGAGCAGCGTGCCGGCGCCCGAGTCCGACGTGCCGATGCCCCAGTGCGTGGCCGTGCCGCTGCCGCCGGTGCCGGCCGGGAAGGTGACATCGGCCGCCAGCGCGACGGCGTTGCCCGTCACCACGAAGCCGGCGCCGCTGCGCGCCACCGCCACGCGCGCGTAGCTGGTGTAGGCCACCTCGTTGGTGCTCTGCGTGCCGGCCTCGTCGGGGTCGGCGGTGTGCAGGGAAAAGAACAGGCTGCCGGCCGCGACGCTGCCGCGCAGGCCGGTGGCGTCGCCGACGTTGGCGATGTTGGTGTTGTTATACAGCAGCAGCAGGTAGCTGTTCTCGAGGCTGTTGCTCTTGCTCATGGGGTGGCCTTTCGGTTGCTCAGCGGGTGACGCCCGCGCGGATGCGCACGGCGCCGGACAGGGTGACGTCGACGTTGCCCGCCGCGTCTTCGACCTCGATGTCGTAGGCGTACAGCGACTCGGGCGAGGTGATCTCGTCGCCGCAGGGGATGGCCGCGGTCTGCTCGTCGGTCAACCAGAACTCGATCCAGCCCTCGGCCGGCACGGTGGCGATGCGCGTGCCGAAGGTGGCAACGATCGCGGTGGCCAGCGCGGTCTTGCGGATCTGCCCGCGCACCTGCGCGCCGGTCAGGTTGATGGGCTGCGGATCAGCCGTCGGCGTGGGCCGGCGCGTGAGGTACTGGCGCACCGGGCGCAGGCTGGCGCCCTGATGCAGCTCGAGGTCGCGGCTCTCGCCGAGCGTGCTGATCTTGCTGGCCATCAGGCGGCTCCGGGCGATGGCGCGCGGGTGGGCTGCGCAGCGGGCGCGCCGGCGCGCGGGCGCAGGGTGATGCCGCGCGCGGCCAGCGCGGCCTCGTCGGCGGCTCGCTGCTCGACGACGCCGTTGAAGTCCTGCCCGAAGAGCTCCCAGCTGCCACGCGTCAGCGTGGTCAGGCCGCCATCCACCGCGTCCAGGAAGGCCGTGACCTCGTCGCGCGGGTTCAGGCTGCCCTGGCTGTCGCCGTGCCAGGCGCCGCGGCAGTAGGCCCAGCGCATGCGCGGGTCGCTGAAGAACCCCGGCGCGCGGATGCGGCCGCTGGCCACCGCCTCGGCCAGCCAGGTCTCGGTGACGGGCTGGCAGAAGTCCACGGCGGTCTGCGTGCGCACGTCGAGCAGGTGCTTCCACGCATCCAGCCAGGCGGCGCGCGCGGCGGTGTAGCTGGTGCTGAACTTCTTCAGGAGCAGCTCGCTGCCGATGAAGGTGCCGGCGCCCAGCTGGTCGAGCACCGCCTCCACGAAGGGGCCGAAGGCCGGGTTGGGGCGGCCGGGGTTCACCACGTTGGCCTTCTCGCCCTTGCCCAGCGCGATGACGGCGCCCGGGCCGAGCTCGACGTCGGCCGCGCCGGCCTGCTGGCCAGCGCCGGCGCCGCCGGCATCTGGCGCGCCCTGCATGCCGAAGATCGGCGCCGCGCCGGTGCCCGATGGCGTCTCGATCACCATGGTCAAGAAGGCGCTCACGACGGCGGCCTTGACCTCGGCGTCGGTGTAGTCGCCCAGCAGCTTGAACAGGCCCATCACGGGCGCGAGGTAGCTCACCCCGCGCGGCATTTCGGGCCGCAGGCGTTTGAAGTGGTGCAGGATGCGACGCCGGCCGCTGGGGCCCACGGGCACGATCCAGTCGCCCTCGTACAGCGGGCTCCCCTTGCCGAAGTACAGCGAGCCCGGGTGCTGGCGGTACACGAACACACCGTCGACCAGACCGTCGGCACCGCGGCGGATGCCGCCGGAGACTTCGCCGTTGTCGGTGACGTTGTTGCGGTTGCCCACGCGGTCGGCCTCGAGCACCTGCACGCGCAGGCGGTAGGGCTGCTGGGCCGTGGGCGCGCCGTCGGGCAGCAGGCTGAAGCAGTCGCCGCTTTCCAGGCGCGCGCGGGTGACCAGGTCCTGCAGGCCGTAGAAGGTCTGGTCGCCGTAGTAGTCGCACGCGGTGCTGTCGGCCCACATGGCGTGCTCGGCGCTCACCTCCTCGGCCCAGGCCTTGGCCTGCTGCACCGTCCAGCCCAGCGTCTTCAGGTGGGGCATGGGTACCCACACCAGGCCGGTGCCGATGGCGCGGGCGACGTTGGTGTTGATGGCGCTGGCTGCCAGCGGGTGGTTGCGCACCAGGGCCCGCGCCTGGCCGCGCTGGTCGCCGATGCGGCGCAGGGTGTCGGCGGCTGCGCTGCGCGGCTGGGTGAACCAGCGGGTCAGGAAGCTGTCGCCGCCGGCGGTGCTGGTGTAGCCGCTGTCGTCCATGGCCGACGCGCCCTGCAGGCTGTTGTGCAGCAGCTCGATACGCGCGCGGGCGGCGTAGCGCTGCAGGGCATGCTGCGGCGCCACCTGCTCCACCAGGCGGTCGACGAGGGTGCGGCGCATCAGCGGCTGCCGGGCACGAGGCGGTACAGTCGGCGCGCGCCGGGCGTCAGCGCCGCGACGTCGCGGTCGAGCTGCTCGATGGCGACGCGGATCTCGGCCAGGTCGGCGCGCGTCAGCCGGCGCCGGGTGCCACCGTCGGCGATCTCGTACTCTTGCGCGCCGCTGAGGATCTTGGCCTCGGCGGCCAGGTAGAGCGCGCGGCGTGCCTGCAGCTCGGTGAGTGTGGCCATGGGCGTGCGTGCCTCAGCGGGTGGCAGCGGCCAGCAGCCGCTGGAAGGTGCGCGCGAACTCGCGCTCGGCGGTGCGGCGGGCGATGCCCGCGAAGTCCAGCCGCGGGCGGTAGCTGGGCGGCTTGCGGACGAACACCAGGATGGGCAGGATGCCGCCGCCGGGCTCGCGCCGGTACACGCCCGGGGCCATGGCGCCCTTCTTCACCGACAGCTCGCCGCCGACGATGGAGACGCGATCCAGCCCCCCCACGAAGTACGGCGCGTTGCGCGCGTTCTTGCGGCTGCGGGCGCTGCCCGTCTTGCGCTGGGCGGGGTCGAAAGCGGTGCGCGTGGCGGTGAGGATGCGCTGGATCTCGCCGCGCTTGAGGTTGCCCTGCGGCGTGAGCAGGTTGGCCGGCACACTGCGGCCCAGCACGGCCCGCTGGCCCGAGCCCAGCACGCCGGCGTAGCGCAGGTTGCGCTCGAAGCGCTTTTCCTTGCGGCGGCCGCCATCCACCTGGGGCAGCAGGTAGTCCTCGGGCAGGGTGCCGTTGTTGGAGCTGCGGTCCTTCACGGCCACGCGGGCCACCAGGTTGGTGGCCGTGGCGGTTTCGATGCGGGTGGCGTTCAGGGTGTACGGCGTGGCGCCGCCCTGGAAGACGCGCGGCATCTCGGCCTTGATGTCGGCCTGGGCGCGCTGCACCGTGAAGGTGAGTGCCTTGGCAGTCACCACCGGCACGGTGCTGCCCACCAGCGAGCGCATCTCCACCGCGGCGTTGCGCGCGCTGGTGGCTGACTTGCTGACGCTGTACATGCGGGTGGCGCGGCCTCAAGAAAACGGCCCCGGGGCTTGCGCCGCGGGGCCGTGAAGAGCATTCGCTCAGGAGGAGGTGGCATCAGGCGGTCTTTCACGACCTACCTGATCCGACCGGGATTCTGGGCCGTTGTGTCTCATCGGTGCGGCGGTTTCTTGTCTCGCCGTGGCGAGACATCGCGGCGCTTGACGATGCGGTCATGCCCGGGCCATGGCGCGCAGCTCGCGCGGCAGGCTGTCGGCCAGGCGGTGCAGCAGCGTCTTGAGCGCCGCGCAGTCGGTGACCTGGCCAGACTCGTCGAGCTGGCGCCAGGCCAGGTAACCGAGCCGCGGCTCCAGCGTGAGCAGCGGGCCACCGGCGCCGCGCAGGTCGATGGTGCAGGGCTGCCGGTAGTCGGAGGGCGGATCGCGGTCGGGGATGCCGGCGTCGCGCTCGGCCTGGGCGCGGGCTTCGGCGTTGCGCCAGCGGGCGCGGGCGGCGAGCTGGTGGCGGCGCGACTTGCGGCGTTGCATGCGGCGAGATCTCCAGATGTTGCCTACAGCACGTT